>NZ_JAKUKD010000012.1:0-175679 GCF_024197625.1 Shewanella sp. KJ2020 | reverse complement strand
ACCAAGCGGACAGGTCGAGCTTGTGTAGAGGTATTGTGGGAAGGATGGTTTAGGTTACAAACCATCCTTGAGGGTTACGAATTGGCCATGTCTCTCAATCACGAAGACTTGTGATCAAGAGACAGGCGAATGCTGGCTATTTTGTTGGTGTTAGCGGGTTAAGCTTTAAGCGGCCTTAGTTTCGGCGGTTTCTTCATCGCTGTGGCGTATGAGGTAATCAAATGCGCCCAGTGAGGCATTTGCACCGCTACCCATGGCGATAATGATTTGCTTGTAAGGTGAGTTAGTCACATCACCTGCGGCAAACACGCCAGGTACTGAGGTTTGGCCGCGCTCATCGACTATGATCTCGCCACGAGGGGTTAAATCAACAGTGCCTTTTAACCATTCCGCATTTGGCACTAGCCCAATCTGCACGAAGATACCCGCAAGTGCGACATGGTGACTCTCGCCAGTGGCTCTGTCTGTGTAGTTCAGGCCATTAACCCGAGTGCCATCGCCTGTCACTTCTGTGGTCATCGCTTGGGTAATGATTTTAATGTTACCCATAGACGCCGCTTTACGTTGCAATACATCGTCGGCACGCAGGGTTTTATCAAATTCCAGCACAGTCACATGTTCTACTATGTTGGCAAGATCGATAGCCGCTTCGATACCTGAGTTACCGCCACCGATCACCGCCACACGCTTGCCTTTAAATAACGGGCCATCGCAATGTGGGCAGTAAGCAACACCTTTGCCGCGATATTCTTTCTCGCCGGGGACGTTCATTTCACGCCAGCGGGCACCAGTGGCTAACAATACGGTACGGCTACGTAATTTAGCCCCGCTTGCCAGTTCAAGTTCGAACAGGCCATCGCTTGCCAGTTTAACGGCTTTTTGGTTATCCATGATATCGACTTCATAGTCACGCACATGGGCTTCAAGGTTTGCCACTAGCTTTGGACCTTCGGTCGCTTTGACCGAAATAAAGTTTTCAATTCCTACCGTTTCAGCCACTTGGCCGCCAAACTTGTCGGCAACAATACCAGTACGAAGGCCTTTACGGGCCGCATAAATAGCTGCCGCTGCGCCGGCTGGGCCGCCGCCAACCACTAAGACTTCGAAGGGCGCTTTTTCATTGATTTCATCGGCCTTGCGGCTTGCTGCATTGGTATCCAGTTTATTTAAAATCTCACCTATGCTGATACGGCCAGCAGCAAACACTTCGCCATTTAAGTAGACAGAAGGCACGGCCATAATGTTGCGGCTCGCCACTTCATCCTGGAACAGGGCACCATCGATCATCACGTTGGTGATATTCGGGTTAATCGCGGCCATCATATTCAGAGCCTGCACTACGTCTGGGCAGTTTTGGCAGGTGAGAGAGACGTAAGTTTCAAAGGCGTATTTGCCCGGCAGATTGCGGATCTGCTCGATAATGTCATCGCTGAGTTTGATTGGGTGTCCACCCGTGTGCAGTAAAGCCAACACGAGTGAGGTAAATTCGTGACCCATAGGCAGACCCGCAAAGCTGATTTGCGTATTAAGCTCTGGGTTAATGACTGTCATCGCCGGGGGGCGTTCGCCCTGAGTTTCTTTCAGGCTCACCAGAGAAGATAGGCTGACGATGTCATTGGCTAAACTTTTTAATTCTTGAGACTTTTTGGTCTCATCTGCAGACACGACAAGTTCAACTGGTCTCTTGAGGTTTTGCAGATAGGTTTGCAGTTGATTTTTCAAATTCGCATCTAACATGTGATGGCTCCAAAATCGCTTAAAAAAGATGAATATACGCGAGGGGTGCCAATCTGACTCTTGCAGGGGGAGAATCAGATTGGCGGGTTGACCTTTAGGCGAGATTAGATTTTGCCAACGAGGTCTAAAGACGGTGCTAATGTTTCGTCACCTGGTTGCCATTTAGCTGGGCAAACTTCACCGTCGTGAGTCGCAACATATTGAGCAGCTTGAATTTTACGAACAAGCTCTTGAGCGCTACGGCCGATGCCTAAATCGTGAACTTCGCTGACCTTGATTTGGCCTTCTGGGTTAATCACAAAAGTACCACGCAGTGCTAAACCGTCTTCTTCAATCATCACGCCGAAGTTACGGCTGATAGTGCCTGTTGGGTCAGCCAGCATTGGGAAGTTGATCTTTTTGATGGTGTCTGACGTGTCATGCCATGCTTTGTGGGTGAAGTGTGTGTCAGTTGATACTGAGTAAACTTCAACGCCCATGCCTTGCAACTTCTCGTAGTGATCAGCCATGTCGCCTAATTCAGTTGGGCAAACAAAGGTAAAATCTGCTGGGTAGAAGAAGACAACTGACCATTTACCTAACAGGTCTTGTTCCGTTACTGGAACGAACTCACCATTGTGATAGGCAGTGGCTTTGAATGGTTTGATTGTGCTGTTGATAATTGATTGAGTCATTTTATGCTTCCATTGAGTTGTGATTGCTTAAGTTCATAACGAGGACATTTGCTTGTGTCCTGTCGATGTGAAGCATATTACCGACTCGCATAAAATTAATATAACGGATAAAAACTATCATCCTAATCGGTTTAATCGAATATTGATGCGATTAGGTCGGACTCAATCGGTTTTTCCACTGCTGCTGCGGGTTTGGTGTGATTAGAATTGGGTCTGGGTTGTAGGCGATGACTTTTCTATAAATGGATTATGCTAAATTTCAGGCATAAAAAAGGGATATCAGTGATATCCCTTTCAGCATAAATTCAGTTAAAACAAGACGCTGAGAACCTAGTTTTTCTTCGGCTGAGTTAACCAAGTGCTGAGTAAGCGCACGCCATAACCTGTGGCCCCCGCAGGTACCACGGCGGTATCGGTGGCGGTTAAGGCATTACCGGCGATATCTAAGTGCGCCCAGGGCTGTTCGCCCGCAAAGCGTTTTAAGAACATGGCCGCAGAGGAAGCGCCCGCGCTGCCTTCTTTACCCGTATTTTTCAGATCCGCGATTGTGGATTTAAGCTCATCTGCATAGGCTTGATCTAAGGGTAGACGCCAGACTTTTTCGCCAACCTGTTGACCCGCATAGGTTAACTGTTGCACTAAAGCCTCTGAGTCGGTAAACAATCCCGCGTACACACTGCCGAGCGCGCCAACTTTGGAGCCCGTTAAGGTCGCGACATCGACAATAATAGAAGGCTTATAGTTTTCTCTGGCGTACCAAAGGCCATCGGCCAGCACTAGGCGGCCTTCGGCATCGGTATTGAGCACTTCAACGGTGAGACCTTGGGCGGTTTTAATTACATCGCCAGGGATCATCGCATGGCCCGAGACCATATTTTCCGCCATGGGCATAATTGCCACTAAGTTCACCGGCGCTTTTTGAATCGCCATGGCTTTTACTGTGCCTAGTACTGTGGCTGCGCCCGCCATATCCGACTTCATCCGTGCGATAGAAGTGCCTGTCGCTTTAATGTTGTAACCGCCTGAGTCGAAGGTAATGCCTTTACCCACCAAGGCGATTGGTGCGTCTTTACTTCCCGGCCAATGGGCAACCACGAGCTTGGGTGGGCGTTCGCTGCCTTTACCCACAGCCGCTAAGGCGCCTAGATGTAAACGTTCGATATCTTTGGCTTCTAATACTGTGACTTTAACGCCGAGGGATTTAAGTTTTCTCGCTTCATTGGCAAAGCTCTCGGGATACATAATGCCAGCGGGGGCATTGGTCAGATCCCGCGCTAAAAACACACCCGCTTCAACCGCTTGCAGATTTTTATGGTGTTTTTGATTAAGGCTTAAATCATCAACACCGATCTGATAGTTTTTCTCGGCGTGATCGTTGGCCTTAAATTGGCTGTAGCGGTAACTGCGTAGCTCAATACCGTGGGCCAATTCTGCCGCAAATAGGGGCGTCGTTAAGCCTTGGGTTAGCACTCGGACTGTGGCTTGCGGCACAGTTTCCAGCTTGGCGGCAATATTACCACCTAGGGTATTGATATCACCTGGGGTTAAATTTTTAGCATCGCCAATACCGACTAAGAGCACTCGCTTCGCATCGATTTCGCTGGGTACTAAAATCTCAAGTATTTCCCCTTGTTTGCCGGAGAAACTGTTATCCGCCGTGGCGAGATTTAGCTGATCTTGGGTCGATTGGGGTAAAACGTCGATCCCATAGGTAGTGGCATCTGCGCTTTGAAAGAGCACTAATGTGTCTGAATTGAGTGAGTTACGAGTGTCAAAACTAAAGGTTTCGGCGTTAGCATTGAGAGAGTTAAGGCACGCCAGAGCCATAACGCTTAACATAAATTGGTGCTTATTTTTCATTGTGACAACTCATATCATAGGAATTTGTGAAGAATAACAAAGCTCAGCCTTAGGGTTAACTAATTTAAGCCATTTGACTGAGATTAATCTTAAATCCAAGGCCCAAAGCGTGTCAGTGACCGCTCAAGGACAAAGTCCAATTGTTGCGATAAAGATTGCGCATTATTTTTCAGTGCCGAAGTGCCTAATAATTGGGGGGATTGGCTGGCAAAAATCACCCAATTGCCACCGCCGGTAAGGCAAGCATTCACATGGGCAAAATGTTGGCCTAGATCGGCTAGTAATTGTCGATTTTGGCTATGCTCTTTCCAGCAGTTCAGCACTAAATAACCGTTCGGTTTAATCAGATGAGTGCATTGCTCAAGGAATACTGGTGCAAGCTGGCCAGTTTCAACTCCCTTAGCTGTGTAGATATCGGCAAATATCACATCGACTTTTTTATGCTCGCCAGTGGCCAAGAAGCTAATGGCATCATCATTGATTAGATTGAGCTTTTTACCCATCGGCAATTGAAAATAACGTTTCGCCAGTTCGATCACCGCGGGCCTAAGCTCGACTGCCGTGAGTTTGATAGCCGCGTCAAAATGGCGCAGGGCATGGATAATCGCACCGCCCCCTAAGCCGAGCACAATCGCACTCTTAGGTTTGCAAAAAAGTAGAACTAATAGCATGGCCTGCACATAAGTGTGCTGGGGAATATGGGGAGCGGCCTTAAGAATTTTACTCTGTTCATCATTATCCCCAAAGGACAGGATCCGTGAGTCGTCGTAGTCGAGCACGCGAATGGGACCAAGTGCATCTTGGGTTTCGTATAACAGGGTAGAATCGGTCATTGTATGTGGTTACTCAGTTTTGTTGTTTCGTTTATTTGCGGCTCTATAACTGCTCGCGCAAAAAAGTTAGAATTCAGACGGTTTCATAAATTGAGTGGCTATTATGACAAATCAAATCCTGCTTGCCTGTATTTATCTTGCAGTGTTTATCTTTTTACAGCGGGCGTTAACCCATTGGGTGAGAAAACTCGCATTAATGAAGCAGGTGAGTGTGGCGCGCACTAGCTTAGTCACTCGTTTTATCTCCTATGTGATGTTTTTTATTACGCTGTCATTGATGGCCGTGTCCCTTGGGTTGGGTTATCAGGATGTGTCGTTATTTGTGTCATCCGCCTTTGCTGTGATGGGCGTGGCATTAGTCGCTCAATGGTCGATATTGAGTAACTTAACCGCAGGCGTGCTGATTTTTTTCGTGTTTCCCTACCGTATCGGTGAACGTATTCGGGTGGTTGATAAGGATGAAGATATCAGCGGGGTGATTATTGAGATAGCCTTATTCCATGTGCTTATTCACCGGGATAATGGCGATACTATTACTTACCCCAATAACCTCATGCTGCAAAAGGCAGTGCTAAAGCTTGCAGATCAGAGTCCACTTGCCGAGCGTAGGGCTGTGCTCGAAGGCAAAAAGAAGTTTGACCCAGAGTAATCGAAGTTGTTTCCGAAAGGCTTTCTTTTGCGAGGCAGTGCATTACCCATAACGGCAAATGCTATATTGTAAAAATGATAAGGGCCACCATAGGAGCAGCCCTTTCTTTTGCGCGCAATGTTATAGCTATCATTGTCTATTTGAGAGTTATAGATAGTTAAGACGTAAATAAACGAGGTTATCGCTCAATAATTTGAGTAACATCGTCTTGCTTGATCATCACTTCACGACCTTCTTCATCTTTATATATATACATGCCAGTATCTTTATCCAGCTTAGGTTTGCTGTCAGTGGTGATCATTTTCCCATCCTTAGTGCTCATAATGTATTGTGAACTGCAGGCTACAAGTCCCAACACACAAGCTAGGATCAATATGGCTTTATTCATCATTTCCCTCACTTAGCCTCATTCTCACCGCGAGAATGCTCAAATAAGCCTAGTTCACTTAGATCCACTTGGGCAAGGTGATGGATGTTTTTGTTTTGCTCAAATTTTATTCGCTATCGCAATGCTTTGTGAAAGAATGCCACCGCCTGTAAATACATTTGCAGTGCGAGTGCGGGGTCAAAGCGTTCACCTTCATCGCGCATAAAGGCGTGCTGGGCATTGACTTCAAGCCAAGTGAAATTACGGTTCAGCGCCATTAATTGCTGGTGGATAAGTACCCTACCTTCGGGTGATACATGGGGATCTTGCTTGCCAAACACTAGCACTAACTCCCCTTGAATATCACCACTGCGGCTCAGTGAATCATTGCCGTAGTTGCAGGGCAAAGTATTGGAATGAATGTCCGTTGGGTAGAGGCAAAATGCTCCGAGAATCGAGGGATTGAGTGCCGCACGGTAGGCTAAGTGGCCACCGATACACACGCCCATGCTGCCTACCTTGCCGCTGCAATAGCTTTGCTGATTGGCAAAATCGATAAGCGCTTGGGTGTCGCTATCGTGGTGTTCTAAGGGTTTAGCAAACTTATCGGCATTGCCTTTATCTTTACCCGGATCATCATATGCCAGTACTGTGCCTATGGGATTGAGTTCATGGAAGATTTCGGGCACCAATACGGCAAAACCATGGCCAGCGAGAATAGTCGCGGCGCGTGCGATGGGCGCAGTTTGCTGAAATATTTCCGAATAGAAGATGATACAAGGAAATTGCCCCTGTGCGTCTGGGCGGTAGATATAAGTGCGCATTAGCCCTGTGGGCGTGGTGATATCCTGAGATTCTTGAGTGACTAGCATATTGAGATCCCTCTGTGAGGCTTCGAAGGTGAAGCCTCACTTTAGCAGTCAGGGATTTATCTGTCAGTTAAAACAGCTCGTTACCCGAAAGCTCGCCCGCACGCAGGGCTTTTAGGTTATTGAGGGTAGTTTTGGCGATGGCGCTCAAGGCTTCTTCGGTGAGGAAGGCTTGATGCCCGGTAAAAATCACATTATGGCAGGCAGATAAACGGCGGAATACATCGTCTTGGATGATTTCATTGGATTTATCTTCAAAGAATAGGCCCTTCTCGTTTTCATATACATCGAGGCCTAATGAACCGATTTGGCCGAGTTTTAAGGCTTCCATTGCATCGAAGGCGTTAAGTAAACCGCCACGGCTGGTGTTGATCACCATCACGCCGGGCTTCATCTTGGCGAAGCTTTCTTTATTGAGTAAGTGATGATTATCGGCGGTTAATGGGCAGTGTAAGCTAATGATATCGCTGTTGGCATAGATAGAATCCAAATCCTGATATTCTACATTTAATGCGACAACCGCTGGGTTGATAAAAGGATCGAAGGCGATGACTTTACAGCCAAAGCCCTGTAATACTTTGATGGTGGCCACGCCGATTTTACCCGTGCCAATCACCCCTACGGTTTTGCCAAACATATTAAAGCCGACCAAACCTTCGAGGGAAAAGTTAGCATCGCGAGTACGTTGATAGGCTTTATGGATTTTACGATTCAGTGTCAACATTAATGCGACAGTATGTTCGGCAACCGACTCGGGAGAATAGGCGGGTACGTTTACAACCTGCATTCCTAAGCGTTTTGCGGCAACTAAATCGACATTGTTAAATCCGGCGCAGCGCATGGCGATAATTTTTGTGCCACCTTTGGCGAGTTCCACTAGGACTTCTTCGCAGAGGGAATCATTCACAAAGGCGCAGATGATGTCATACCCTTCGGCAAGTTTTACCGTCTGCATGCATAGGCGGTAATCGAAATACTCAATTTGCGCACCAAAAGCGACATTGGTACGGTTAAAATATTCAATGTCATACTGTTTTGCGCTAAAAAATCCAATTCTCATTTCAATCACCTACCAAGTCTATTGATTACTGGCAATGAGTGTAAGTGACTCCGGGCTTTTTGTCCTCTGGCAGTGCGCCTACAGTCATTAAAAGAGTGAGCTTTGTCATCAATTGGGCATAAAAAAAGCGAGCCCCTGACGGCTCGCTTATCTGTGTATCTCTGTTGCTTAAGTATAAGCAAGGGTTCTCATAGGTCGTGCTATAGGAACCAAGGGTAAATCCTTTTACCCTGTTCGGTTTACTAGTGATCTTTAGCGTATTTAGCGGCAGAAGCACCGGCAATACGGCCGTAGGTCACGATATCGGAGATAGCGTTGCCACCTAAACGGTTAGCACCGTGAACACCACCAGTCACTTCACCTGCGGCATATAAGCCTTCGATTGGTTTACCGGTTTTTTCGCTCTTCACTTCCGCCTTAGTATCAATCACAACACCACCCATAGTGTGGTGAACGGCTGGTGCGATTTCTAAAGCGTAGAAAGGCCCTGTGGCTAATTCACGTGGTAAGTCAGGGCGTTCAAATTGAGCATCTTTACCTGATTTCACGAAGCCATTGTATGCTGTTACTGTTTTCGCCAGTTCAGCGGCTGGAATATCTAACTGTTTAGCCAGATCTTCAACGGTTTTGCCTTCTTTAACTATGTTCAAGTGCACATAACCTTCGATGGCTTTTAAGCTCTTACGGATTGAGTCATCGAATACGAGGTAAGCACTCTCACCTTTTTGCTGAAGGATTGCCGCAGACGCTTTATCACGGGTGGTGATTTCGTTCATAAAGCGCTTACCATCACGGTTTACCACGATTGCACCGTTACCACGAACAGCTTCGGTGATCATCACACCACCCGCTGGTGAGTAGGTTGGGTGAGCTTGGATGTATTCTAAGTCACGGGTTGCCGCGCCAGCTTGTAGTGCTACGTCTAAGCCATCACCGGTTGCACCTGGGTGGTTAGTCGCTTTAAAGCCCTTTAACTTAGGATCGTATTTAGCGACACGGTCGTTGTTTTTCGCAAAACCACCGGCAGCAATCACAACGGCATCCGCTTTGATCACGTAGTAGCCAGTGTATTCACCTTTTACTAATACGCCGGTAATTTTACCGCTCGCATCTTCAAGAATACGCACTACGCGGCTATTTAAACGGATATCTGCACCGCGTTTAACGGCGTTGTCCCATAGCACTTGTGCTACGTGGGCACCGACACCTGCACCACCCGTTGGACGGTGACTACGGTTCACACTTGCGCCGCCCATACGACCAACGTCGGTCATATCGGCACCCATAGAGGTTAACCAATCGATAGAATCGGAAGAGTTATTCGCTAAGGTTTTAACCAGTTCAGGATCGTTAATATTACGGCCACCTTTCATGGTGTCGTCGATCATGATTTGTTTCTTGTCTTCGATACCTAACTTAGCCTGTGGCTTAGTTTCTGCAGCGTTCATACCGCCAGCAGCTAACTTAGTGTTACCGCCTGGGATAGGTTCTTTTTCAAGTAGTATCACTTTTGCGCCTGCATCACGGGCCGATACTGCGGCTGCAAGTCCAGCGCCACCTGAACCGATAATCACTACATCAGTGGTTTCTTTTACGCCAGCGGCGATGGCTTTATCTTGAGCAGCTTTATCTGCATCGACAGGAACAAACTTACGTTCCCACTTGCCGCCAAATGGCATATCGAAGCCGAAGCTATGGCAAGCATCACAGTAGGTTACGGATTTTTCGTGGCCTTTGTGGCAGCTAGTACAGGCAATCTCACCGATCAAGTGAGACTTATGGGGTGATACTTTATCTTTAGGTGCGGCGGCGGCCATTTCTTTTAAATCGCCGTGGCAGCTAACACATTGGGCATTTTCATGGGTTAGGTTGTCGTTGCTGACGCCACCTTTGTCTGAAACGTGGCAGCTATCGCAGCTACCCATTTCACCGTGAAAATCGGCTAGTACTTCTGGTGCCGCATAGGCTGTACCGGCCATAGCGCCAGAGATCAGCATGGCTAGTGCTGTTTTTTGAATCTTTCTTGTGAACATGATAGTTCCTCCGCCGTACATTCATCTACTTAATAAGGGGTATTTTTTGTGGCGTGATAATTATAATTTACGTGACTCACGCGCTTTAGAGCATTCTCCATCAATAAAGTTAGCACTATCTAAAGAGGTATATGTGTATTTAGGTCACATAACGAATGTTGCCGTATAAATAACATATTAAAAATGTGCCATATGACGGAAAAGATTGGCGAAATTGAGTATAGTCACTTATTGAGTACGGTATAACTTGTGCGAGTTAACATATTTGTTTGGCGGGGACGTAATAATTCAATTATAAATTGATTTAGAGATCAGTAAGTGTATTCCGTTTTTGTATGTGTATGTTTTTATTTGTTTATTTTTATTTGATTAATAATGGGTAACCGTTAAGTATTCTGTATATAATCATTATTTTCCAGAATACTTATCGATTAATTATTATTATTTTTCTAAAATGTTATTGGTATTGTTTTTTAAGGTTAAATTGATGCGCGAAGAGCATATATCGGAAAAACGATTTTGGGTACAGCGACTGAGTAAAACGATACTAAGGGCATTACATATATTGGGTGTCGTCGGCGCTGGAGGTGGGATATTACTGACCGCCGATAAAAGCCTGTGGCTAAATTATTGGTACCTCGCTATGGCCAGCGGCAGCATATTAATGTTGTGGGAAGTTGTGCGGGATTGGCGTTGGCTTATCCAGCTTAAGGGCGTGTTAACCCTAGTAAAATTAGGCTTACTCTGCCTGTTTATCCCTCTGGCAGATTATAAGTCTGAGTTACTCGTGCTGATCATCTTGTTATCCGTGTTGGTGTCCCACGGCCCATCGGCCTTAAGGCATTACTCTATTGTGCACCGCCGACAAATTAACACTAGGAAGGAAATTAAAGGCTGATGGATCATTCAACGCTTTTAGCGCCCGCGGCCATATTGACTCAATTTCCTTGGCCAAGATTGACCGGCTTAAAGGTGTTGGATTTAGCCTGTGGCTCAGGTCGTAATGGCCTGTGGTTTTTAGCGCAGGGGGCGACGGTGACATTTATCGACCAAGATTTGACCCCGCTCTCTTCCCTCAAACATCCTAATGCACATCTATTACAGCGGGATCTTGAAGATGGCAGCGTCGAGGCTTTAGCCACTGAAGCCTTTGATATAGTGCTAGTGTTTAATTATCTGCATCGACCATTAATGCCGCAGATCGCCGCGAGTGTGAAGCCCGGTGGAATTATCGTCTATGAAACTTTTACTTGGCAGCAAGCTGAAATCGGTCGGCCACGAAACCCTGATTTCTTACTCGCTGAAAATGAACTCAAATCAGCATTTGCTAACTGGCAACCTTTGCATTACTTTGAGGGTCTATTGAGCGATCCACTCATGGGACATGCGAGCTTTAAAGCCCAGCTTATCGCCCAAAAATAAGGGATCGCCCGCCAATATTTACCGTCATAGATGCAGAGTTAGAGGTCATTGGATGTTTCCCTATCCAGAGCAGTACCGCATTGCAACGCCACCCTTAACCACTGCGATTATGGTGGGATGGGCGTTGCTGAGTCATAGCCTGTTTGCGGACGCGAGCCCAGTGGCTTTATATCCGCTGCTGGCTCTTTTCCCCTTAGTGATTGGACTGCATCTGTACTTGATATGGTTAGCGAAGGGGATGGGGCGACTCGATCAGTGTTTTTATGCCTTAGTCCATATTCCACTGGCGTTTGTGGTTTGGACCTTCACTATCATGCATGTGAATGGCAACGCATTTTCTTAGTAAATCGCAAAAGCTCCATAAAAAAGCGCCCAATAATAATTGGGCGCTTTTTTATGGAGCTGTGACTTTGGATCAGGCCGTAGTGTTGATATTGTGGCCCGAATTTCCAACAGGCTGTGGCGCTGCAGCGGCAATTAAATCTACCGCGATTTGGCCTTCAGCTTTTTGCTGCTCTTTGGCTAATTGAGCGACCTTAACGCCAACGGCACCATTTTCTAAATTGGGCGTGACAGCTTGGGTATTAAGTGAAATTGACATAACTAACCTCGATAGTAAGCAGGATCCTTTTATCGGCAAGCTCAAGATTTACTTTAGTCGTTAATCTTGAGTTTGCCAATTGTGCGCTTTGTTTACTGATTTGCCTTAGCAGAAAGGAGTTTTCGGCCGAGTACGATTACGGCGGTAATTCCCAGTGATCCTAAGATTAAGCCCAGTGCCAGTGCCACGTTTTGCAGTGCGGTTGGATCAATCACTAAGGCGATACCCATGCCGAACATCATCACCCCCGACATCAGTTTCAGCGCCTGACCTTCCTTCTCGGTCAATTTACGTTTGCCTAGGGTCGCGCTAAAGACAATTACAATAATCGCCAGTGGGATAACATAGACAATATTGTATAAAACCAGATACATATAACGCTCTATGTCCGGTAGATTGTGCATAGACAGCACGCTGGTGTAAATCATTGGGAAGCCTGCGGTGCACAATAGCTCATAGGCATTGGCGAGTATGGCTAATACGGTAGAGCCAAGGATTAAGGCACCTAAACTGCTGGAGTTGGACAGTTTTCCCATACGTTTTATCAGGCTTGTGCGGTTTTCTGCCGACATGGACAGCGTAACTTCACCCTTAGTGAAGAAGTAATCCTTCACATTAATCACCCCTGCGATCAGCGCTAAAATCCCCGCCGCTAGGATGATCATACCGCCATCACTCCCTGCGCCTAACAGCTTAAAGATATTGAGCCAGGCCGTCATAAACAGGAAGTAAATCAAGCCGGAGAAAAACACGAAAATACCGCCAACCAATAGCATGCGTCCACGGCTCTTGGCGTTGACCATAATGGACAATAAAAACAGCAACACGAAGAAGGCGCAGGGATTAAAGGCATCCACACCCGCGAGCACTAAGGTCAACAGCGGTAGAGACATAGTCTCAGGTGTCACCACGCCCACCAATGGTAGCTCAACGGGTTGAACTTCGGCTTGCTCAGTCCCCGCTAAGCTGGTGGCATCACAGGTGCCTTCCCCTGAATCACTGCTACAGGTGCCAAAGAGCGGTGCGTCCGTGGGCGTACTGGCCGTAGTGCTTGCGACGCTTTTTGTTGGCATATCCGCCTGTGCTAACTGTCCACCAAGGGATAAGTAGCAGTTTTTCAAACGATTAACTAGAAACTCGCCTGTAACTGCCTCGCTGGAATAGCCAACAACGGCCTTCTCACAGCTTGCCATAAAGGGAACTGAGCGAGCCTCTGTCGCTGTTTTCGCGGCGATATTTTGCCAAATATCCTGCACACCCGGTGCAGACACCATATGGGATTCGAGTTCTATCCAAGGGTATTTTTGTGGCAAGGAATCGATAAAGGGGTGAGCTTCGGCACAATGTGGGCAGGTTTTAGACCAAAAGAAATAGAGTTTGATCTTAAGTTCACCCTGGGCATTCACATACCACCAAGTGGTATCGGTCGTGCTTGGCGCCTCGACATTGGCCCAGCTCGGGCTAATACAGAGTAGCGCCAACATGAAGGAACAGAGAAAAGCGTATTTCGATAGGTATTTTGTCATAGCGCCTCCCACAAGTGTGGGGTTAATGGTTTAAAACAATTCTTTGACTATTACTCTACTGAATTCAATCCCTTTGATTAAATTTAGCATTAAGAAGTGTTAGTTAACTCGCTATTAGCGCTTTTTTGGGAAGTGAGGCAGGTTTATTTTGAGGGTGTTTAGGGATCCACAACGAAAAAGCACCCACAGGTGCTTTTGGTCTGTTGTTTTACGGCTTAGTTTAACGCTACGCCATTAACGCTTAGCTTCACATCTATATTGTTGCGAGTGGCGTTGGAGTAAGGACACACTTGATGCGCATGGCGCACTAAGGCTTCAGCAGCTTCTTGCGGTAAAGCTAAGCTGACTTCTAAGGCCACCGCTAATGCAAAACCACCCGCCTCATTGGCACCTATGCCAACCACTGCGCTGACGGGTGCTTCGGTAATATCCACTTTGCCGATTTTAGCGACATGTAAAATGGCGTTTGAGAAACAAGCGGCATAACCCGCCGCGAATAACTGCTCAGGGTTAGTCGCAAGTCCGCTGCCGCCCATGGCTTTAGGATAGGCTAGTGCGACATCGAGTAAACCATCATCCGTGCTGACTTGTCCCTGACGTCCCGCTCTTGCCGTTGCTCGTGTTTCATATAGTGTTTTCATACTTATTACCTCAATTGTTTAGGATTAATAGACTTAATTTAGATTGCGCGCAATTCAATTGTGACAAACTATAATTCGATCTTTAGTGTGAATGCAAGTATATTGTGCACAATATATTTAAATTGTCGGATCTTCCTATGTCTAAAATTGAAGTCAATAATGGGGTGTCTGTCTCCGATGAGATTGAAAACCCAAGCTTAGACAATGCCTTATGTTTAGAGCAACAGGTGTGTTTCTCTCTCTACAGTACAGCCAATGCCATGGTGCGAGCCTATCGCCCCCTGTTAGATAAGTTGGATCTTACCTATCCACAATATCTAGTGATGCTGGTGTTATGGGAGGAGCAGGGGATCAGCGTTAAAACCCTAGGGGATAAACTATTCCTCGATTCTGGTACTTTGACCCCGTTACTTAAACGCCTAGAATCTAAGGGGTTAGTCAGCCGTGGTCGCAGTGAGCAGGATGAACGGGTGCGCGTGCTAGCCTTAACGCCTGCAGGGGTCGCCCTTAAATCCCAGGCGAGTGACATTCCCCATTTGATGCGCTGCAAAGTGGGTGGTGAAGTGAATGAGCTTAGAGCATTGAAAGCGATGTGCGATAAGGCGCTTAAACAGTTACATGCTAGCCTTGATTAATGGTTTAAATACCATTTGCTTTAAGGCTAACGTGTTGATATAGTTGAACTTCATGGGCTAGTAGTCGTATTTTAGGGATAGAATGACTCCGATGGATAAGTTAGCAATGCAAGCGTTATTGTGGGTAAATAAGCCATGGCCTCTTTCGATATAGCCATTATTGGCGGCGGGATCAGCGGTGTGGGGATTGCCCAATATGCCGCGGCGGCGGGCTATTCCACTCTTTTAATTGAAAGAGGGGAAATTGGCGGTCAAACCTCGGCTAATTCCAGCAAACTTATCCATGGGGGCCTGCGTTATTTAGAGACAGGGCAAATTAATCTAGTGCGTAAGTCTCTGCTTGAGCGGCGTAATTTACTCAATCTTGCACCGACCTTAGTGAAAGCCGTGCCCTTTTATATTCCGGTTTACGAGAACAGTCAGCGTAGCCCTTGGACGATACGGGCCGGACTAAGCCTATATGCAGTGTTAAGTGAATTCGATCCTCTAGGGCGATTTATTTCAGTGCCAGCGGTCCATTGGCACCGTTTAAAGGGGCTTAAACTTTCGGGATTGAAGGCGGTATTTCAGTATTGGGATGCGCAGACAGACGATAAATTACTGACTCAAGCCGTTGCCCGCAGTGCACAGGCATTAGGGGCTGAGGTTTACGCCGAAGCCGATTTTCTCGGAATGGAGCATCAGTCCCAAGGCTGCGCTGTGAGTTTTCAACATGCAGGTGACGTGCGGCAAGTCGAAGCCAGTCTCGTGATTAATGCGGCTGGGCCTTGGGTGAATGAGGTGATCGCTAAAGTGTCGCCCCCACTGGCGGGGGTTGAACTCGACTGGGTGCAGGGCGCACATTTACTGTTGGATATCCCCGCCCTCAACGGCATCTTGTACTTAGAATCCTGCTTCGATAAACGGGTGATTTTTGTGATGCCCTGGTATGGTCAAACCTTAATAGGCACGACGGAAACGGAGCTGGCATCATTGGATAAACCTCCCGAGGTGACTGAATCCGAGGTTAACTACCTCCTTGGTATTTATCGACATTATTTTCCGCTCTCGCCCGAGATAAATGATCTTAAGGCTAAGATAGTTCAGACCTATTGCGGCGTGCGAGTCTTACCTAAACAGAGCTCCCAAGCCTTCGATCGGCCGCGGGATATTCTTATGCAGACATCGGTTTCCCATCCGCGGCTGCTGAGTCTATATGGCGGAAAACTCACCACCTTTAGGAGTACTTCAACAGAAGTGCTCGAATGGATTGAACAACATCTGGGTAAGCGCCCACCGATTGCCGACGTCGATTCGCTCCCCCTAGGTTGATGGCGCGGTGGCCGTACTTTGAAGTTGTGCCGTTTGGGGCGAGTTCGAGGTGATTTTTCGCCGCAAAAACGCTACAGTATGGCGCTTTTTACTGATCCCTAGGAATTGTCGTGAGTGCTGCCATAGTGAGTGCCAAAAGCCAATGTAGTTATTTTAATGTAGGCCAATGCCAATCTTGCCTTCATATTCAAGTTCCTATGGCGCAGCAAGTGGCGGCTAAAACCCGAGAATTACAGCAACTCCTCGCGCCATTCGTTTCCGATCCCTTAGATATTTTTCAAGCGTCCATCTTTGGTGATGCCAGTGGTTTTCGTAATAAAGCTAAGATGGTGGCCCTGGGGGCGGCCCACGCCCCAGTGCTTGGGATAGTCAGCCCGAGTGGCGAGGCGGTCAGCCTATGTGATTGCCTGTTATATCCCACTGATATGCAAGCGTTACTCCACCGTCTAGAGCGCTTTGTGCAGCAGGCTGGGATCCCGCCTTACCGTGTGGATAAAGCCAAGGGCGAACTTAAATTTATCCTATTGACCCGCAGCCAAGTGCGTGGCGAATATCTGCTGCGCTTCGTGCTGCGTACGCTCGATGCCATCCCACGTATTGAACGTGAGCTGGCCGCATTGTTACTGGAATTTCCACAGATTAAAGTGGTATCGGTCAATATCCAGCCCGTTCATATGGCGATCCTCGAAGGGGATGAAGAGATCTTCTTAACCGAAAATACCCGCCTAGAAGAGCAGTTTAATGATGTCCCCCTGTTTATTCGGCCTAAGAGTTTTTTCCAGACCAACCCGCAAGTGGCGGCGCAGTTATATCAAACCGCCCGTGAGTGGGTGGCCGAGTTTTCACCTCATTCGTTATGGGATCTCTTCTGTGGTGTGGGCGGTTTCGGGCTGCACTGCGCATCCAAAGACATAAAACTCACAGGGATTGAAATCGAAGCTGAAGCGATAGCCTGCGCGCAAATGTCAGCGCACATGATGGGGCTCGAGAACGTGCAATTTATGGCGCTCGATTCCACCGACTTTGCCAAGGGTAAAAGCGCCGCCGATAAGCCGGATTTGATCATTGTGAATCCACCACGGCGTGGCATTGGCGAGGCGCTTTGCCAGTCCCTAAGCGAATTTGCCCCAAAGGCAATCCTGTATTCCAGCTGTAATCCCAAAACCTTAGCTAAAGATCTCGCGCATATTCAAGGCTATCGGTTAACCAAAGTGCAACTGTTCGATTTATTCCCCCACACGGATCATTTCGAGGTCTTGGTCATGTTAGTCAAGGACTGAGTCCTCGGTCTTAAGGTGTTTTTGCGCTTAGGCTGTCATTCCAAATAATACACAGCGATGCGCCGCCGAGTTTCTCCGAGCGGCTGAGTTCAAGTTTGCCGTAGTGCCAAGTGGCGATTTTTTTCACTATATAGAGCCCTAAACCGTAGCCGCTGTTATCGCTTTGCTGGGCATCACGTTCGAAGGCGGTCATCAATTTTTTGCCTTTGCCCTCAAATCCTGGGCCATCGTCTTCGACGCAGAATCGATTTTGTCCCGCCCGCTGTTGAAAACTGACATGGATTTCGTGGCTCGCAAAACGCATGGCATTTTGGATCAGATTCTGGATGGCAATCGTCATAGCGACGGGGTCGAAGTGTGCCTGTTGGCCCTGATGGTAAAACACAATATTGAGTTTTGGCTGATAAATAGCATATTTTTGTGCCATTTTGTCCATAAACCCATCGAGGGAGTGTGAGTCTTGGTTGAGGGCTTCTTCCTTGTGTTCTAAACGGGCAAAGGAAAGATAGTTTGCTGCAAGCTGTTCAATATCATCAATATCTTCAGTTAATCGCTGCGCATAATTAGGGTCAATTTGCGGGCGAATAATCTCCAGTGCAAAGCGCATGCGGGCGAGTGGAGTGCGTACTTCATGGGAAATAGTGCGGGACAGCTCTTTGTGCATTTGGACAAAATCCACAATTTGATGGCTGACACTGCTAAATACCTTAGCTAAGGGGTAAATTGCCGAGTGCCTGTGGGTTTGCATTGGGAGTTTTTGTGGCGATTTTCCAAAGTGAATGGCGGCTTGTTGTAAATGGTGTAGATCCCGAAATACGGGCCAGATTAACCACAGGGCCACTAGGCTCAACGATGAATAAAAACCAAGTAAAATCAAACTGGTATTTGTTTCCTTCGGTGGAGGTGTCACCACGGGGCCAAGGACGAGAATATGGGATTTATCTTTATCTAGGTGGTAGTAATAGAGCTCGTCACCACTGTGGCGTAGGGCAAGGGTTTCTCCCAGTAATAGCAAGGTTTGCAAGTTGTCTGGCAGGGAGAGTGAATCCCTAGCGACCCTTTTGATATTGGTGGGTTTTTGTTCATCATAGGTTTGTAATAGGTCGTCAACGTCAATTTGATAGCTGTATTTGTCATCGGCAAAATGTTCGGCCAGCTCGCCAAAGCTCCAGATCACTAATCCGCAGGACAGCAGTAAAAAAGCAAACAGGCGATAGAACTGAAATTTCATAGCTGTTACATCCGACGCTGTGGCGGTAAATAGTTAAATAAATATCCCTTTCCGTGGATGGTGGTAATGGCTAATCCTGGAACATTGAGCTCATCTAAACGTTTCCGTAACCGGCTGATTTTAAGATCTATAGCCCTGTCTAAGCCGTCATATTCACGGCCAACATATTGTTCGAATAAAAACTCCCGTGAGAGCACTTTGCCCGCATAGAGGACGAATATCCACAATAGGGAAAACTCCTTAGTGGTGAATGAGATCACTTCATCCCCTAGGTTAACCTGCTGCAGATTGGGGTTTAATTCTAGGTCGTGCAGCCTGAGTGAGTCTCGGGTGGTTTTAGGTTGCTGTTTTCTCAAGCTGGCTTTGATCCGCGCGAGGAGAAGTGGCGGCACAACGGGTTTAAGCAGATAGTCGCAGGCGCCTAAATCTAAGCCTCTAATTTGATCTAAGTGACTATCGAGGGCGGTGAGAAAAATAATGGGGCAGGGATAACTGGCTGCAAGCTGTGGGTATAGGCTAAAACCATCCTGCCCAGGCAGCATCACATCGCAAAGGATTAAGTCAAAATCATCAGTATCTTGCCGTAACAAAGCATCCTCGGCGTTATCGAGGTGAACAAGGTGAAATCCCTGTTGTTCTAGATAAGTGCAAACGAGCTCCGCGAGGGGAAGGTCGTCTTCGATAAGCAAAAGTTGGGACTGAGAATCTGTCATCCGCGTGCCTGTCATAGTAAGTTCCAATTAAGTCCTCGACGCCTTCTCGTATTAGCGGGTTCAAATTTTGCCACTTTCACTAGGCCCGAAGTAATAACATTGTTTTTGGGATCCCTAAGTTCGAATAAGGTATCGTCGGCTAAGGTCAATTGTACTTGGTACTTAAAATGGATCTGGTTTTCAAAACAAGTGAGTGGTATGGGATGTTTTGCCACCCAAATACAGAGGGATTTTGGTGTATCGGATTGATACTCAATGAGTAAGTCTAAGCGGCAGGCGGGCTTTTCTGCCGTTACCGCGCAGGTATCTGGGGTTAACGTGAGTTCATCGGCCTGTGCCAAGGGGCTTATCAGGGCTGAAATGATAAGGCTAAAGCAAGCGAGCCATAGAATGCAGCGGGAATACCGTTTAAAAGCCATAGCTAATCCCAACAAATCCAGAGATATAGCCATCTTTGTCGATCATAATGCTATCGGTTATACCTTGCCCCAACCAAGTGTATTCAAAAATACCAACAAAATTGACATTCTCCCCTAGGGGGACATTGATTACGGCTTTGGCATAGTAGTTAAACGTGGCCGAAGGATAATAGCGGGGATAAATGGGCCCTCTTTCTTCGGGGGTTAATTGGTAATAATAGTTAAGAATATTCTGACTCTTACGGACAGTTCCCCCCTGAAACCCTAATACGCCCCATGGGTATTCAAAGCTACGCTTTAGGCGTAGTTGGATTTCATTTCCTTGATGTACCCCACTGATATCATGGAAGTAACCTAAGCTGATGTCGGCAAATGGCGTTAACCAAGTGGCATTGAGCCCTCCAAGGTAGGAAATATTACGTTCAATCTCATCGGTTTTGGGCTGTTTAGCGTTAGTGGGGTTTCTGATGGGGTTGAAGCCTAAAAGATCGTTCATAAAGAGCCTATTGAGCCCATCGAACTCGAAGAAAATGCCGTCTTCATTGAGCTGTGTCTGTATATCGAGCAGCAGACTATCGGATTCATGCAGGCTGTACCCTAAGGTAAAGTTTTCTGCATAAAACCGCTCACCGTAGTAAGACCAAGTTGGTAATACATAGGTTTCAATCGATTTTGCGTGGGCGCGGGGATTTTCTAAACCACCATAACCTAGTGCTAACGCAGCGTGGAATTCGCCAGTTGTGATCATTTCTGAATGTTTCGGTTCGGCAACGGCGAGCGGGGGAAATAGCGTTGAAAGGAAAACAATACTGCAAAAAAAGTACTTCATGGAAAGCATCATACATCCGAGTAATGGGATTATTTGAATCTAAACCAATCGCAGGTTAAAAGTCTGTAAAAACTTAACAAGTGTACAAAATGATACATCAAAGCGCTGTCCGACTCTGTTAACAGAATGTTTAGATGTTAAGGCGGATGTGAATATCTATTCAATATTCCACCCCGCCACAATAAATATAATAAGGAGTAAGGACTGTGAAGATAAGACTGATCACGAGTGCCATCGCCGTTGCACTCTATGGTGCGAGTAGTTTAAGCGCTGCAACGGCTATAGGCACTGAACTTAGAAACCCAATCAATAAGTTACAGGCTCCAAATGTAACAATTGAGCAACTAAAAAAATTAAAACAAGCGACCAAGTCATCGAATAGTATGCTGCAGGATGACGGCCTCAATGTGCAAATTAACCGTCAAGAGTCAAAATTTACCCGTGAGGAAGGCCTCAGCGGTGAGCAGGTTTATATCGTTCGCCTGCATGAAAAGTCACTGGTAAATGCGGCAGTATCTGGGGAGTTTACGCATCAGGCCTCGACTAAGCATGCCAAGCTCTTTGTTGCGGGAAAGGCAGTTTCAAATCAAGTCGATAACTATAAAAGACAACTGCTTAACCGCCAGAATGATGTCCTAAATTCTATCACCGCATTAACGGGATTAACTGAGCTTCGTCGCCAATATACTAATGCAATCAATGGGTTTTCAATCAAAATGACCCAAGAGCAGGCCGAAGCCGTCTCAAAACTCGGTAATGTGGCCTCAGTGCAACGCTCTAAAACCTATGAGTTGTTTACCGATGCGGGCCCTGAGCTTATCCAAGCAGATAAAATCTGGACAGGAGAAGTCACAGCGTCAGTTCCCTATAAGGGGGAAGGCATCATCATGGGGATTGTCGACACTGGGGTGAATACCGATCATCCTTCTTTTGCTGATATCGGTGGTGACGGTTACGATCACACCAATCCCTGGGGTGCCGGTAAATATGTGGGCGATTGTACTAAGGCAGGCTTCGATACGCTATGCAATGACAAGCTGATTGGTGTTCGCAGCTATCCGGTGATCACTGATACTTTCACTTCGGGTGAACTGGGAGCGACTCGTCCTGCAATTGGTGAGGATTATCAAGGTCACGGTTCTCATACTGCCTCGACGGCGGCGGGTAACGTATTAAAAAATGTTGATTTCTCTGTACCTCAATCGGGTGCTAGCGCCGATGGCGAAGTGGTTAAGGCAGGGCTTTTCCCGCAGATCAGTGGTGTTGCCCCCCATGCCAATATCATCTCCTACCAGGTCTGTTATCCGGATAACGATATTTATCCCGGTTGTCCGGGTGAGGCACTGATCGCAGGGATTGAAGATGCCATTAGTGATGGGGTCGATGTGATTAACTTCTCTATTGGTGGCCAAGATTCCCACCCTTGGAGTGACGATGTTGAACTGGCATTTTTAGCGGCCCGTGAGGCCGGTATTTCGGTTGCCGCCGCCGCGGGGAATTCAGGTCAAGCGGGGGGATATGAAGAGTATTTTGGTGCCATTGATCATGCGTCACCTTGGCTACTGAACGTTGCCGCATCAACCCATGCCCGTGAGGTTGTGGTCGAAACTAAATTGACAGATCCAACTGGTGGCAGCGAAGCGCCTAAATGGACAGAGATTGTCGGTGGCGCCATTAACCAAGAAACTGTCACTGGGGTTGTCGTTAAGGCGGCTGACTACGGCAATGAGTATTGTGGAGAGCCTTTTGCCGCGGGTATTTTCGATAGCATCACTGATGCCGATGGCAATCCAGCCGATGTGATAGTGGTTTGTAAGCGTAACAGCCTGAGCGATTCCAATGGTATTGCCCGTACGGTTAAAGCCGATAATGTCAAAGCCGCGGGTGGCGATGGCATGATTATGTACAACTATGCCAACGGCGATGCCATTGTCGGCACTGCGGCTTATTCTATCCCGAGTGTGCATATCACTAAGGAAGAATGGGATGGCCGCTACGATAACGGCATGTCAGGTTATGGCCTTAGCGATTGGTTAGCTAAGGGGAAAAATCATGTGCTGACCATAGGTAATACGCGCATTGAACGTGAGATACACCCAGAAAATGCCGACTGGCTCGCCGCGTTTTCGTCCCGTGGCCCAAGCCCATCGACGCCCGAAGCGCTTATTCCTGCCGTGGCAGCCCCTGGGGTCGATATTTATGCCGCTTACTCAGATGAGCATCCGTTCTCCTCGGCACCCGCTTCCGGCGATTTTGCCTTCCTAAGCGGTACTTCGATGGCATCCCCCCATGCGGCAGGCTCTATGGCATTGTTACGCCAAGCTCATCCCGATTGGAGTGCGGCAGAGATTCAGTCTGCGCTGACAATGACGGCAGACAATGTCGTTAAATATCGTCGTTTGAACAAAGCCAAAGGTGAAGAGGGTTTAGCCTCAACCTATCGCGCTGGTACTGGGCGTATCAATGTGGCCAATGCGGTAAAAGCGGGTCTGATTATGGACGAAACCGCTGCCAACTTTAAAGCTGCCGATCCGAAAAATGGCGGCGCCGTGCATAAGCTTAATATTCCGCAATTAGTCAACTTTAGTTGCAAACCAACATGTCAGTGGGTGCGTACCGTTAAAGCGACTAAAGCGGGGTCATGGAAAGTTAGCCATGATGAGGTCGTTAACTGGGCAATGGATATGCATAACCAGGCCGCTCAGAATGGGGTGACTATCAAGGTAACCCCAGAGGAATTTACCTTAGCGGCTGGCGAAACCCAAACACTGATGATTGAGGCATCCATCATGGATACTCAAGATTGGTTTAGTAATGCCGAAGTTGAGCTGCACTCGAATCTCATTCTGACCGAGACCACAGGCACTAGCCCTGAAGCCCATTGGCCTGTTGTCTTTAAATACGATATGAACAATATGCCCGGACGTCTGCAGGCGACAGCCCACAGGAATGAAGGTAATTATGTGTTTAAAGGTATCGCAATACCGGCCACTGAAACGCCAGTTGGTCGAGTATTTGAACCCGTTAAGGCCGAGGTTAAAACCTTCACGCTTCCAAGCGATGACGATAACTACTTCCCTTGGGTGACCGATCTCGATTCGAGCGTTTCACCGGACAAACGGTTAGATGAAGCGACTCATAGTATCACTATAGAGGTTCCTGCTAATGCTAAGCGTTTGATTGTTGAGTTATTGGCTACTACAGAGTCCCCGCTAGAAGGCACTTTAGATAAGGGAAATCCGCTGGTTTATGTTGGTAAGGATTACAATGGCAATGGTAAGCCAGATATAGATGAAGAGATATTGTGTCTGTCGAGTCATATTCTGCTCGGCAACTTCTGTAATATCAACAACCCCGAACAAGGGACCTACTGGGCGGTATTCTATAACCCGAAAAACTGGTCATCTTTGGGCGTCGTAAATGAAACCTTCGAATATGCGGCCGCAGTGGTAACAGACACAGTGGCGAGCGATCTCCAGGTGGTAGTGCCGAGTACCGATGGAACTAAACCTGTAGACGTGACATTGAGCTGGAACCGTCCTGATATGGTGAAGGGGGATATTTACTACTCGTTAATGGATTTTGGTACCTCAGAAGTGAATGCTGGCAATATAGGCAAAGCGGCCTTAAAGCTAGTGCGTGGTAATGACGATGTATCCCTAGACGTACCGCAAACTGCGGCGGTCAAAGGAGATAAAATCCCCTTTACCTTTGAAGTGTTACCCAACCAAAGTGGCGTCGATCGTCAGTTTACCCTATCGGCACAGATCCCAGAGGGATTGAAGTTGAAGGAAGAAGATGTACTGACCTCTAGCCAGAGCATCGTCAGCAGCATCAAGATCGAAGGGAATACGCTGACAATATCCGGGACTCAGCCCGATACAGGTTCGTTAACGCCTGACTATAAGGTCACAACGAATATCAGCGATGCCCAATGTCGTACTCCTGATTTTGGTAACACCAATCCAGGTGCTTATGTGGACCTAAAGGCATTTGGCATTAGTCCTCTGTTTGGTGGCTTTGCATCCGTTGAATACGATGAAAATGGTATAGCGATAGATGGCAGTGATAACGATATCCTCACTCGCCAAGGTATAGTTGTGCCCATTTCTTCTATGTTCAACGGTGCTTACGATAGCTTCCATCTCTATAACAATAACGAGGAACTTAATACAAATCGCCAAAATGCGTTGGAGTTGAGGGGGAACGGTATTATTACCCTTTGGGAGCAACCGTTTTTCTTCCCATTCCATTTTGGCTTCCCTTACGAGAGCTTCCCATACGAGTCTATTGGTATGTTATGGCGCGGGGCATCTTTCACTGCCAGTCGAGATATTATGAGTGTACCGCTTGATTTCGATTATTTCGATCCATCGGGTATTTCTCTGGCGAGCACGACTTCTGGATGGGGAATAGTTGAGTACGATAACGCCCGTTCCTATGGTTACCTAGGACGTGATGCTAACCGTGTCTACCAATGGGAAGAAAAGGATGATCGTTTCGATTTTGAATTGATCTTCAACGTGAACACCCGCTTTGGTGACAACGAGCATGAGATGTACATGGTCTACAATAATATCGACTTTGGCTCACAGGATGGTCGTGGCGCTATCGGTCTACAGGGCTTTAAAGGCCAAGTGTCTAGCTTTGGTCCTATTCAGGGTTACCTCGCTGAAAGTTATGCCTTTGATGATTTAAAGGACAAACTCAGCAATGGTCTGGTCATTTGTTATGACTATGTCGGCCCAGAGTCTTCGCAGTTTGAAGTGACAGCTTGGACAACCGTTGACGCCAGTGCTACGGGTAAAGCCTTAGCATTTAAGGCAGTGAGCCAAGTTGAAGGCATGGCCGATATTGAGATGAGCCATACCATCACAGTGCCTTCAAACATTAGTTTGGGTAAGATTGCCGATCAGAGAATTGCCGAAAATACCCGCCTCGAAGACTTAGTCGTTTACTACGCAGATGAAGAAAACAGCGTGAACACTATCAGTGTCACCGGTGAAAATATCTCTGCCGTCGTCAATGGCCATACTTCAGGTTCAACTGTCACTATTACCCCTAAGGCCGATTTCCACGGTGCGGTAGAAGTGACATTGACAGTGAGCGATGTTGAAAACCCGGCGGATGCTGCCTCAACTCGCTTTATGTTGAATGTTGAATCAGACGGGGTTGAACCGCAGCCACCGGTTGTAACACCACAGCCAGAGGAGACTCATAAAGACAGCGGTGGGGCCCTAGGTGGCTTAGCCATGCTGCTCGCATTGGGGGCCATGATTAGAAGAAAAACTCACTAATCATAGTGTTAACTTCCTAGTCAATTGATATTGATCCTAAATTTAGGATGCCGGCAAAGGGATTTGCCGGCTTTTTCATTGGGGAAATATCCATTCTATAAAAGGATTAGCAGGATTTAGCATTCATTAAACTTTCATTTTAGTGGCATAATCTTGCCTACTTTATGTCCCTAAAGGCAAAGCATATGCTACAGATATTCGTGCGTTTTTTGACTCTTGGCCTAATGAGTTTCGGCGGCCCTGCGGCCCATATAGGGTATTTTCGTCAGACTTTTGTTAATGAGCTCGGTTGGTTAGATGATAAACGCTATGCCAGTTTGGTCGCCTTAAGCCAATTTATGCCGGGACCTGGGTCTAGCCAAGTGGGGTTTGCCATTGGTTACCATAGGGGCGGGATCTTGGGGGCCATTGCCGCCTTTATCGGTTTTACCTTACCTTCATTTATCCTAATGTATTTGCTGGCGGTGACGACCGCAGCATGGCTTGCCAATGAGTATATGCAAGGGATAGTGCATGGATTAAAGCTACTGGCTGTGGTGGTGGTCGCCGATGCTGTGCTGGTCATGTTTAAGCAATTTTGTCAGCGCCATAGTGCGCGTATGTTGATGTTAGCTAGTGCGGCAATCATCTTAATGGTGCCCTTTTTGTGGGTGCAAATCATTCTGTTAATCCTTGCAGCCCTCGTCGGTGTGCGTTTTTTGAGTGCCTCTGCTGACACGGATACAACTGAACCTATTCGCTTAAATTACTTCTGTTTATTACTCTTTTGTGGCCTATTCGTCGCCAGTTTCTTTATGGTGAATTTAGGTTCAATGGGCGGCATTTTCGCTGAGTTTTATCGGGTGGGGAGTCTGGTCTTTGGTGGGGGTCATGTCGTATTGCCCCTATTGGAAACCGCCGTTGGCGATACATTGGGGAGCGATCGTTTTTTAACGGGTTATGCTTTTGCCCAAGCTGTGCCTGGCCCTATGTTCACCTTTGCCACCTTTCTGGGGGCAGAAATGATGCTAGAAAATCCCTTTATTGGCGCTTGTATTGCGACGGCTGCGATTTTTTTACCGGGTTTTTTATTGATGTTGGTGGGCTTAAAAAGCTGGCATGCGATCGCGGCCAGACCCAAGATCGCGGGGGCTCTTGCCGGGATCAATGCCTGTGTCGTCGGCTTGTTGCTCGCCGCGCTCTATCAACCCGTGTTTAATCAAGCGGTGTTTTCGGCGCAAGATATGGCCTTAGTGTTGCTGGGTTTTGGTGCATTGAAACTCTTTAAACCCCCAATGCTTATGTTGGTCTTGGCTTTTAGTCTCTTTGGTATTGGTTCGACGTTGCTAAGCTAAGCCGATTCACTAAATCAATTTGTTAAGTCAATTTGTTAAAAGGTGATTTTTATAATTAATCTTGGGATTTGTTATCTAAAGCGCTAAGAATTTGCACTATTTTGGCTATACTCCAACCATACTAAAAAAAAGTGACACTACCCTGGAGTTAGCAAGCATGTCGAATTTTAGCCTGCGTAATAAATTACTACTGTTATCGCTTTTCCCTCTGATTTTGGCCTTGTTTGTGTTGATGTCGGTTTCTTATTATGTTGAAAAAGAAGCCCTTAACGATGAGGTTACTACCTTCAAAACCAAGCTGGTTGGGGAGCGTAAACAACAAATTAAAGAAGCAACCGAGATTGCTGCTGGCATAGTGCAATATCAATTGTCTTTAAAAGAACAGGGCAATGTAAACCAAGCACTGCGGGATATTCGTTTTGGTAGTGCGGGTTATTTCTTTATGTACGACTCCCAAGGGAAGAACATTTTCCATGCCCTTCTGCCCAATTTGGAAGGGCAAAATAAAATCGATATGACCGATCCCCGCGGCACTAAAATCATAGTCGGGTTGCTTGATGCGGCTAAACGCGGCGATGGTCACTTTTCCTACTATTATCAAAAACCCAATACCAATGAACAGATTGAGAAGCTCAGTTATGTGGTCATGGTTCCCGGTACTGATTGGATGTTAGGTACTGGGGCCTATATCGACGATATCGAGGCTGTGGTTGAGGATTACCGTCAAACGGTTACTCAGCAAATGGTCGATAAATCCTTGGGGATCCTCTTGATCGCACTGTTATTGGCCGCTGTGACTGCGTTTATCATCATGGTTGCGGCCCACCGTATGGTAGTGCCTATTAAAAATATGGCCGATAACCTCAATGATATTGCTAAGGGTGAAGGGGATTTAACTAAGCGGCTCACCGTGAAGGGTGAAGATGAAATTGCCCAATTAGGTCTGTCCTTTAACTTGTTTGTGGACAAGCTACAGACCATCATTGGCGATGTGGCTGGGGCGACCGATAGGGTGAAAGCTGCGGCCAATGCGATCCACGATCAGACTAAAGTGATGTCGAGCCAACTCATAAGCCACAACAATGAAACCGATCAGGTGGTGACTGCGATTACCGAAATGTCATCCACCGCGAGTGAGGTGGCGCAAAATACGACCCAAGTGGCAGAGGCGACTCATGCTGCAACCGGAGATGTGGCCAATGCCCAGCGCTGTGTTGACGCGTCACTGGAAGAAATTGCCGCCCTGATGGAGCAAATCAATAATGCGGCGGGCAGTATTCAATCCCTAAGCGAGCAATCTCAAAAGATTAACAGCGTACTTTCGGTGATTGGCGGGATTGCGGAGCAGACAAATCTATTAGCATTAAACGCGGCGATTGAAGCCGCCAGAGCCGGTGAACAGGGCCGAGGGTTTGCCGTAGTTGCCGATGAAGTGCGTAACTTAGCCAGCCGTACTCAAGCAAGTACCTTAGAGATCAACGAGATGTTATCGGCACTGCATAAGTTGGTATCGCAGGCGGTTAAAACCATGGAGGAGAGCCAACAGAGCTGTGTGCGCTCGGTGGAGTCTTCCCGCGCGATTTCCGAAAGCTTAGGTTCAGTCACTTCGGCGGTAACGGCGATTAATGATATGAGTACCCAAATTGCCACGGCGGCAACCGAGCAAAGCTCAGTGACCGAAGAAATTAACCGTAATGTGTACGCCATCCAAGAGATTGTGAATGAGCTGCTCCATTCCAGCGAAGATGCGGCAAGAGTCAGCCAAACCGTTTCCCAGGAAGGGACGAATCTTGGCAAGTTAGTCGGTCAGTTTAAGATTTAACTCCTAAGTGAGTCGATAAACATAAAAAACGGGAGATACATATCTCCCGTTTTTTATTGCGCCGCTTAAATCTGGTTTAGCCGCCGCGATTTGCCACCTTCTCGGCTTTGACCGCACACACCTTATATTCGGGAATATAGGCCACGGGATCGAGGGCGTTGATGGTGAGTTTATTGGCCGCTGCCTCCACAAAATGGAAGGGGAGGAATAACACCCCCACTTGGGCGCGTTTAGTCACAAAGGCATCAATCTCAATCTCACCGCGGCGGGTACTGAGTTTGATTTTATCGCCATTATTAATCCCAAGCTGCTCGGCATCATAGACTGAAATCATCACCTTAGGTGAACCAAGCAGGTCAAGCCCCGGTGTTTTACGGGTTAACGTACCCGTATGGAACTGTTCCAGCAGACGCCCGGTCGAGAGGGTGAGCGGATAGTCGCTGCAGGGCATTTCAGCGGGCATGCGATAACCCACAGGGGTGAATAGCCCTAAACCACGGGTAAATTGGCTTTGATGCATAATAGGTGTGCCCGGATGATTTTCATCTGGGCATGGCCATTGAATGCCTTGGGGAAGGTGGCCTTTAGCATCCGCGCTTAATCTTTGCCAGCTAATACCCCGATACTGTGGAGTTAATAGATTGATTTCCTGCCAAATGGCTTCTTCATCTTTGTAATCCCAGTTGGCGCCCATGGCATTGGCAATGGCTTGAATAATTTGCCAATCGGCCTGCGCTTCACCCGGTGGCTGTAGTGCTTGTTCGAGTCGCTGTACGCGCCGTTCAGTATTGGTAAAGTGGCCGCGTTTTTCCACAAAGGCGGCGGCGGGCAAGACCACATCGGCAAGCTCTGCGGTTTCGGTTAAGAAGATATCCTGCACCACGAGAAAGTCGATCTGGTTAAGCGCCCTCAGCACATGGGCTTGATCGGGGTCGCTCAATACGGGATTTTCGCCCATCACATACAAAGCCTTGATTTTACCTTTAGAAATCTCATGCATCATATGGGTTGCCGTGACGCCTATCTCCCCCGATAGCGGCGTTTGCCAGTGGGCCTCGAAACGCATTCTGGCGTGAATGTCGGTGACTTTTTGATAGCCAGTAAAATAGTTGGGCAGTGCCCCCATATCGCAGGCGCCCTGCACATTACTCTGGCCGCGCAGTGGATTAATCCCTGCCCCGGGTACACCTATATTGCCACACAGTAGTTGCAGGTTAGCGATGGCGGTGACATTGTCATGTCCTGTGGTGTGTTGGGTGATACCCATTGCGTAGTAAACCGCCGTTTTTTGCGCCGTGCCTATGGTGCGGGCGATACGAGCGATATCCTCGGCCTTAACCCCAGTGATAAGGGCGGCACTTTCTAGGCTGTAATCCTCCTTGGCAAGCTCTGCATAGAGCGCCTCGATGCCTTCGGTTCGCTCGGCAATATAGGCTTTATCCTGCCAATCGTGACGGATAATTTCCGCCATAATGGCGTTGAGCAGCATGACATCCGTGCCGGGTCTGTGGGCAACATAAAGCTCTGCACTATCGGCAATGGCGACCCGTTTGGGATCGGCAACGATCAACCGTGCGCCGTGCAAGCTGACGGCCTGTTTGATTTTTGAGGCGATAATAGGGTGGGCACTGCTCGTGTCCGAACCTAAGATAAAAATCACCTCGGAGTCTTTAATGCTGGGAATATCGTTGGTCATAGCGCCACTGCCAATGCTCTGTTGTAACCCAGTTACCGTCGATGAGTGACACAGGCGGGCGCAGTGGTCGATATTGTTGGTGCCAAGGATGCTACGGACAAACTTTTGCAGCACAAAGTTTTCTTCATTGGTGGCTTTCGCCGAGGCCAGACTGGCGATTGCATTATTGCCATCTTGCTGTTTTATCTCACTTAAACGTTTCGCCACATAGGCAATGGCTTCGGGCCAACTGCAAGGCTGTAGCTCGCCATTTTGACGAATAAGCGGTGTGGTCAGGCGTTTTTCGCTGTGAATAAAATCGAAACCAAAACGGCCCTTAACACATAACATGCCTTGGTTTACGACCGAGTCCTTATTGCCTTCGATATGACGGATGCGATTAGATTTTTCATCGATTTTAAGATCGAGTCGGCATCCCACGCCGCAGTAAGTGCAAATCGTCGATGCGGTTTTAAGGGCTGTCGTGTCTCCTTGGCGTTTGTCCCGCGCATCTACCAGTGCCCCCGTTGGACAAACCTGCACACAGTTGCCGCATTGCACGCATTGGCTATCGGCCATCGATGCGCTAAAGCCGACCCTTGGAGCCGTGCGCTCTGGTGTTGCGGCTAACTCCCGCGGTATGGCTTGGTAAGAGTCATGGTCAAATTGAATGGCGCAGTGGCCACTTTGCTGCTGGCACACATCAACGCATTTGCCACAGCTGATACAACGGCTGGCATCAAATTGAATGAAAGGACTCGACTTGTCCACGCTAAAGTGACGAGCCCCTTCGGTGTTGAGTGTTTTAGCTTCAACATGGTACTCAGTCGCATAATCCCGCAGTTGGCAAGTGGTATTGGCTTGGCAGGCGCACTCGAGGCAGCGTGCCGCCTCTTGCATGGCGGCATCGGGGGCAAAACCTAATTCGACTTCACCGTAGTTAAGTAGCCTTTGCACCGCGGTTAATTCGGGCATTTTCAACCGAGGTTTAGGGGCAATGTGGCGATAAAGCTCGGTTGGCACTTCGGGATCTGTGGTGCGGCTCAGCCCCTTAGTCGAATTAAATTCCTTAGCATGTAGCTTGCAACTTAAGCCAATAGTTAACATTTTATCTATGGCCTGTGCCGCCTTGTGTCCATCGCCAATGGCGGCAACGGCGGTGGCGGGGCCGCGTCTGGCGTCGCCGATCACAAAGAGTTTTTCAACACCTGCTGACATAGTATGTTCGCAGCCAATAAAAGTATTCCAGCGACTGAGGGCGAGTGTGCCTTGGCTGAGTTGGCTTTGGTGATCTTGCAAAAAGCCCATATCTGGGGTCTGTGATACCGCGGCGATCACAGTATCAAAGTCTTGGGTAAAGGTTTCGCCGGTATCCACTGGCGCACGTCTGCCCGAGGCATCGGCTTCGCCGAGGGCCATTTTGCTGAAGGTTACCGACTGGACTCTGCCGTTGGCATCGCTGTGGTTTTCAAGCGGATTGGTTAAAAAGTGGAACTTCACCCCCTCAACTTCGGCCTCGTGTACTTCGTAGGCTTCGGCGGGCATTTCGGCGCGGGTGCGGCGGTAGATTAAGGTGACATCTGCCCCCTCACGCACCGCGGTTCTGGCACAATCTATGGCGGTATTGCCGCCGCCAATCACGGCCACTTTCTTGCCGAGTTTGAGTTTTTTATCTAGGCAATGATCTTTTAGGAAATCCACCCCAAGGTAGCAACCGGCGAGTGTGCTGCCGGGGTAATCCATAGGCACGGCCTTTTGGGCGCCAATGGCGAGACAAACGGCATCAAAATCATTCACTAATTGCTTTAATTGGATTTCATGGCCGAGGCGAGTCTGGGTATGAATGGTTAAACCATTACGACACAGCAGCTCAATTTCCTTATCGAGAATCGCCTTAGGTAAACGATATTCGGGAATACCATAGCGTAACCAGCCGCCAGCCTGTGGCATAGCTTCAAAAATCTCCACACTATGGCCTTGGTTTGATAAGTAATATCCCGTGCTTAACCCCGCAGGACCCGCGCCGATAATGGCCACTTTTTTACCTGTATCGGCAAGGCGGGGAGGCATATAACTCATGCCGCCATTTTCACCCTCGGCTAAATCCAGATCTGCGGCGTGGCGCTTAAGCTGGCGAATGGCAATGGGCTCATCGACGAGTCCGCGGCGACATTCGGTCTCGCAAAAGGCGGGACACACTCGGCCAATCGATAGCGGCAGCGGCAGGGTTTGTTTAATGACTTTGACCGCTTCGCTGTGGTTGCCTTGGGCGATATGGTAAAGGTAGCTTTGTACATCGACCCCAGCGGGACAGGCTTGCTGGCAGGGCGCCTCACAGTCGGCAAAATGATCGCTTAGGATCTTAGACAGGGCCTGTTGGCGTTTTTTACTGAGAAATTCCGATTGGGTAATGACCCGCATCCCCGTCTCGGCTTGGGTTTCGCAGGCGCGAACGCAGCGCAGACTGGCATCGGCATTTTCAATTTGGACCAGGCACAAATTACAGGCTTGTTTATCCGAATGTGGCTCAAGGGCGAGCTCCCTTGAGGCTGGACTTTGTTCGCATAAACTGGGGATAGCAATACCCGCCGCCCGCGCCACTTCTAGTAGTGTGTCGGTTGGCTTGGTCGACACGACTCGTTGATCATCAATTTGAAGTTCTATCATCCCATGGCCTTTTATATTTGTAGGGTACTTGCTGCAATGGCGCTGGGCCGCAGGCTTAGGTCGCGTCGAGTATACCCAGACTGTTTTAGAAGACGCTTATGGGCGGGGGAAGTTTGATACTGAATTGCAGCTTGTATCACAAACTCATTCGAGACTGTGCTCTGGCGGGGTTTTGTTACTCGATTTTTGTGACTTGTTTGGCATATATCGGGCACCTAATCGGGATTGTTATTGATAGTTAAACCGTTTTTAGGCGTGTTCCCAAAATTGTTCGGCTAAATTCACTTAAGATCACGGTATTTGCTAAAGGATCTTTGTTAGTCTTCCCCCGAGGGCTGTGGCTATTATGGTTGGAAAATAATCGGTTAAATCCCATTTAATAAACGCTGTGGCCTAGGTTTACAGGCGTTGTTAGGTTAAAATCCGCGGTTGCATACTGTTAATCACCGCCTCCTTTAATGGAAGATCAATTAAAGCGGCCAAATAAAGAAAGTTGAAAATTCATGTTTGAAGTTAATCCAGTAAAATTCAAAATTAAGGAGCTTGCCGAGCGTACGCAGCTTCTTAGGGGGTATCTTTGACTACGATGCTAAACATGAGCGTCTAGAAGAAGTCACCCGTGAGCTTGAAAGTTCCGATGTGTGGAACGACCCAGAACGCGCCCAAGCCCTAGGTAAAGAGCGTGCAAACCTCGAAGCCGTAGTGAAAACTATCGACGATATGGACACTGGTCTTGAGGATGTCGAAGGGCTGCTCGAGCTGGCAGTTGAAGAAGATGACGAAGATACCTTCAATGAAACCTCCAAAGAGCTGGATTATTTAGAAAGTCGTTTGGCCGAACTCGAATTTCGCCGTATGTTCTCCGGTCCGCAGGACGCCTCAAACTGTTACTTAGACATTCAGTCTGGCAGTGGTGGCACCGAAGCCCAAGATTGGGCCAACATGGTACTGCGTATGTACCTGCGTTGGGGCGATGCCCACGGTTTTAGCCCTGAGCTGATGGAAGTGACCGACGGTGATGTGGCCGGTATTAAAGGCGCGACCATTAAATTCACCGGTGAATATGCCTTCGGTTGGTTACGCACCGAAACCGGCGTGCACCGTTTAGTGCGTAAATCGCCCTTCGATTCCTCGGGCCGCCGCCATACGTCATTCTGCTCGGTATTCGTTTACCCAGAGATTGATGACGATATCACCATAGATATCAATCCTGCTGACTTACGTATCGACGTATACCGTGCCTCGGGTGCCGGTGGTCAGCACGTTAACCGAACCGAATCTGCGGTACGTATTACCCACTTACCGACGAATACCGTGGTGCAGTGCCAGAACGACCGTTCACAGCACAAGAACAAAGATTCGGCGATGAAGCAGTTAAAAGCCAAACTGTTCGAACTCGAAATGCATAAGCAAAATGCTGAAAAGCAAGCGGCCGAAGATGCTAAATCTGACATCGGCTGGGGCAGTCAAATTCGCTCCTATGTATTAGACGATTCCCGTATTAAAGACTTACGTACTAGCGTGGAGACGCGCAATACCCAAGCGGTACTCGATGGCGATCTGGACCGATTTATCGAAGCCAGTTTGAAATCAGGGCTGTAATCAATTCAAAGGTATAGACGAGAAATAAGATGACTGAACAAGTACAAGATGAAAACAAACTGATCGCCGAGCGTCGTGCCAAGCTAGACAGCATTCGCCCAAATTGTAGCGCTAATGCTCACCCTAATACCTTCCGTCGCACCCATAAAGCGGCTGAGTTACAGGAGAAATACGGTCAAAACACTAAGGAAGAACTCGAAGCCTTAGGTTTTAAAACCAGCATCGCTGGTCGTATCATGGCAAAACGTGGCCCATTCCTCGTGATCCAAGACGTGTCTGGTCGTATCCAAGCCTACGCTGAAAAGGGCGTTCAAGCGGATCTAAAGGATCGTTACCAAGGTCTGGATATCGGTGACATCATCGGCGTAACCGGTCAGTTGCACTTGTCTGGCAAAGGCGATCTGTATGTCAATATGGAAGAGTACCAACTGCTGACTAAAGCACTGCGTCCGCTGCCTGAAAAATTCCACGGCTTAACCGACCAAGAAACCCGTTATCGCCAACGCTACGTTGACTTGATCGTTAACGAAGAGTCTCGTCAAGCCTTCGTAATGCGTTCTAAAGTGGTTGCTGCTATCCGTAACTTCATGATCAAAAAAGAGTTCATGGAAGTTGAAACCCCAATGATGCACGTGATCCCAGGCGGCGCTTCAGCCCGTCCATTTATCACGCACCACAATGCGCTGGACATGCCAATGTACCTGCGTATCGCGCCAGAGTTATACCTCAAGCGTTTAGTGGTAGGTGGTTTTGAGCGTGTGTTCGAAATCAACCGTAACTTCCGTAACGAAGGTCTGTCGCCACGCCATAACCCAGAATTCACTATGATGGAATTCTATATGGCCTATGCAGACTACAAAGATCTGATGGACTTAACCGAAGAACTGTTAAGCTCTATCGCGATTGAACTCTTAGGTAGCGCGCAAATGCCCTACGGCGAGCACACGGTCGATTTCGGTGGCCCATATGCCCGTTTGAGCATGTTAGAAGCGATTCAGAAGTACAATCCTGACAACGCGACTATCCAAGCCATGACCTACGAGCAAGTGAAAGATCTCGAATTTATGCGTGAATTGGCAACTAGCCTTGGCATTAAGATCGAGAAGTTCTGGACCTGTGGTCAGCTGCTTGAAGAAATCTTCGGTGAAACCGCTGAATGGCAGTTAATGCAACCGACCTTCATCACTGGCTACCCAGCGGACATTTCACCACTGGCCCGTCGTAACGATGACAACCATTTCATCACCGACCGTTTTGAATTCTTCATCGGTGGCCGTGAAGTGGCTAACGGCTTTAGCGAGTTAAACGATGCTGAAGATCAAGACAGCCGCTTTAAGGCGCAGGTTGATGCCAAAGACGCCGGTGACGACGAAGCTATGTTCTACGATGCAGACTACATCACTGCATTGGAACACGGTTTACCGCCAACAGCGGGCCAAGGTATAGGTATCGACCGTTTAGTGATGCTATTCACTAATACTCACACTATCCGTGATGTGATTCTGTTCCCAGCGATGCGCCCACAGGCCTAAGCTTACCGAGCCAATTTAACGGCTAACTTGACCTTAGCCCTTAAGTAAAAAACCAGCCAAATGGCTGGTTTTTTGTTTTGGAAGATCCACTTAGTTAACTGATTACCGCGAGGGAAATGCGTATAGGAAGAATCTCTTCATCTTTGAATTAAAAAGGCCATCAAGCCTTTTGATTGAAGTTTTCTACTGCTAAAAATCATTTTTGCAGTGTTAGTTGCTTAGGTAAGTAAAAAGTCTACATCTAGATGCTTGGTTATTCGCTTAGTTCAACTATTTCAGCTGTTACTTTTTTGTGAAGTAGTTGGCGAAAAATGCTGATATTACTGATAAAAGTCGAGTTGTGTTCTATGCCTTTCACCATAGACCTCTTATACTTAACCTCAACCCTGTGCCGTAGCACATTTGACTTATTAACGACTCAGTGAACTCTACATGAAGATCCCTTCTCTGCTTGGTAGTTTTATCTTGGTATGCAGCAGTTTAACTGTTGCCGCGACAGCGTATTCTGCCGATTTGGCCTCTGTCACTACAAAAAGCACCGCCACTAAAACCAGCGCTACTAAAACCAGCGCCGCTAAAAAGGCCCCTGCTAAGCAGGAAGTGGCCGCCAATAGTGCACTGGTGGTCGATCTTAAAACCAATGAAGTGCTCTATTCCAGTAATCCCGATGCGGTAAGACCGATAGCCTCGGTGACTAAACTGATGACCGCCATGGTAACCCTAGATGCTAAATTGCCTATGGATGAAAAACTGGCCATCAATATTAATGACACCAAAGAAATGCGCGGTGTTTACTCGCGGGTGCGTATCGGCAGTGTGATTAGCCGTAAAGAAATGTTATTACTGACATTGATGTCATCTGAGAACCGCGCTGCCGCCAGTCTTGCCCACCATTATCCCGGTGGACATAAGGCCTTTATCAAGGCGATGAATGCTAAAGCCAAAGCATTAGGGATGAAAAATACCCGTTATGTTGAGCCAACAGGATTGTCTGAAAAGAACGTTTCCAGTGCCAAGGATTTAGTGGTGTTGCTTAAAGCCAGTCAAGGCTATCCCATGTTAGGTCAGCTCAGTTCGACTGAAAAGAAAACGGTCACCTTCGGTAAACCCAAATACAGTTTAGATTTTCGAAATACTAACCGTTTGGTTTACAAAGATAACTGGGACATTCATCTGACTAAAACCGGTTTTACTAATGCGGCTGGACATTGCCTTGTGATGCGTACCGAAATGGCGAAGCGTCAGGTTGCTTTTGTGGTACTCGATGCCTATGGCAAGTACACCCATGTCGCCGATGCTAACCGTTTGCGCCATTGGTTAGAAACGGGCAAAGTGACGCCTATCCCTGCGGAAGCTAAGCAATACAAGAAACAACGTAGCCAGCAATTTGCTAAGTTGAGTGAGACCTAGTTTCTCGGTTGCAGCAGCTTTATAAAAGTACCAATTTAATAGGCCAGATGAGCAATCAATCTGGTCTATTATGTTTTAACGCTTTGAGTTTATAATCAATTTTGGTAAATTCATGCTGAATTTTAGCGTACCATAGTTGTTATTTTTTGTTCTCAAGGATGAAATTCGTGTGGATGTATTTTTTAAAAAAAATTCAACTTATCTATTTTCCCTTCTTATTTATCAGTCTGTTATTTGTTTCTGGTTACAGTTTTGTCCATTGGCTGTTATTGGTTAACCTTGAGTTTTTTAGCCTAGATGAAGATATCGTTAATGTGTGGCTGCCGCAGATACTGTCTTGGCTATTATCAATAATTTATATCAGACCTAGGTTAAAAAGGCTCAAGTTTGTTAAAGACAATGTGCGCTTTTTCTATTTATTGATCGCTGTGCAATTAATGGCTGTTCCTTGCATCGTTGCGCAGGAATATCTTAAGACTGCCATGGGTAAGTTAACGCAATTAACATCGATACAGGAATTGTATCTCCATAAAAACACTCAGTATTATCAGTTACAGCAATCGTATATTGATAAGACGCAAATTGGTGTGCAACGAAGTCTAGAGGTTACGGGTAAACATAGCAGTCATTTAAATATGGCATTGTATATAGCCATCCCCATTTTTGCTGAGCGTGCAGATAGTTGGCATGCTAAGGCCCTCGCTTGGTATGGTAAGGTTTATCAGCAGGAGATTAGTAATCAACTTGAACCCAACGAGAAAGAAGCGCAATACAAAGCGTTTTTGGCTAAATCCCTCAATGAGTTTAATAAGTTGGATCCCCAGAATTTTGTTTACCTTGAACGATTAGCCCCATCCTCTCTTCGTTCAGAGTTGCTTGTGGCCGCACAAAAAAGCCCGCTTTATCAAGCTGAGCACCAAACGATTTTTATGCCAAAATTTGAGCCATTTGAGGTTCGTAATGGCAATAAGTTAGTGTGGATTTTTATCTGGTTTGTTGTTGGCGCTTTAGTCTGGTTTGTGCTCTTACTGCGGATCAATCTTGATGACAAAAGCGTAAAGCCGAGGCGCAAATAAATCACGCTCGGCCTTAGATTTAAGAAAGTTTAGGCATGTTCGAACATTAAGAATAGATAAACAATAAACAGCACTATATGGGTCGCGCCATGTAACGCATTGGTTCGACCGCTGCTAAAACTCACCTTGCAAACCATCAAGCTCGTCACAAGTAGTACCATATCCGCAGGCGCTAGGCCTAAATGAACCTCTTGATTTATCACGCTACCTACAATCAGCACCGCTGGAACGGTAAGGGCAATGGTGGCGAGCACTGAGCCAAAATAGAGATTCATCGCCCGCTGTAATTGATTGTTTAACGCGGCCTTAAAGCCTCCCACAGCTTCGGGGGATAAAATCAAGCAGGCCACAATAAAACCACCCAATGCTGGTGGTGCACCGAGAGAGGCCACTGAGTAATTGATTGGCATAGCTAAGGTTTTTGCTAGCAAGATGACCACCAGTAAGTAGCCAATTAATAGCATCGTATGGTAAGCATTACTGCGCAGTATGCCGTGGTGTTCCTCATGGTCTTCATGATCGGCATCGACAAAGAAATGGCTATGGCTTTTAGTTTGAGTCACTAAAAAGATGCCATAGAGCAGAATCGAAATAATGATCAGCATCCAAGACATAGGCTTAGACATGCCGCCGATAGTGCCGCCTTCGGTAAAATTGGGTAGCACTAAACAGAGCAGGGCAAGGGGAATAATCACCACTAGGTAGGATTTGACCCCATCTAAATTAAAGTGTTGAGTGTGATAACGCCAGCCGCCAAGCAATAGGGTGAATCCGACTAATCCATTGATAATTAACATGACGACGGCGAACATGGTATCACGGGCCATCACAGGGTTAGGCTCACCCGTTAACATAACAGAGGAGATCATCACCACTTCGAGTGAAATCACCGATAGGGTCAAGATTAAGGTGCCATAGGGATCGCCAAGCTTAATCGCGAGCGCATCAGAGTGGCGTACCACTGAGAATATCGCCCAAGTTACTATGCCTAACAGGGCGAGTGATACTGGGATATAGGTTGAGAGGGCAGTGCCATCGGCAAGTAAGCTTTCACCACCGGTTTTAAAGAATACTAAGGTCAGTATTCCCAGTAGCAGGGCGAACTCGTCTTTCATAAATGTCTTCATAGGCAGTTTGTCCAAATCGAAAAAGGGCCGCTAGTATAGACATTGGTTATGGCACACTTTGCATGAAACTTCTTTTAGATTTGGGGTTAGAAGCAAAAGTTTGAACTTGATCGCTTTTTTATTCAGAAGTCCATTCTGGCATAAATACCTTTGCTTTTAGTGCGTTTGGCGCCATTGGTTCTAAATTATAGCTTATTGAATATGCTGCAATTTACCTGCTTAAGGCCGCTAAGTCGGCACCAATAAAGGATTCCTGCTGGGGATATCTATTGGCTGTGCACTCTAGATAGTGCACAGCGCTTAAGTTTCAAATAGTGAGTTTTTAGTCATGGGTTTTAGCTAATGGGCTTAAGCTTAAATGCTTAAGCTCAAATACATAAGCTCAAATGCTTAGGCTAAAAAATAGGGAAAACATGGTCCGAGGTAATCACAGGCGGCGGTATTTCCCGATTTAAAAACTCGCCATGATGGAAGTTATTGATCACTTCTATCCAGCCATTATCCCTAAACTCGTATTGTTTACCATGAAGCCTGCTCTGCTCGTCATAATTCGCTATTTCAAGCACATAGTCTTCGGTATTACGCAGTTCCCAGTGGCCGACTTGTTTACCTTGGTCAAAGCGTCCGTACCAATAGTGTCTCTCAGGATTTGGTCTTGGATCGAAACCGAACTCACCATGGGTGTACACCCAGTCGCCATCCTGTTGCCCATTGCGGTATTCGCCCTTTTCATACAATTGGCCGTCAGTGGCGTAGCGTTGTACTAATCCTTCGGGTTTGCCATGGTTAAAGTTTATTAATTCAAGCAATTGCCCAGAACTTGTCTCATTACGGAACTCACCATCGAGCTCGCCTTGGGCATCATAGCTAAAGGTGAGGGTGGCATCTTCTTGTTGTTTCTTCCAAGCGCCAACGGGCTTGTCATTGGCATATTGGCCGCGCTCGGCCACCCACTGTTTCCCTGTCTCATGGTTAATTTTCAGCATCTCGTAGGGGCCTTCGCGTTTACCCTCTTTAAAATACTCGCGGGTAATCACTTTTACAGTTTGACTACGGTTTAGGGTTTGCAGATATAAACCTGTCAATTGGTTATCGATATGTTCGCTGCGGCTAATTAACTCACCTTGCTCAAATATTTCGTTGAGAACCCATTTTTTAAGCTTGTCTTCTTCTATGTTAGCGGTAAGTTGACCGTCATTAAAGCGTTGATGCTTACGGTAAACCCAGTTGTTGTCTTGGTGTTTTTCTTCGATTGAACTGAGCATTTCGCCCTTTTCATTGTATTTAACCGATAACTTCACATTCCATGGCGCCTCTATGATTTCCTTTTGGGCTATCTGGCCATTATTAAAGTAATCCAGCTGTTCACCGACTTTATAGTCATTGTGATAGCGGTAGTGGCGCTTTACCTTGCCATCGTCAAAATATTCGAAGTAATCCCCGTGTTTCTTCCCTTTAACATAAGCTTGAGTCGAGATAATTTTACCAAGCGCCCAGTTTGTTTCGTTGCCATGTGTGAGCCCATCTACCATTGGGGTTTCGAGGTGTAAGTTACCATTGTCATAGTACTGGGTAACACAAGTGCCACTATTACAGACCTTGCCCCTAAGCTTGCCCTCGCTATCAAAAAGCTCGCTTATACCGACTTCTTTGCCATCTTTATAGGTCGTTTTGTAGCGGATATTCCCACCTTCCCAGTAACCCGTTTCAAGGCCTTGTTTAACACCATTTTCATAGTGTGATTCAACATACAATTGACCGGTTGCGATATATTGTTTAAGCAAGCCATGAAGTTGACCTTGCTCGTTGCGAAAGCCTTGTTCGTAGGGCTTGCCATCCTCAAAATAGCATTGATAAGCACCGCGAAATTGTTCGCTCGCGAGTGTTTTACCGATTTTGTTATCGGCGAGGGCGCTGGCGCAGAAAAGCATGTCTTTGTTTTTGTAATAAATCTCGGCCTTATAATTTCCGTCGATAACGTCAGTCGATTGCTTTAAATAGTAACGAGCCAGTTTTTTATCTTTGACGACATTCCAATGTTCATCGAGTAGCACATTGTCTGCATTGGCATTAGCACTGATAAGTACGAGTGCTCCAAGGAGCAGTTTTAATATATATAGACGCATAACGGCTCCTTATGGCAAAGGCTTAAAGGTGAATTCATAGGGGATGTCGACGGGGTTTTGAGAGAGCGTCATATAACTCACCTTAGCGGCAGGGCCTGCGACACTTAAATAGCGGCCATCGACCAGTGCCTCTTTAATCCGTAGTTCGGCATTTTCGGGCAGTCGAATCGTTAAGGTTTTGCCCTGGGCATCCTCGACTTTAAAGTAGTTCTTAAGATCTTTACTCGGCTCATTGCCATAACCGGTTTTTGTTAGCCAAGCTTGCAAATCGATTAACCAAGGACGTGGATTAGCGGCCTGCTCTAAGGGTTGCCAACTGATATCACCTTGGCAATGGATCTTACCTTGGATGTGTTTATCGTAGAAAAATTGCCGCTCGCGGTCGGGCGTCATCAGGGTATAGGCTGGTCCGTTTGGGGCATTGTGCTCAAACAGCCAAGTGACTTCGTGTTTCCCCTCTTTAAAACCTTGTTCTATTTCAGGTTTACAGGCACTCGCTAATGCGGCTGACATGGATATATGCAGATTATGGCCATTTTCAGTCTCAGGTTTTATCCCTTGGATCGCACTGATTTCGGCGTTTGATGGCTCAAGATCTTGATAGAGGAAGTTATTGAGGCTCGAATCGCCAAACTCGCTTAGGGGATTAGCCAGATTTTGGTTGTAGTCGGTAAAGCTCACAAAGCGGATGTTCTTGGTTTGGCTTAACTCCGGCTGTGGCTGCTGCTCAATGACGACAACGGTTTTAGGGATCTCATCTAGCTTAAGTAGCAGGGCGCGGGTGCTAAGATGATGGGGATCATCGACACCGATTAATTCCCCCAGCAGTTCCTTATCCGTCACCGTTAACCATTTGGGATAATCACCATCGCGACGGGCTTCGGCCATCTTTCCTTTAAATTGCTGAAAAGGAAGGTTAATGTTTTTAGTCTTACTCTGCTTTGTCACGACTTTAAATAGCTTTGCCTCGGCGTCGAGCACCTGAATCGTGAGGCTCGCATCGCCAAAGGTATAGGGAGTGGCGACCAGTTCATCCCACGACTTTTCAACTATTTTATTGCTTTCGGGGATAAGGGTCAGCTTGGCGCTGATATGGTCTATCTGTTTGAGTTTATCGGCGGTGTTGTCCCAGCCTGTGGCGATAAGATCCACCGAAGACTCAATCGAGCGGTTGAAATTCATCGCCACACCTTTGCTGTGCTGCCAGAAATCAATGTCTATCGGATTTCCGCTAGCATCAAAGGCGGCTAAGTCTTCATACTGCACATTGGCCACCACATAGTGCGGGCTCATATTATGCACAAAGCGCAATTGCAGCACTTCTGGCGTGTCAGCGCCCCATGGGCCAATATTATCAAAAATACCTTGCTGATCAGATAATAAGGATTCTATAAACTCCTTATCATGGGCTTTATATTCCCGAGGTACATCGCTTATGGGGTACAGCTCTTTTTGCAGATCATCTATATCACGCTCGGCATCGTAGTTAGCATCGGCATGCCAAAGTATGTTCATGACATAAGGGCTATCCTTGGGCGCCATGGCGATGCGGCGGGTGAGGGTACTGCCTTTGCTCTCTTCCTGTTGAAAAAACGCCATGCTCTCTAACCAGCCTGTTTTGCGGTTAAGCTCAAACTTGCCATAGGCCTTAAAGTTGTCTTTCTCACCTTGTACTACCGCAAATAACTTATCTTCGGTTACTTGCTCAACCGTCCAAGTTAGGCGCGCGTCCATGGGGGCGCTAATGCTATAACCGACCCTAGGCTCGAGCGCCACGGGCAAGGTTGGGGCTTGTTTAAACAAGCTATTAAGATTAATCCAGTGCTCAAATAACTCTATGATATCTTTTTGATCCGCCTTCGCGATGGGCGTTAGCTGTCGCACTTCCCCTTTGCTGAACTCCACATTAAAGCCGTCTTTAACCAATTGTACGATTTCATTAGACTGGCTTTTAGGGTCGATATTACTCACCGGAATGGGCATGCCATAGTCGCTTATTTGCAACAGGTTAGGTTGGAGAAAAAAGTGGGCGTTATGGGTTAACGGCGCTGTTAAGCTTGCCGCTTTACCTGCTGCATCTTGCAATTGGTAATCCAGCAGCAATCGCGCCTGCATTACTTTGCGGGTTTCAAAGCCATCATTGAGGCTTACGGTGGAAATGATCTGATATTCACTTTGAGTGGGGATGCTAGCTGACTTGCTTGAAAGCGAATTATCGCAAGCCGTTAACCCAAGCGTGAGCGTGAGCGTGATAGTGGTGCAAATTACCCTGCATATCCCTATAGCCATCTGAACTCCATCGGCAACTTATATTATTGAAATGTAAACTTATTCGTTTGTAAATTGGCGACATTATACACAAAAAAACGCCTTTGGAATAAAAAGCTCACCCCCATATCAGGCTAAGATCAGTCATAAGTTGACTATTGGACGAGTCGATAATTGTTTGCTCTGTGACACAAAGCCGATTGCCCTGATAAGCCTTCATCCTTTACTCTTGTTAACGCAGCCAAATTACTCACAAGCTAGGGAAGATAACTACCTGTGGTTAGCTTGTTCAATGGAGAGAGAACGATGAGCCCACACGAAAAGTCTGAATTAATAACGCCACCTTCCCAACCTATCCCCCAGGAAGCCTTTAACTGGTATGACGAATATGCCCACGGAATTATCGACCGCCGTGAGTTTATGGCTCGCCTTGCAGGGCTAGTCGCCCTAGGGTTTACTATGACGACCCTGACGGGCGCACTCCTGCCCAACTACGCCCTTGCCGAGCAAGTGTCCTTTAACGATCCCAATATTCAGGCCAGTTATGTGAAGTTTCCATCCCCCGAGGGGTATGGCGAGGGGCGAGGCTATTTGGTAGTGCCAAGCGCATTATTAGTGCCGGGGGCCGCAGCGGGGGATCCTAAGACCTTAGATCCCGCTAAAAAAGCGGCGGTAGTATTAGTAGTGCATGAAAATCGTGGCCTTAATCCCTATATCGAAGATGTGGCCCGCCGTTTAGCGGCCAAGGGTTATATCGCCTTCGCCCCCGATGCCCTCTATTCCCTTGGTGGCTATCCCGGTAATGATGATGCGGGCCGCGCCATGCAAAGCAGTTTAGACAGGGCCAAAATTGAGCAGGACTTTATCGCCGCCGCCCGTTTTTTAAAGGCGCATCCCCAGAGCAATGGCAAACTCGGCGCCGTGGGCTTTTGCTTTGGCGGCTATATAGTCAATATGCTGGCCGCCGCGATTCCAGATGAACTAAACGCGGGCGTGCCTTTCTATGGCACTCCAGCAGCGAATGAGCTGCGCACTCGAGTCAAAGGGCCACTGATGCTGCAGTTTGCCGAGCTAGATCAACGTATTAATGATACTTGGCCTGAGTATGAAGCCCAGCTTAAAGCCAATAATGCCGATTACATCGCTTATCTTTACCCTAAGGTGAACCATGGTTTTCATAATGATTCCACCGCCAGATACGATGCGCCAACGGCGGAATTGGCTTGGGAGCGAACCCTAGCGTATTTTGCTAAGTATCTACAGGGTTAGGGATTGCCGAATTGCAAAAGGGAATTTGGGGAGTGCGGCCAAGGTTTTAGGTTATGGCCCACATTTGATGATATTGCTGGTTCGCTGGCTGTCGTGAATTAGCAATATTATCGCTGCAATGTAACAGTGCGAACCCATTGCCTGTCGCAGGCTTTAGCATTCCCTTGTATTAGCTCTTATATTAGCTAGCCCACCCCAGTGACCTTCTAAAACATCCATGTTTTAGTAGGTCACTGGTGCAACAGTGCCACTTCTGGCATCCCCATTGACTATGGTGTTGTGGGCCTGTTCTTAAAAGCTAACGATCAAAATTAATTGATGATTATTTATTTAAAATCAATTTGTTAGATGGTTGGTGAACTGCCCTACGGCATTTACAACTTTTTGTGCACCATCTTGGATATCTGACATGACCTCGCCGGATTGGGTGGAAAGTGCTAATCCGTGTTGTGCTTGTTTTTTCCCTTCTTCAATCATGTTAACCGCATTTTCGGTTAACTTTTGGTTTTGTGAAACCACTTCGACGATTTCCTCCGTTGCCTTACTGGTACGAGAGGCGAGTTGTCGAACTTCATCGGCCACAACTGCAAATCCACGTCCTTGTTCACCCGCCCGTGCCGCTTCAATTGCCGCATTCAGGGCCAGTAGATTGGTTTGATCAGCAATGCCGCTAATACTTTTTACCAGTTCACCAATTATTTGCGATTGTTTATCTAAGGCGGCAATTCCTTGGGCGGCAATATCCATTTGGTCGGCCAGTTTATGCATAGCTCCAACGGTTTCCTGCAACACTTTGCTGCCCATTTGTGCCATATCATCCGTTTGTTTTGATGTGCTGTAGGCGATATCGGCAGCTTCGGATATGGCTCGCTCTCGATTGACCTGCTCAGTGATTACCGTTGCAAATTTCACGACTTTATAGAGAGTTTTATAGCTATCAAAAACCGGATTGTATGAGGCCTCTAGCCAAACCTCTCGTCCATAGCTGTCTATACGTTTAAAGCGATTCGCAACATATTTACCTTGGCGAAGTTGTTCCCAAAACTTTTTATATTCCAGTGAATTATATTCTTCAGGTTCACAAAACATCCTATGGTGCTTACCAATAATTTGGTTTTGACTATACCCCATAGCCTGTAAAAAATTATCATTAGCCGCGAGGACTATGCCCTCCAAATTAAACTCAATCACTGCCGTAGAGCGCTGCAATGCTTGGGTTAAATCTTCATGTTCCTGGGAGTTTTTGATGGTACGGGTCAGATCATTTGCATATACGGATATATGCTTAACTTGGCCTTTAGCGTTTTTTACTGGCTGTACAATTGCCCGTAGCCATGCCTCTTCACCGTCACCTTTTATGATTTGCAGGGCGCCAGCCCAATGCTCACCGCGGGTTAATGCATTGCACATTAGCTTATAGTGGTTAGTATTTCTGGCTCGTAATGGCACGAGATCGGTTAGCTCTCGACCCACGGGTGAGTTTCTCTGAAACAACATGTCATTAGTGAAATGTGCGTTTGCGGTGGTAATTTTTCCTTTTGAATCAAGTGTTAATGCTAACATCTCGTTGTCTAGGCTTTCCCTTACCTGTTGCATTGAAAGTAATTCCTCTTTCAACTGCTCGATTTCCTCTTTTAAACGCTTATTAAATATGAACATATTGGTTTCCACTGCGGATCATGGGGGCATTTTTTGCTGCTATGTTGCACAGTATAGTTGGTAATAGGTGCTTTTAAGTACGTACAAACGGATGTCACAGATCAAATAGTTGTGCCACCTATTGTAACTTTTATTGGGTCACTTGCTTGTGGAAAAGATAGCTGGCATAACCAAAGAGACCAAAGAGACCGGACAGGCGAAGCTCTTCAATGCGAAAAGTGAACTCTAATGCCACAGAAGTTCATCTATCTCCGTTGGTTAAGGTGTTATTAGCCTAGATTGGCAAGGCAGTTACCAAATTAGCTACTACTTAACTATCTAATTTTTAATATGAAAGTAGTAGACATGATTTAATCAGAACGCTATCTTAAGTTTTAACAAGGATGAAACTTAATCGTGACCACGATTAAGTTCACTTGCATCAGGAAGATGTGTCTTTATTTCGCGAGAAACACCTCCTGAACAATATGCGATAAGTCTCTGGGCGCAAGGCGCTAGAACCTAGAATCTATAAAAGAGCAGTGCAATCCCTTGGCTAATGGGTGTTGGCCAAGTGCGGTAGCCATGGAGGAGCTTTTGTTTTTGCGGCCTGTCGGCCGAGAAAAGTTTAAGGTCGTGGGTCTTCAACCCACACCCGACCAAAAGGGGAAAAGCGCCTGTTCCCCTTTTGGAAATCCCCCGGCGTCCCTAACGGAGTTGAAAGCCCCTTGGGCATTAAGCGTTCTAATGCTACCGCGTCAGACGCTCGTCCCTGATTCGACTGACGCTATCTCGGCATCCATGCCTCGCTCACGCAACAAACGCAAATGCCCTGCGGCAACTCCGAGGGGATGATGTATTCCTTCGGCTCAGGTGTTATTGGTTGATTGTTAAGGCATAAAAATGTGCCAGTCCGATCTTTTGATGTTTTTGAGATGATTTCAATAACAATTTTATTTATTAATGTTAAAAATAAAGGGTGAGGCAGTTGTTAATGGAAAAGCAGGATCATGAATGGGGATGCAAGCATATCAATTACACTGAAGATGGAACTATTAAAGCTTGTGTTGTGACTATTGAAGACTTGCAATGTATTGCTGAAAAATTAACATTATCTGTGCTTGATACATCTTGGATGTTGAATATGGATATAGGGACAAAGCGCTCATATCAATATACGGCCCGTGAAACTGCTGATGCGCTCGTTAATATATTTAGAAATGTTACAGATCGAAATTCATTGAATGCTGAGTTCGGCGAGGTAATGGTATCTATCGGATCAACACGTGCACTTGAACTAATTTTTGAACATAGAGCTTTACCAATTGCTGAAATATGGAAGCCACAAAAAAAGCAAAATGAAGGATTTGATTTTCATACCGAGTGTAAAGGGGATCTAATTAATTTTGGAGAAGCAAAATATTCTGGAAGTATTAATCCTCATGGTGAAGCTATACCACAGGCCTCTCGGTTTATTAAAGAGGAAAAACACTTAAGGGATCGAGTCCATTTGATAAACTTAACAGGTAGTAAGTCTATCGAGAATTTAGATAGTGATAAATTTGGTGTTGTTGTAGCTTTTTCGATAAATTCAAAAGATACAAGTTCCATAATGAGAAATGCTATTGAAAGCGTAAGGGGATCAGACTTGATGAATAACTCCAGAATGGTATATGTGGTTGGTGTTAAATGTTAAGTATAAAAAATATAAGTACTGAATATGATGCAAGAGATGGTTTGTGTGAAATTATAAATAAACTACATAAAGAAGGGCCTATTGATAGTAAGGTTTTAGAGAATCTTACATATTATAAAATATTTTATCCAATAATTTTTCGCGAATATGAAGAAAAAATATTGTCAGTGTTAGGCCTTTTTTACAAAAATATCAAACCTAATGATCTTTTTGCATTTCTTTTGTCTGGTGTAGGTGAAACTCATAAGAAACAATATAGAGAATACTTAACCCCTGTTCAAGCTAGCGTTAGAAATGCGATAGAAGACCAACAGTTTGTGTCAATTTCTGCGCCTACTAGTGCAGGTAAGTCATTTTCTTTAAGAGATTATATATATGAAATTGAAGGTGATAGCGTCATAATTGTACCATCGAGAGCCTTAATTGCAGAATATATAAAAACTATAAGAGAACGTTTCAAAAATGATAAGTCAGTGATGATATCTTCTTTCGTTGATTGTGTTTTTAAGATTCGTAAATTAAGAAGAATATTTGTATTGACCCCAGAAAGAGCTAGAGAGTTATTTTCTGAAAACTTAAAATTGAATATTTCACTTTTTTTCTTTGATGAAGCGCAAGTTTCAGAGGAAAAAGAGAGAGGCGTAATTTTTGATGTTTTTGTTCGCCGTGTACAAAAGTTCTTTCCTAATGCGAAATTAATATTTGCACACCCATTTGTTGATAATCCAAGTGCTCAGATTAAAAAACATTCAATGGATGAGGGGAAATCGTATTCAAGGTCATATCCACATTGTACTGTAGGTAAAGCATTTATTTATGGGAATACTAATAAAGAAGACTACTATTTTTCTCCATATTATGAGAATGGTCATCTTATTAGAAATAGCATTAAATTAAATGAAAAGTTTGAGTCAATAGCTTTTAATGGTGAAATGTCTGTTTTAGTTTTCGTATCTAAGTCTTCAATATATCGAGGGGATTTCATAAAGGATTTTAGGAAATATGTTGACAAATTTAATGTAGTTAAAGATGAAAATGCAGTTAAAATAATTTCTCAAGTAGAAGAATTACTCGGTGCGAATGAAACGAATCATCGTTCAAATCTTGTTTGGTTGCTGAGGAAGGGGGTTGTAATTCATCATGGTTCTGTTCCATTAGATGTTAGGTTTCTTATTGAAGATTTTATTAGAGCTGGTTTTGCTAAAATTTGTTTCGCAACTAGTACTTTAGCGCAGGGTATAAATATGCCTTTTGATATTGTTTGGCTAGACAATATGAGGATGCAAGGAATATCAAAAGAGGATAAGGCGCTTGCTTTTAAAAACTTGATTGGTCGAAGTGGTCGTCTTTCTAAGGAGTTAAAGTTTGACTTCGGGTATGTTTATACTAAAAACCCAAAACTTTTGATAGAGAGGGTCAATAGTTCATTTAGTTTATCGGAAATTTCTATTTTAGACCAAGAAGTTGATGAGGTTACTGATGAGAAAGAACTGATATCTTCAATCTTAGATGGCTCATTCAATAATGAGTTTAATCTGCCAATGTCTAAAGTTGAACGGTTATCTTCGCAAGAGTCTATCGAAAACATTAAATTAATACTTGAGCTTGTTTATGTTGGCGGGTTCGGAGAGAAATTATTTGGTAGTGACAATAAACAAAATAGAGAACAATTAAGAGATGCACTATTTAATGTATACTGCATATCTTTGGGGCGAGAATTGTTCGAGGGTGAAAAAAATGTGTTTAACACTGCAATCGATATTTTTATCCTTATAATTCAGGGCAGATCTTTCAAGGAGATCGTGGGGATAAGATACAATCATATATCAAGAAGAGGTGAAGCTAGAACAAGTTTTGCTAGATTTTCTCAACCTGCTAACAAATTGCCTGATAGCTCATTAGTTAATAGTTTTTCATTGTTCAAATCTGATGTAAGAGTAAAAGATGTTAGCTATGATGCTATCGTTTTTGATACGTATGACTATATGGATACCGTTATTTCATTTTCTTTGTCAGATGTTCTAATGGGGGCATTTGCTATTTATTATAATTTTACTAAGGATAATAACGCTCTTAAAATGATAGAGTTATTGAAGTATGGGACAAATGATACCACTCATACCTTACTTATACGCTATGGTTTCCCTCCTGATGAAATCAAAGAATTAACTGAGTATATTGATTCAATCACTGAAGATAATATAATTTTTAAGCCAGATGTTTTAAATGGCTCTGAACAGGTAAAAGAACTTGTTGATTGGTATCTTCCATAGCGGATTTAATGGAACCCCGTCAAATAACAGGACATATATGGTCACCTCGGTGTTAGCAAGGCCAATGTCCCATTTTATTCAAACTACATTTACGTTAATCGATAATTTACCTTTCACAACGGGGTATCGGTCGTTAATGATTAGCGGTCTTGCGACATATATCCGGCGTCTGTTGCGCCCTAATGAGATCCAAATTGACGTCTTACCCTCCTTGGCATCCACATGACCTCGAAGGCCACTGTCCCGATCAGGTTTTGGGTAAGACAAACCGTTTAACTCATTAATACCATTACCGCTGTTGTGCTTTGATGGACATTTATCTATTTACATTTTGAGTCTATTTACGCAAAAAACGCTGTATTACGCCGCAACTTTACATGCCTTATCCATATCAAATGCTTGCCCGCGGCTCATCACCACAAACACCATCCGCGCCATCTTATTCGCCAAGGCGACCGCCACTTTGCAAACGTGTTGGCGTTGTTTAAGTCGTTGTAGCCACAGGCTTAGTGAGTCGTCTTTCTTATCGCACCAGTTCACCACGGTTCTTGCGCCATGGATAAGTAACCGCCTGAGCGTTTGATTGCCGCGCTTGGTTATCTTGCCGAGCCGATTTGTCGTACCGCTACTGTACTGTGAAGGGGTTAGCCCTAGCCATGCTGCTAATTGCCGGCCATTTTTAAAATCATTCACTTCATTAATGCTGGCTAATAGGGTTGATGCCACGATAGGACCGACACCGGGGATGGTTAGCAGTAGGGAGTACAGCGGCATCGCTTGGGCAAGGGCTAATATTTCCTGTGCAATCTGGTCGATTTGTTCATTTAAATACAACTGAAACTCATAGAGTCGTTGAATAAACCCTCTGGCAACCGTGGATAACTCGTTGTCAGCATCTTCAAGAATGAGCGGAATGGCTAACATCAACTGGCGGCGAGTCTTTGCGATAATCAGGCCGTATTCCGCAAGGAAACCACGCAGTTGATTGCAGTTAGCGGTACGATTCTCCACCAAGCGCTCACGAATGCGCAGCAAAGATTGAATGTCCTGCTGCTCGACCGTTTTTGGACGAAGTAGACTCACTTTAGGACGGCCAGCGGTTTCTCCGATGGCAACCGCATCATTGGCGTCATTTTTATTACCGACTAGCATGGCTTTTACCATTCTGGCGGGGATAAGCTTGACGGTATGGCCGAGCTTTTCGATAGCCCGCCCCCAGTAATTAGCACTGTAACAGGCTTCCATCACCACTAATGTCGGTTCACATTGCCTAAGGGTATTGAGCAATGCAGAACGGTTGATTTTACGATTAAAAGCAATGGTATTGTCATGATTGAAGGCAGCCACTTGGAAGACAGTTTTTGCCAAATCAATGCTGATGAGTTTATAGTTCATATCGGTCACCTCGCGTCAGATTTTGTGCACCTAAATCATGGCACATTGCGATGCCGAGACCGAGGTGACCATCCCAGCATGCATAGCTTTTTGAATGCGAAAAGTTAACGTTAACCTTACAGAAGTTCTCCCATCCCCTGCGAAGTTGCCGCGGGGCGTTGGAATAAATTGCGTGAGTCCGGTCATGGATGACCGGCTAGCTTCCGTAGGTACAGGGACGTTGCCTTCGGAAGCGATAGCAATTTATCCATAAGACTAAGGCCAGTCTCTAATGCATGTAACTTCGCTAGGGGCGTCTTGGAGAATCCAAGGAGGATAGGACGAGCAGTCCTCCTTGGTCGGGTGTGGGGTGAAGCCCCACGACCTTTTCGGTCGCAAGACCGATCTTACACCGCGTTAGCGTAAGTCCGATCCAGATTACTCTGGATCACTCCCTATTCAGGATCATAATCCAACACTGGTGCTAGCCACTTCTCCGTCTCAGCTACTGTCATCCCTTTACGCTTCGCATAATCCTCCACCTGATCGCGGCCAATATTACTCACGCCAAAATAGCGGGATTTCGGGTGGGCAAAATACCAGCCGGATACTGCCGCTGTGGGGAACATGGCGTAGCTTTCGGTGATGTTTAAGTCGATGGTTTCATCGGGCTTTAACAGTTCCCACAGCAAGCCTTTTTCGGTGTGATCCGGGCAAGCTGGGTAACCCGGTGCGGGGCGTATGCCTTTGTATTTCTCGCGGATTAAGGCTTCGTTATCTAGCGCTTCATCGGCGGCATAACCCCAAAACTCCTTACGCACGCGCTCGTGCATGCGCTCGGCAAAGGCTTCGGCTAAACGGTCGGCTAAACATTTGAGCATAATGGCGTTGTAGTCGTCGTGGTTGGCTTCAAAACGGGCGATATGTTCATCGATACCATGGCCCGCAGTGACCGCAAATCCGCCCATATAGTCGGCGACGCCGCTATCTTTTGGCGCCACAAAGTCGGCGAGACAGAAGTTATCGTTACCGACCCGCTCAAGCTGCATCCTAAGGTGATGGGTAGTCATTTCAACTGTGGTGCGCGACTCATCGGTATAGAGCTCAATATCATCAAAGCCAACCGTATTAGCGGGGAACAGCCCAATCACGCCCTTGGCGGTGAGCCACTTTTCATCGATGATTTTTTTAAGCATGGCTTGACCATCGGCGAACAGCTTTTGCGCTTCTTCACCGACAATTTTGTCACTTAAAATCTCGGGATAATGGCCGTGGAGTTCCCACGCGCGGAAAAACGGCGTCCAGTCGATACGCTCAACTAAATCCGTTAATGGATAATCATCAAACACTTGGCGACCGAGCACGTTAGGTTTGAATGGGGTGTAGTTGGCCCAATCGTGTTGGCAGCGGTTTTCGCGGGCCGCTTCGAGTGACACTATTTCTTTGCGCTTGGCCTGGGATAAACGCTTAGTGCGCATATCGTCGTATTCGGCATAGGTTTCATCAATGGTCGCTTGGCGGGTTTCGTTATTGACCAGTTTACTGACCATAGGCACGGCGCGGGACGCATCGGCAATATAGATGGCGCCATGGGGATAATGGGGGGCAATCTTCACTGCTGTGTGGATTTTCGAGCAAGTGGCACCGCCGATAATCGCCGGAATGGTCAGCCCTTCACGGTGGAAGGTTTTGACGTTATGCACCATTTCATCGAGGCTTGGGGTGATCAGGCCCGACATGCCGATAATGTCGATATTATGCTCTTTCACCGCCTCAAGGATCCGCTCCACCGACACCATCACGCCTAAATCAAATACTTCAAAGCCATTACAGGCGAGCACCACGCCGACAATATTCTTGCCGATATCGTGCACATCACCTTTTACGGTAACCATCAAAATCTTGCCATTAGACTGGCCTGCGACCTTTTCCTTTTCAATAAAGGGATTGAGGTAGGCCACGGCCTTTTTCATTACCCGCGCCGATTTAACCACCTGTGGCAGGAACATCTTGCCCGAGCCAAATAGGTCGCCGACGATATTCATGCCGTCCATCAGCGGGCCTTCAATCACATCCAACGGACGGGAGGCGACTTGGCGAGCGGCTTCGGTATCTTCATCAATAAATTCGGTAATGCCTTTCACCAGCGCATGGGCTAAACGTTGATTGACCGGCCATGAGCGCCATTCTAAATCTTCTTTTTTGGCCGCAGCGGAACCATCACCGCGGAATTTTTCTGCAATCTCAAGAAGTTGTTCAGTATTGCTCGAGCCTTCGACTGGGCAGGGTAAGTTAAGCACTACATTTTCAACCCGCTCTTTAAGCTCGGGGTCGATATCATCGTAAATCGCTAACTGGCCCGCATTGACAATCCCCATATCCATGCCGACTTTAATCGCGTGGTACAGGAATACCGCATGGATCGCTTCACGTACAGGGTTATTACCGCGGAAGGAGAACGACACGTTCGATACCCCGCCCGAGATCATTGCGTGGGGCAGGGTGGCCTTAATCGCTTTAATGGCATCAATAAAATCGACGGCATAGTTATCGTGTTCATCGATACCTGTGGCGATGGCGAAAATGTTCGGGTCGAAGATAATGTCTTCTGGCGGAAAACCGACCTTATCGACCAGTACGCGGTAGGCGCGGGTACAGATTTCGATTTTACGCGCCTTAGTATCGGCCTGACCTTGCTCGTCGAATGCCATGATAATGGCCGCCGCGCCGTAGCGTTTGACTAAGGTCGCCTGCTCGATAAATTTCGCTTCGCCTTCTTTAAGGGAAATCGAGTTAACAATGCCTTTGCCTTGAATACATTTGAGGCCAGCTTCGATCACTTCCCACTTAGAGGAGTCGATCATAATGGGTACGCGGCTGATATCGGGCTCAGAGGCAATCAAGTTTAAAAACTTGTGCATGATCTCCACGCCATCGAGCATGCCTTCGTCCATGTTGATGTCGATGATCTGCGCGCCGCTTTCAACCTGTTCACGGGCGACATCGAGCGCCTGCTCGAACTTGCCTTCTTTAATCAGCTTTAAAAACTTGGCCGAACCTGTAACGTTGGTGCGTTCACCCACGTTTACAAATAGGGTTTGGGCATCGATAGTGAGCGGTTCCAAACCCGCAAGGCGGCAGGCGACGGGGATATCGGGCAATACGCGAGGATCATATTTTTCAACCGCTTGTCGGATAACGCGAATATGTTCAGGCGTGCTACCACAGCAACCGCCAATAATGTTGAGCATGCCTTCGCGCGCCCAATCTTCGATTACATTCGCCATATCCTCTGGGGTTTCATCGTAGCCGCCAAACTCGTTCGGCAGGCCCGCATTTGGATGCGCCGACACATAACATTCGGCGATACGGGATAATTCTTCGACGTAGGGGCGCAGCTCTTTTGGCCCGAGGGCGCAGTTAAGACCGATAGATAAGGGCTTGATATGGCGAAGGGAATTGTAAAAGGCTTCGGTCGTTTGACCTGTAAGCGTGCGGCCCGAGGCATCGGTAATAGTGCCGGAGATCATCACAGGTAAACGCGCTGGTGAATTGGCGCCAAATAAGTCATCGAAGACAGATTCAATCGCAAACAGCGCGGCCTTGGCGTTCAAAGTATCAAAAATGGTCTCGACCATAATGATATCCGCACCGCCTTCGATCAGCGCCTTAGTGGATTCTTTGTAAGCGGTCACTAACTCATCGAAACTGACATTGCGATAGCCAGGGTCGTTCACATCTGGGCTAATCGAGCAAGTGCGGTTAGTGGGCCCTAACACACCGGCGACATAGCGTGGGATCCCCGTGGCTTTCTCTATTTCATCACAGGCCTGCCGAGCGAGGCGCGCGCCTTCGCGGTTAATTTCGGCGGACAACGACTGCATATCGTAGTCGGCCATGGCGATGGTGGTGGCGTTAAAGGTATTGGTTTCAATAATATCGGCACCGGCATTTAAGTAGTCGGTGTGGATTTGTTTGATGATCTGCGGCTGAGTCAGGACTAATAGATCGTTATTGCCTTTGACATCCGTATGCCAATCCTTGAAACGCTCGCCGCGATAATCGGCTTCTTCCAGCTTGTAGCCTTGGATCATAGTGCCCATGGCGCCGTCTAAGATCAGGATGCGCTGGGACAGTTGGTTGCGAATGTCTGCCAGTATTTGGCCTGCTCGATGGGGTGATATCGCCATAAAATGATTACCTTTACTACAGCTAAGTTGAGTCCAAAGTACGCAATCCGGTGACAAATTGCATTTTATTATTGGATGTCGTTCGTTTTGTTTTGGACATTTAAACGTATAGACGTCCATAATACGCGACATCGGATTGTCAGGGCAAGATGAAAGTCAAATATGAAACAAGTTCGCTTATTACTGTTGCGCCACGGGGAATGCGAGGGCGGAGCGATTTTACGTGGTCGCGTCGATGTACCCCTGAGTGAAAAGGGTTGGCAGCAGATGTCGGCGGCGGTAGCGGCGCGGTCGGGGATTTTCCATGGGATTTATAGCTCCACCTCAAGGCGCTGCGCCGAATTTGCTAAGGCGTTTGCCGATTCATTGCGCGAGAAGGGGCAAAATCCGCATGTATCTAGCCCCTTGGACGTCACCTTGCTCGATAGTTTGCAGGAACTCGATTTTGGTGATTGGGATGGGCGCACATTCGAGGAGCTATATCGACAAGAAGGCGAATTGCTGGCGGCCTATTGGCAAAATCCATGGCTAGCAGCGCCACCCCAAGGGGAATCAATGGTGAGTTTTGAGCAGCGAATAAATGCCGCCATCGAGGGAATTTTGGATCAAGCCTTTGCTCAAATGGCAAAGGATAATCCAGTCGCCCCGGCTGAGGCTGCCCCTGCTGAGTCTGAGGCAACACTAAGCGCCGAGTCGATTACTGCACCAGTCGCCACTATTTGGATCATTAGCCATGGCGGCGTGCTCCGCCATTTAATGGCAAGGGCGCTAGGGGCGGTGCAGGTGCCAGGTTTTTATAGCCAGTTGACACTGCCAGAGGCCGCAGTGGTGGGTATCAATGTGCTCGAAGATACACTCGGTGAGCGTTATTGGCGTTTAAACTGGCCTAGTTCCTAGTGCCAAGTGCCAAATGCCTAGTGCCAAATGCAAAGTCAATGTGCACTTGATGCGGGAAATCCCTTGTCTGTGCTGGTTTATGTGTTAACACAATTAATATCAGGGTTTTATCATTTAAACGGCATTGCCTTACAAGCTAGATATAGGATAATGCATTTTCTTGATGGGTCTGCTTAAGCGGAAACATCGCAGCAATAGGTGTTGGGAATGTGCTCTTGGATATTTTGCTACTGGGATAAGTCGTGAAAACCCGAGCATATCAACCCATACATAATAGGGAATCGGGGCGCTGCCCGTCAGCCAGCCCGAACTGTACCCGCAACTGTGAGTAGTAAAAGAAGCGCCTAGAACCTAGAACCTTCTTCCCCTACAAGTCAGGAGACCTGCCTATTGCTGTTATCGCTGCATGCAGCTTTAGTTCTCGAGCGGGTAACTCGAGGGAGCAGAATATGATGATCACTATATTGGCCTTTTGGGCAAAGGGTTGTTTTTACGCGGGGGCTGAGTCTCAGTGAAGCCGTTGCCATTACAACCAATTAAAACCTCTATCCCGGATACCGCACTCAAGGTGAGCGATTTGAGCTGGGTTATCGAGGGAAAAACCATTCTCGCGGATATTAATTTTGCTTTGCAAAGCGGCCAAATGCTGGGGCTTATTGGCCCTAACGGTGCGGGCAAGTCGAGTCTGCTGCGTTGTATTTACCGCTTTGTACGCCCAAGCCGTGGCAGTATTAGTCTTTTTAATCAAAATATTGAGCAGTTATCGCCCAAGGCGTTCGCCTGCAAAGTTGCCGTTGTACAGCAGGATACGCCCCATTATTTTGATATGACGACCGAGCAGTTGGTGGCAATGGGATTAACGCCCCATAAGGGCATGTTCGACACTAATTCTAGCTGTGATAGCCAAAGGATTGCTAAGGCGCTGGAAAAGGTGGGACTAAGCCAAAAACTGCACCAACAGTATGAGCGTTTGTCCGGCGGCGAAAAGCAGCGAGCCCTTATCGCCCGCGCCATAGTCCAGCAGCCACAGTTACTGATTTTAGATGAGCCTACTAATCATCTCGATGTGCGTTATCAGATCCAAATCCTTGAATTAGTGAGGAGTCTTGGTATTAGCGTGATAGCCTCAATCCACGATCTCAATCTAGCCAGCGCCCTGTGTGACCGTTTGCTATTGCTCGATAAGGGAGCAGTGAGTGCGATGGGCACCCCGTCTGAGGTGTTAACCGAGGCGCGTATCGCCGATGTCTTTGGTGTCTGCGCTCAGGTATCGAGCCATCCGCAACATGGCAATCCTTTGATTAGTTACTTTTACGGTTATCAACCGAATCAGAGCTTACACGAGTCGCAGCCCCCCAAACTTTACCCCAGCGAACTTGAGGGGGATAAATGAAGCACGCAATGACACATATGCTCGGCAGTATGGTTAATCGCATTTTGACACCGTTAACACAACAGCAATGGTTGATCCTAGGATTCGTGGTCCTAGGGATATTAACGCCAATCGCCGCGGCGAGTTTTGGGGCGGCGACTATTGGTTTTTTAGATGTATTGCATGTGTTTATCACTAAGTTACTCCAGAGCTTTGGCACTCTTAATCCAACGAATGTGAATGGCATCACAGAGCGGATTGTGATGGAGCTTAGGCTGCCACGAATTTTACTCGCCTTTGTGGCGGGGGCGGGGTTGTCTCTGGCGGGGAGTGTGCTGCAAACCGTGACCCGCAATCCACTGGCCGATCCCTATTTATTCGGTATTAGTTCGGGCGCCTCCTTTGGGGCTGTCGTTATGCTCACTCTCTTCACAGGATCTGGTTTATTTGGGAGTGTCGGGGTTGTTGTCAATACGGGGATCTTCAGTGGTTCTGGGGTATTTGCAGGTTTACTGTGGTTTAGCTTGCCCTTTGGCGCCTTTATTGGCGCCAGTTTATCTGTGCTGATTGTGCTTGCCTTGTCGGGGCTTGGGCTCAACAGCCAAGTGGAGCGCATGTTGCTTTCCGGTGTGGCGACCTCTTTTATGTTTGGCGCTTTAACCAGTTTGCTGTTGTATTTTGCTAGCCCGCAGGCAACGGCATCGGTGCTGTTTTGGAGCTTAGGCAGTTTTGCTAAGGCCAGTTGGCCGCTGTTGATTTTACCGACCTTAGTGGTCGGTGCGAGTCTGCTGATCATTTTAGGGATGAAACGGCAGATCATGGCATTGCAGGCCGGGGATGAAACCGCCCATACCTTAGGGGTGAACGTGCCCAAATTGCGACTCAATATGCTGTTGCTCTGCTCTTTAATTACGGCGATTTTAGTCGCTACCTGTGGCGGGATTGGCTTTGTCGGATTGATGATCCCCCACTCGGTGCGCTTATTATTTCCCGGCCGCCAGCCCATAGTGTTAACCGCCTTGGTGGGGGGATTATTTATGGTGTGGATAGATGTACTCGCCCGTTGTGTGCTCGGTAATCAAGAGTTACCCGTGGGCATTATCACCGCCGCGATAGGCAGTTTTTTCTTTTTGCTTATTCTGCGTCGGCGAAAAGTGACCAGCTAATTTAATGCTTAAGACGTATGGAAAATCGGCGTGGGATGCGTCGTAGTGATTCAATTTGGATTGGCAAGTGGAGTGTGAATGTCTCAATCAGCCGTTTCGTTTCAAATAAGCCCTGTGAGCAAAGTACAAGATCAGATAATTCAACAGAAAATAGACCTTAAGACTAAGCCGCCCGGCGCCCTCGGCCAGCTCGAATCCTTAGCATTGCAAATTGCCCGCATACAAGGGCCGCAGCAATTGCAGATAGTAAAACCGACCATGTTGGTATTTGCGGGCGATCATGGTATTGCCGCAGAAGGGGTGTCGATTGCGCCTAGCGAAGTGACCCGCCAAATGGTGCAAAACTTTGCCCACGGCGGCGCGGCGATCAATGTGTTCTGCCGTCAGCTGGGGTTTAAGCTCGAAGTGATTGACTGCGGTATTTTAACGCCGCTTGAAGGGGTTGAAGGCATTATCGATCAACGGCTTGGCGCTGGTACTGGCGCTATTCATTTAGAACCTGCTATGGCGCTTGAAACCGTCGATAAAGGGTTTGCCATGGCGCGGGATCTTATTGAACGCCACCATCAAGGGGGCTGTAATTTGGTCGCCTTTGGTGAAATGGGTATAGGTAACACTTCTGCCGCCTCTGCCATTATGGCGGCGATGATGCAACTCGATGTGGCGGAATGCGTTGGCCGTGGCACGGGCATTAACAGCGAAACCCTAGAACGTAAGCTGATGTTAATTGAGTTAGCCCTGTTACTGCATCAAAGCGCTTTAACGGGTCCAAGGGCGGTGTTAGCCTGCCTCGGCGGATTTGAAATAGTGCAGATGACCGGGGCCATGCTGGCTGCAGCCGAGCGTAATATGCTGGTGGTCGTGGACGGTTTTATCGCCACAGCCGCAGCATTAGTCGCAGTGCAAATCGCCCCTAATGTGCGTGATTATTTGATATTTGCCCATCAGTCCGAGGAGCAAGGGCACCAGCGTATGTTGGCCCATCTACAGGCTAAGCCCTTGTTGTCCCTTGGCTTGAGATTAGGTGAGGGGACTGGGGCCGCCTTGGCATTGCCGTTAATTCAAGCCGCAGTAAATTTTTACAATCAAATGGCGAGTTTTAGTGATGCAGGTATTGAGGCTGTTGTATGATGTGTGCCAGCTAAGTCGCTTATTTAATCTATTTAACTTGTTTAAAATAATAACAATAACTTTTAGCTAACTGTTTTAACCTTAAACCTTGCAGCAAGTGTTAACTCACTAAGGATGCTTTATGTCAGAACGCGAAAGCTGGCACAAAGAGATAGATTTATTTTTAGTTGCCATGGGCTATTTTACCCGCATTCCTATGCCCAAATGGGTGGAGGTCGATGCGGATAAATTAAACAAGGCGAGCCGTTATTTTGGTCTAGTCGGTTTGTTGGTCGGCCTGTTAAGCGCCATTGTATTTTGGCTGACGCAGAACTGGCTGCCTGCAGGGGTGTCTGTGCTCCTGGCTATGGTGACCGGCGTCTTGCTCACCGGCGGATTCCACGAGGATGGCTTAGCCGATACCTTCGATGGTTTCGGTGGCGGCTGGACGGCCGAAGACAAGCTACGCATTATGAAAGACTCGCGCCTTGGTAGCTATGGCGCTCTGGCCTTGATGTTGGTGTTGCTGCTGAAATGGCAGTTATTGGTCGAGTTGGCGCTGTATGATCCTGTGGTTGCGGGATCGGCATTGATAGTGGCGCATACCGTGAGCCGCGTGGTCGCCGCCAGTATTATCTTTACCGAAAAGTATGTGCGTGACGATGAGACCAGCAAGTCTAAGCCATTATCGCAGCACCAAGGCGTTAATGAGCTATTTATCCTAATTGCCAGTGGTGTGTTAGTGCTGCTTTTCCTCAAGGGCCTAGCCGCACTGTCCCTGTTATTAGTGATGATAGGGTTACGGCGATTATTTGTGGTTATTTTTAGGCGTCAGATTGGCGGTTATACCGGTGACACCCTAGGCGCCGCGCAGCAAATATCTGAAATAGTGTGTTATTTCGTGCTGCTGGTCGTAGGTAGCATACTGTGATCCATTTAGTGCTAGGCGGTGCCCGTAGCGGTAAGAGCCGCTACGGCGAAGCCTTAGTACGCCAATATACGGCCTTAGGATTCGATGCCTGCTATGTGGCGACCGCGCAGGCGCTCGATGCCGAAATGACCAGCCGCATTCGTTTACATCAGGATGGGCGTGCCAAGGATGATATCGACTGGCAGTTGATTGAAGAGCCCTTGGCATTAACCGCCCAGCTAACAGGTTTAGCTAAACCGGGGCGCGTGATTCTGGTGGATTGCTTAACACTTTGGTTAACCAATCAATTACTTGCAGCGAGTCCCGAGGATGAACCAGCTTCGACCGAATCGGATTTTGCCGTCGATTTTGCGGCATCAGCCTCAAAACGCGATGCCTTAGCCCATTGGCGCCAGGAAAAAAACGCCTTTGTCGATGGATTAAATACCCTTGAAGGTGTGGTGATTTTAATCAGCAATGAAGTTGGTTCTGGCATTGTGCCCTTAGGGGAACTCAGTCGCCAATTTGTGGATGAAGCGGGTTGGTTAAATCAAGCCGTTGCGGCGGTCGCGGACAATGTGACCTTAGTGGTGGCGGGTTTACCGCTGGTGCTTAAATCGAGTTAGTGGATTTTATCCTGTGCCGCTTTAGCGTTTAGTTCGTATTAAAAGATGATCCGTTTATCGTATTTTCCTCTATTGAGCGATGTTCTTGCCCATGCATTCAAATAAAGCGCCCGCTCCCACGGCAACCGATAAAGCGTCAACGTCGACCTTGCCTCAAAGGCAGCCCCAAGGCGCCAAGGTCTTAATGGTGCAGGGGACAACCTCGGATGCGGGTAAAAGCACGCTGGTGGCGGGGATTTGTCGTCTGCTCGCCCGTCAGGGTGTCAAGGTCGCGCCTTTTAAACCGCAGAATATGGCACTCAATAGCGCAGTCACAATCGATGGTGGTGAGATTGGCCGTGCACAGGCATTGCAAGCCGCGGCTTGCTATCTTGAGCCCCATACGGATTTTAACCCTATTCTGCTTAAGCCCAGCTCAGATACGGGCGCACAAATTATTGTGCAGGGTAAAGCGTTAACAACGCTCGAAGCCTCGGCGTTTTTTGGCCCTAAATCTAAAGATTACAAAGCCATGGCACTCGGCGCTGTACTGGACTCCTTCGAGCGATTGACGGCCGAGTATCAAACTATAGTGGTCGAAGGGGCGGGCAGCCCGGCTGAAATTAATCTGCGTGAGGGGGATATCGCTAATATGGGCTTTGCCGAAGCGGTGGATTGCCCTGTGATCATCATTGCCGATATCGATAAAGGCGGCGTATTTGCCCATTTGGTGGGCACCTTAGCGCTGTTATCTGAGTCGGAACAGGCGCGGGTAAAGGGCTTTGTGATCAATCGTTTTCGGGGCGATATTAGTCTGTTGCAATCTGGGCTCGATTGGCTCGAAGCCTATACCCAAAAGCCCGTGTTAGGCGTGCTGCCCTACCTGCATGATCTGCATTTAGACGCCGAAGATGCGCTGATAGATTCGCCCACAAAGCAGGCTAAGAATCGTTTTAAAGTACGGGTATTAGTATATCCGCGCACCAGTAATCACACGGATTTTGATCCGCTTAGGCTGCATCCCGATATCGATTTTGACTATGTGTCACTGCAAACCCAAGCCGCGGAGCAGGTTACTCATTTGCCTGCCGCCGATTTATTGATCCTGCCCGGCAGTAAAAATGTACGAGCCGATCTCGCCTTTTTGCGCGAACAGGGCTGGGATCAGCAGCTTGCCAAGCATTTGCGCTATGGCGGTAAAGTGCTGGGGATTTGCGGTGGTTATCAAATGCTGGGTGAAAGCATTGCCGATCCTATGGGGATTGAAGACGCCTTAGGCACTAGCCAAGGGCTGGGTTATTTACCCATAAACACCGAATTTAAGGTTGAAAAACAGCTACGTAGGGTCACAGGCCATTTAACACTGCAAGGGCAGAATGTTGAGGTAAAAGGCTATGAGATCCACTGCGGTGAGTCCCAATATCTAGGCTCAAGTATTGCCGATAAACCAGCCCCATTATGGCTGAAAAATGAGAACGGCCTTGACCAACAGCTGGATAACTCCTTTGCCGATGGCTGTTTAAGTGACGATGGACAAATTTTGGGGACCTATTTGCATGGACTATTCGATAGCCCTGATGCCTGTCAGTTGCTTCTGCGCTGGGCGGGATTAGAAGATGCCCAAGCAATTGATATCAATCAGATACGAGAACAACAACTGGATCGTTTGGCCGATGTATTAGCCGAACACTTAGACTTACCACAATTACAAACAATCTTAACCGCATCAGTTAAGCCGTAGGATGAACATCAGACCATGACAACAGCAAACGATAATGACCAAGCGCAATTAAAGGCCGAACGCCACAGGGCGCGTCAACAAAAACTCAAAGCGGGAGTCGATGCCAAAGTTGCTGCTGCCCAGGATGAAAAAGGCATTCTGTTAGTCTTAACGGGCAATGGCAAAGGTAAGTCGACCTCTGGTTTTGGTACTGTCGCCCGCGCGGTAGGGCACGGTAAAAAAGCCGCGGTGGTGCAATTTATTAAGGGCACTTGGGAATGTGGTGAGCGTAATTTGCTTGAAGGTGCAGGGGTTGAATTTCATGTGATGGGCACCGGATTTACTTGGGAAACCCAAGATAAAGAAAAAGATACCGCCGCCGCCGAGCTCGCATGGGAAGCCGCGGAAGCGCTGCTTCAAGACGAGAGCATCGATTGCCTTATGCTCGATGAGCTGACCTATATGGTGAGTTATCACTATCTTGATGTGGAACGGGTACTTAGTGCACTTAAAAATCGCCCGCCCATGCAACATGTGATTATCACGGGCCGTGCTTGCCATCGCGCCATTATCGAATTGGCCGATACCGTCAGTGAAGTGCAACCGATAAAACATGCCTTTGAGGCTGGCATAAAAGCACAGCAAGGATTTGATTATTAAGGTAAGTGTTTTTGTCGTTATAACCATAAGTGACATGATTACCCATATCCATATGAGGCTGATATAAAAGGGCGGCTATGCCGCCCTGTTGCAACAATGCCAATCTTAACTACTCCTCTAGCTGCTCGTTCAGCTAAAAATTTATTGCCCCAAAGCAAGATAACTTTATCGTCAGTTTGCAGCATTAATTGTCATTGTTTCCCCTGTGACTCGCCATAAACTCGTCCCTGAGGGCTCGACGACGGCATCCATGCCGCCAACGGTCACAGTTGTAACAATGCCAATCTTAACTAACACTTCTGCTGTTCGTTTAGCTAAAAAGCTATTTGCCCCAAAGAGATTTTAAGTCTTTCATGTTTAGGTCGGGTAATTCGTCCCTGTTGACCAAACTTTAGTAATGATACAAAGTGCTTACGGCATCGGTGGCGATTCACTAACATAATGTTAAGAGGCAAGAAATAGGTGCGACAATCGCAGATCATGGAAGATAAAGTTATATCAGCAGTGAGGGAGTTTGCTAACTCGATAAATTCGGGAAGTAAAGTCATAGCTGATATGTCAGTACTTATTGATGTGACTTCTCAGTTATCTCTCACTAGTTTTGACCATTGGGAGAGTTTAATTCGGTCAGAATTTTCCTTGGCGCTAAGGGAGTCAACTCCACCCAGGTGGAAAATTTGGTCTAAACCTACCGAATTGCTGACTTGGCTAGATGTAATAAGTTGGGATGGCTATAAGCGTGAAAAGACTTTGCGTACACTATCTGGTGCAGCACCAAACATTTTCTTCTTTTCACTTATCGTTCGAAGGCTCAATGATTGGGTACCTCAAGTTCGAGAGGCCGCAAGGGAAAAGCTACTAGAGATTGCAAAAGCGACAAACCCTGAAGTTGTTGTTGAAGCTCTTTGCATCGCACTTTCCAACTGGAATTCTTGGGGGAGGATTGAGGAAGCAGATAAAAAGGTTCTTTTGCAGATCATATGCGAAGAGCAGATAGCAGATTTACTTAGGTCTAAGTTAATTTTATCGACATCAGGGCCTATGCCATCTCTCTTTTCTCAGCTTGGACGCACACCGATTCTTGATGGAAAGATTAAAGAGATTGCAGGCCTCTCCATCCAGCCCACCGTTCGAGCCAAGGCTTTCCGAAGCTTATTCGAAGGTCGAATAGCATGGATAGAAGGTCGGAAGTGGGAATGGACTGACGTCCGATATTGTAAGGGAAGGATAAAGCCGATCATTTCCGAGCGAAAAGTAAATGTTCAAACTCCATTGCTCGACTTGTTAAAAATGTCTGCTGATGATCGTTCGCCTATCGTTCGGCGAGTTTCAGTAGAATTTCTAATTCAGGAGTTAGAAAATCTTGGAGTTGTTGCAAGGGAATTCGCTGAAAAATTTGCATCGGATAGGTCTGAAGCAGTAGCCGAACGTGGTCGTTTTGCAGTAAAAAAACTGGAGGAAGTGGAGCGTGTCAATGCGCCTTAAACAATGTGGCTTAGGACTGCAGGGCTCGCAACTAGTTGCTCGAAGTTTAGGCGGGAGTTACCCATAGAAGTTTTAATCCGAAACTGACAAGTTAGAGCAAAGGAGCTATCACGCTTTTGTCCAAAAGCGTGATAGCTCCTTTAAACCGACAGGCTACACTAGTGCCAAAAAGGTGAACCATGGGGATTGGCGAGACGACCGTCCGCCCCATGGTCGCTCTTTGGCGTCCATGTCATCGCGGCATTTGTGAATCCTTTCACATCAGATGGGGCGGTCGAGCATCTAGGGAGGGACTTGCTGCGTGTCGGTGAGCGAACACCATGGCACGCCGATAAGTCGGTGCTTGGTAGTGTTCAAATTTTTGTGTCATTTCTTTAAGCTATACCAAAAAGAGATTATTTATAAAATCCGTTAGCGTCTATATTGGCAGCTTTTTACCATCGAGATTGGGCATAGGTGCCTCAAGGATGATGCGATGAATAAACGTATTGTGATCTGTGCCGATGGCACTTGGAATCGGCCCGAGAAAGACCTTAAGGTCGATTTCCCTACCAATGTGCTGCGCCTTGCGAGGGCCATTAGTCCGATTGCGGCCGATGGTAAACCACAGCAAGTGTTTTACGACTGGGGTGTCGGCTCCTATTACGATGAAGTGATTGGCGGCGCGACGGGGCGGGGGCTGCATAAAAACATTATGGATGGTTACCGCTACTTAGTGCAAAACTACTCTCCGGGAGATGAGATTTATCTGTTTGGTTTTAGCCGCGGCGCCTACACTGTGCGCTGTCTGTGTGGCCTTATCAATAACTGCGGTATACTTAAACGCCCCGATGCTCGGCTTATCCAGCAAGCCTTTGACCATTATAAAAAAAGCAGCGCGCCATTTGCTCCAAGCGGCGATAAATCCCTTGAATTTAGGCAAAAGCATAGCCATGAATCGCGGGAGATAAAGTTTGTTGGCGTGTGGGACACGGTTGGTGCCATGGGGATCCCGATTTCCTTCCTCGGGTTATTCGAAGATAAAGATGAGTTTTACGACACCAAAATCGGCCGCAATGTGCGCGTTGCCCGCCATGCCTTAGCGATAGACGAGCATCGCAGCGACTTTGAACCGACCATCTGGCAAGTGCGCGACAATATGGATATGCAACAGGTGTGGTTTGCGGGCGCCCATAGCAATATTGGCGGTAGCTATAAGCCGGATAAGGATGACTCTTTATTGTCGGATAACGCGCTTATGTGGATGATCAATGAGGCGCAGCAATTCAACTTAAGTCTTGAGCCCCATTTACAGGAGAGTTTGCGACCCAATCCTTTGGCGACCTTACATGATTCACGGCGTAATTTTTATCGAATAAAGCAGGCCTATTTACGCCCACTCGACCCCAGTAAAGCGCCAATATTATTGCATCGCTCGGTCAAAGAACGTTGGGAGCGGGACCCTCAATATCGGCCCAAAAATCTGCAAGCTTACCTAGAAAGCTATGGCTGGCCGACTGAGCTAATCAATTAACTACTTAAGGAATAATATGTACAAACAAGGTGTTATAGGGCTGTTTTTCGGGCTGTGTTTTTTGTGTTCGACTACTGTGTTGGCCCAGCCTGCTAAACGCATTATCGCCCTTTCGCCCCATGCGGTTGAAATGCTCTACGCTATAGGCGCAGGGGAGGCGATAGTCGCTACGACCGATTTTGCCGATTATCCCGAGGCTGCTAAGAACATTCCCCGCATTGGTGGTTATTACGGCATTCAAATGGAGCGCGTGTTAGAGCTTAATCCCGATCTGATCGTCGTGTGGGACTCTGGAAATAAGGCCGAAGATATTCAGCAGTTGAAGACGCTGGGCTTTACGCTTTATGGGAGCGATCCTAAAACCTTAGAAGGAGTTGCGAAAGAGCTTGAGGAGTTAGGCCAATTAACGGGACATATGGAAGAGGCGCGTAAAGCCGCTGCAGCATATCGCGCACAGCTTATGGAATTACGCCTTGAAAACGCTAAAAAAACCGAGCCTAAAGTGTTTTACCAACTCTGGTCGACGCCTTTGATGACAGTCTCTAAAAACAGTTGGATCCAGCAGATTATCGATGTGTGCCATGGGCAAAATGTGTTTTATGCTGCCGATAGTGATTACCCACAGGTGAGCCTAGAAAATGTGTTACTGACAATGCCCGAGGTGATTTTGCAAAGCCAAGAGGAAGGCAATGTGAAGGGAATTGATTGGAGCCAATGGCCCGAGATCCCTGCGGTTAAAAAACAACAGATCTTTCAAATTAATGCCGATCTATTGCACCGCGCGACCCCCAGAGCCTTACTCGGTGTTCAAGCCCTATGTGATGCTTTGGATAAGGCGCGTTAATCTATCTTTACTTTTGACATAACCGCCGAGAGGATAGATAACTCACAATGCATAAAAACAAGGAAGCCTAATGAATACCCTATTAATCTGTTTGTTTATCGCCATGTTATTACCCTATCTTGCCAAAGGCCCCGTCGCTTGGGCAATGGCGAAGGCGGGCGGTTATGACAATAACCACCCTCGCACTCAACAGGCGCAGTTAACCGGGTTTGGTGCTCGCGCCTTAGCGGGACATCAAAATGCCTTCGAGTCGCTGTTGGTGTTCGGCATTGCGGTATTGGTGGTTATCGCGACGGGCAAAGTGGATCCCACCGCCGAGTGGCTTGCGATCACCCATGTAGTGGCTCGTTTTGTGTATCACATTTTGTACCTTGCCAATAAAGGCACCTTAAGATCCCTTTCATGGTTTGTCGCCATCTTCAGCGCCTTTGGGATTTTCTTCCGGGCATTTTAATGCCATTCCCTACGCATAGAGGCTGCCAACTAGAATGGTTGCTTTGCGTTATCAATCCTAACCTTATCGACCTTAACCTCATCCAGCCAATACAAAATGACCTTAGTTTAGGTCATTTTATATATCGATTAAGCAAACCGTCAGCTTGTTATTGTTACCTTACGCACCCTATGTATTGGCTAATCCCACTATTTACCGTTTTGCCTCAGTTAGAGATATACCATGTTCATAAAGCTTAAGCCTTTTTTAGCGCTGCCCGTATTCCTTACTTTGTCTACTCTATTCCCTGTGGCATATGCGCAAGAGGTTCAGGTTAACGAGCTGATTTCAAATGACATATTATGCGATATGGCCGAGTCTAAGCCCTTGAGTCTGAATATCAGTTCTCTTGATGAACTCATGCTTCTATTTGAATCACTCGATTACACGCCTGAAAATTTCCATCGAGGCAATAAATCGATACCTAGATTGACCTTTGATGCCGTGGGAGAAAGCTGGAGTTCAGTGTCTAGGCAGATCCCTGTGAAGCAAAAGAAAATGGTGTTTTTTAGATTGATGACGCCCTTAGTGCTGTTGGCGAATGAGAAAATTCTGCAAGAAAGGCAAGTCATTATGTCGGCCTCCCTTGATAATATTGAATTAGTCGCCTTGGGGATAAAGTACAAGGTCTTAAGCCGTACCGATAAGTCGCTGTCAGAATCCCAAAGACAAATGCTGCTTGAAAGAGTGGATATACTACCGCCATCGTTAGTGCTAGCCCAGGCGGCAAAGGAGAGTGGTTGGGGTACATCTCGTTTTACCCTTGAAGGTAATGCATTATTTGGCCAATGGGATTTTAACGGAAATGGCATGGAACCTAAGCAAAAACGACCCGGTTTAGGTCGTTATGGTCTAGCGCGATTCGAGACACCTTTGGCATCCGTTGAAGGATATTTGTTTAATTTAAATACCCATAATGCTTATCAAAAGTTGCGCACACTGCGTGCCCAATCAAGGCAAGCCAAGCAAGCAGTGACAGGTGCAGCGCTCGCTGGCACGTTAGACCGCTATTCGGAGCGAGGATATGCCTATGTTGAGGCGATTCGGCAGATGATCCGTACCAATAAGCTGTATTTGGCGGATGAAGTTTATTTAAATGATGGCGCACCATTGCATTTATTAACACGCCCTAGTCAAATCTAAAGAGGAGGGCTTTAGCGTAAAAGCCGTTATGTAGCACTTTTCAGTTATGACTTAATCACTATTAGTACAAGTGTTGACTGGAGTGTTAATTGTGTTTGATGCTGAGGCGATTTTTTCGCCAGTATTCTGGCGTTACTTAAGCTATGCATGATTTATTGGCGCCCATTAAACTCCGTCAAATAAGGTTGCTTTTAACGTCTTTAGTATTGATTTTTGGCGTCTTGAATACGGATTCGTTTTGAAATAGCTAAAGTGATGATGCATAAGGATTTTACTTTCTTATATCCTATTGAAATTAGTTAGTTATTTGACGATTTCAAGCCAGTAAATTGACAGTTTTCTTTACTAAAAACCTCGGCTATAGTCACGTGGTTGATACACTTGTTGAGGTTTAGAAATCATGTTACGTCCGCTGATCTTCGGTTTAGTTGCTTCTGCATCTTGGTTTATTTACCAAGATGTTTCTGCTTACTTTGGCGTTGAAACCATTGATAAGTCATTTATTGCAACCGTGCAGCATAAGGTTGAAGAGCGAAAAGCTAAGGCTGCCCGTGAGCAGTATGCCCAGCAAGCAAAGATAAATGTGGTTGATTGCAGTATCACAAAGACATGTACTAACTGAGTTGTATCGCTCGCCCATCTTTAAGAGACTGAGTTATTTAAATAAACTAAGTGATTTTAAGAAACTAAGTGATTTCGTGGTCGCTTTTTAGGTGCATTAGGAGGAGCCGGAGCTTTAGAACGGTGGCACACTTAGGTTGCTTTTGTTTAAAAAGCACAGCGTTTAAAAAGGCATAGGTCAGTCGACCTTAAGGAAACCTATGCCCAATTCCATGGGAACAATAATGGCCGTATTATTGAACCGTATAGCCTTTGCCAGTTAAGCAGGCGGCGTTGGCTTTTTCAAATTCGGCGGCTGATGCCGTTGGGGCGGCGGCAGGCGCTGGTGCAGTTTGTGGTTGTTGTGCTTCGGTCTCTGCCGCATTTCTCTCGGCGCGACGATTGCTCGATCTTTGTCCTACCAGTCCAACAACGGCCCCCGCAGCGGCGGCATCACTTTTATCATTATCCGTAATTGCCGCGACACCAGATGCGATGGCGGCTCCCTTAAGCGCGCCCCCCCTTTGTTTTTCTGTTCCTGCTGTTGATTCTGCGGCTACGGGTGCTGGGGTTGCTTGCACCGCCGCTGTCGCCGCAGTTGGATTGTACCCTGTTTGTGCGGTTGCCCATGCAATACAAGCTTCTTCATCTGCTTTTTGTGTTTCTGGCGTTTGCCCTTGTGCGGGAAAAACGTACTGAGCACTGTAGCAGATTGGGCTGAGAGTGACTGCAGCGATAACAGCGAAGGATAAAATGTGTTTCATTGTGCGCTCCTGAGTATTAAAGGCTGACTATAAAAGCGAAATTAAGCCATTCGACGGATCTAAATATCAAACTCGTGCAATCAGTTTAGTCGTTTCGAGCAAGGTCGGTGGAAATTTGGTGAGCCAAGAAGTAAAGCGTTTAAGACCAGCCACGTCACGGGCGATCGCTTCCATGATTGTGCTTCATTGGGTTAATCCCTGTGTACATCTGATAGCCATTCTTACTAAAATTTATGGCTGTCCGCTCTTTTGGCTCTTTTGCTTTTTGCGCCGAGCGCATCGCCGTCGGACATTTCACTCCACACTCGATTGTCTTTTTAGTGGAAATTAAGTCATTGGTCATTCGGTAAATCGACAGTGGGATGGGCGGGTTTGACCACAGCGTTTGCCGCAGGAATAACCGTTAAAGAGGATAACAACACTATGCCCGCTGCAGTGAATAAACTGTGAATCGAAAGTTCCATTTAACTACACCTTTTACACCGATAACTTGCGCCTCATGCGCACCAGTAAACGGGCCGAATTTTATGCCAAGACAAGCACTTCAGGACGGGACAGTTGATACAAAAAAGGCCGCAATAGCAGCCTATTAAGATCCAACAGTTAACAATCAGAGATGGTATGTAGCATATATTTTGCGGGTGTCTTTTAGGGTAATCATTTAGATTTCTTTGAAAATGGGTTTTAAAAGAAAATGAGCTAAAAATATTACAATAACAACTGCTTAAATCTAATGGAACACTGAAGCAGTGCTTCAATTTTGCTTTGTTTCGCTTGTTCTGAATCTACATTCCCAGTGGTATAAAACGTTATTTCTGGATCGAGTATCGGGCTACACGTTTGGTGTTCGATTTTCAACAATGAGTGCGTTCGATTAGCAATGGCTAATCCAGAATCGATGACGGTAACGTGGTGGGGAAGGGCATTTTTGATTTCTGCATTAATAAGTGGAAAGTGAGTACAAGCCAGCACTAACACATCGGTATTAAACGCATCGGGTTTGTTAAAAATACGCTGAATTTCCTGGGTTACAGTGTCGGGATCAAACCCATTGCCGAGAAGTTTTTGCTCTGAGGCGAGAACAAGCACTTCAGAGTCTTCTACTAAAACCTTACATTCTGTAGCGAAATTCGTGATCAGCATCTTCACATAAGCTGAGTTCACCGTGGTGTGAGTGCCAAGTACCATCACGACCTTTGATTTTGATAACGAAGCGGCAGGTTTTATCGCAGGGACAACGCCGACAATAGGTAGATTGAGTTCAGTACGAAGTAAGTCTAGCGCAATGGTACTCGCTGTATTGCAGGCGATAACGATGATATCGGGTTGAGTCAGTGAGCTTGCTTTGGATATAACGTCTAAAATTCGCTTTTTTAGTATATCGTGCGGCTTTTTTCCGTAAGGGAAAAAGCCAGCGTCAGAGACGTAACTCAGCCGTATGTTGGGGATTCTCTTTTTTATTTCGGCCGCGACGGTAAGTCCACCTGAACCTGAATCAAAAACTAATATTGAGCTATCCATTGCACCTACCTTCACATAATCAACACATTTAACTTTGCCATAGACACTGGAGCGTTAGTCGAATTGGCATACGGCTTCAAAAGGCGCATTTTGCTCTTTCAGCTTATTTTGATCAATGAGGATATGTTTGGTTAAGACTTTTTCGTAAACAAAAAATATTTTGGTGAGTTAATGCAATCTACCGCAGGGTGAGATCATGAATACTCAGTTTTGTCCGCAGTTTAGTTTGGATGCCAACTTAATCCTTCGTGCGTTTGTAAATATTGGTGGAGCTTTAATTCCGCATATCCATTAAGCACTAATTACTCTTAAAGAGGGGGATTGCTGTTAATTGCCTCTTGGTCGATTCTTGATTAACAAATCAGGGATGAAGTTCCACGACGTTGGTCTGCTAGGCTTAATAGTTATAAGTCTATTACCTAGGCAGCCAATACCAAAGCTAACCTAATACAGTTTGGATAATGAAGGCTTAGATTTGAAATCAAACACTCCGAGAATCAAAGATTCTCGGAGTGGGGGAAGTCATTACTTCTGCGTTGCGCGGTAGTGGTCGAAGTTCTCGATATAATCTTCCAGATTGGCGTCGAGCATCTCTTTATAGCGCTCCATATAATAGTCCATCATTTCTTGCTTTTTGGCCTGCATTTGCTCTTTGCTTTCAAAGCTGGTGGAGCCAAACCAAGCGTTGTAGCGGGCGACGGCCCACATAAAGGAGGCGCTGACCTCACCGGTTTGGATCTCAGTGTTCTGATTCTGCTGGTTCGCGAGCTTAATCAACTCAGAGGCGCGGGCGTAAAAGGCTTGTTCGTTATCAGACATTAGCAATTCCTGTTGTTGGGCAAAGTGGCTAAAGAAAGGGCGTGTGGTGTGTTTTCACCCTTTTGGTTATTGCTACTTACCCTAAGATATTTTACGGTTAAGGGACAGTCGCAGATCTCACAGAATGCGTTGATATCACACTAACATAATGTGCCTAAACTCAATTTGAGATAGGCGTAACACTTTTCAGTTGGTTGCAAAATTCCACATGGCTTGAATAGGCCAACATTAACCTTAAACACCAGGATCACTTCAAGCCGTTTATCCTTACTGAAATAAATTAGCTCAAAATGCATTGGGCGGGAGGGGAAAGAGTGCTTGCCGCTGCGTAACTCTCATCACGCTAACTATCATCGGTCATTGCGCTACTCTCATCTCGCTAACTCTCATCGCACTCACTATCATCGCCATGACAGCTTGCTTGCCCTCTGGTATTTTTCAGTTAAGTACGCTATTCCAATAGCTTAAGCTGTGTTTGTCCCCATTGGGTGGCATAGGGCATGGCCTCCTGCGGACTGAGGATAAACTCATTTTCACAGCCATCACCACGGGGTGTTTCCCAGAATTTGATGCCCTTTGGTTCAAGGGTAAGTTGGTAATATCCCGAGCCGTCTGATGTGGGGCATTCTGCGTCCGGTGCTTTGCCAGCAAACAATTTGTCCCTTAATGCTGGGGGTAAAGGATGACTCATATCCTCGAGCATGTTTTGTGGTTGAGTCTCGGCGAGAAACCATTGCCACGGATGGAAAGGTTTACCGTCGGTAAGGGAGAAGCTCACAAACTCTTGGCTGATCCCATTGGCGCCATAACCCGCCGCCCAGCGATATAGGTGCACACTGAGCCAATGCTGATTAATAAAAATCGGCTCGGCAAAGGTTTCGTCAGTCACAAAACTGCCCATTTGTGCCAGCATTCTGCGGCGAGTATCAAAGGTTTGTGCTAATTGGACTTCATCGGTGAGCTTCTTTTCAAGCCATTGATTAATTGCCAAAATACCCGTTTGTGGGCCTTTAAATTCGATACCCACATCTGTACCAAACGTCAGCGGGCGATACTCAATATTTTCGTAGCTTTGCCATTTACCTCGGCTGAGTTTTGGCGTGGTTTCTAGCGGTAGATTGTACGCATCGGCGCCACAATCCTCGACCTTATCTGGGCTGATTTCTCGCTCAAGTTGCACGGGTAACGATTTACTCGCGGTATCTTTAAACCAATGGCCGCTCAGTTTTTGTGGCGTGACACTATCAAACTGCCAGTTGCCCGTATTGCCTTCTTCTTTCCACAGTTCATCTTGCAGCTCGAGTCTTATCGGCGTTAAGTAGCGTTGATAGTAATAACTGCCTGTTCCATATTGATTAAAGCAGACTCTGACCTTGCTTTTACCTAACTGTCCTTGCCAGATCCCTGTGAGTTCATTGGCCGCAAAGGTCGGCAAAGAGAGCGTGGCGCTCAGCAACAGGCTTGAAGATAAAACGGAGAATAACATCCTTGTGGGCATACTGGTTTTCTCTTAAAAGGTGGTAAGTGAGGGCTGTATTCTAAAGGCAAAGACACTAGCCGATTATGGATTGAAAATCAAAATGAACGAAGGGGGAAAAGTCGCCCGCAGGCGACTTGACTTTAAAGACTTAAGGCTTATTTAACTTGCCAATCAATGGTTTCGCCAGCACGAATCGGCACTACGCTCGTGTCGCCCAGCGGGTAAGTCGCGGGGACATTCCATGGGGTTTTCACTAGCGTGATGGTATCGGTATTGCGTGGCAGATTGTAAAAATCTGGGCCGTTAAAGCTTGCGAATGCTTCGAGTTTATCCAGCGCATTCACCGACTCAAACGCTTCGGCATAAAGCTCAATGGCGGCGTGGGCCGTGTAGGAACCCGCGCAGCCACAGGCGGCTTCTTTTTTATCTTTAGCGTGGGGCGCCGAATCTGTACCGAGGAAAAACTTCTTGCTACCGCTTGCTGCGGCGGCTAATAACGCTTGCTGATGGGTGTTGCGTTTTAAAATCGGCAGGCAGTAAAAATGTGGCCGAATGCCGCCAGCCAACATATGGTTGCGGTTATACAGCAAATGGTGGGCTGTAATAGTTGCTGCCACATTATCAGAGGCTTGCGTGACAAAATCGACCGCATCTTTAGTGGTGATATGTTCAAGCACGATTTTAAGCTTTGGGAAATCGGCGACGATTTTGCTTAAGATATTTTCGATAAAGACGCGCTCGCGGTCAAAAATATCAATCGCTGAATCAGTGACTTCACCGTGCACTAAAAACAGCATGCCGACTTCTTGCATAGCTTCGAGGGCAGGGTAGATGTTTTTCAAATCGGTTACGCCGGAATCCGAGTTGGTCGTCGCCCCCGCAGGGTAGAGTTTAGCGGCGACAATTTTACCCGAGGCTTTGGCCTTGCGGATTTCATCAGGGCTCGTTTTGTCGGTTAAATACAACACCATCAAAGGTTCGAACTGTGAGCCCGCTGGCACCTGCGCTTTAATGCGGTCGTAATAGGCCAGTGCGGTTTCGGTATCGATAGCGGGTGGCACTAAGTTTGGCATCACGATAGCGCGGCCCATATAGCGGCTGATATCGCGCACTGTATCTTTAAGCTGGGCGACATCCCTTAAATGAATATGCCAGTCGTCTGGGCGAGTGATTGTGATTGTAGTCATAGGGCTTTTCTTTTGATCGTTTTGGCTGCGAGGGTGGCGGGATCTTATGTGGCAGGGATTTTACTGTAAAGGGAAACTCGACGGTTTGGCGAATAAATCTAGATCTAAGAACCGCTTTCCTCCATCGGACACTTTTTAGTAAACAGCAGCGGACACTTTTGAGGTTAAGTCTCTGTGTCCGCGGACACTTTGTCGTTTTAAATCTATTAATTTAATTAAAAACAAATAGTTAATTGGTTTGGCATAGGCTTTGCTATTTCATCCCATAGATTTCCAATAGTGTCCGCTTAATCTTGCTGGCACTGATGATCCAGACAGGGAAGCGAGTAACAGTATGATTAAAGATACCAGCGGCCAAGATACCCTCCTTGTGCCATCGACCACTAAACGTCTCAAAACACCCATGATTATTGCGGGCTGCACTTTATTGGTGAGTGCCTTAGTGTGGGCAAGTTTTGGTACAGATAACGTGAGTAAATCCTTAAATCGTCGAGATATCACTACCGCCACTCTCTATGTGGGGACCCTCACCCGTGATGTGGCGACCACAGGTAAAATTGTGGCCGCCAATGCGCCGATTTTGTATAGCACAGAGGAAGGCACTGTGACGCTACTGAGTAATCCTGGCGACACAGTCAATAAAGGCGATGTGGTGGCCAAACTCGATAGTCCAAGACTTTCGAACCAGTTAGAGCAGGCTAAATCAGTATTAGCCAGCATGGAAAGTGCATTAGAGCGCGCTAAGTTGGATGCCAGACGTGACCAGTTGCAGGCATATCAAACCTTAGATATGGCAACGGTCGACCTTGAGGCTGCCGATAGGGAGAGTCGCCGCGGTGAGTTGCTTATTCAAAGCCAGCTAATTGGTCAGATTGATTATGAGAAGGGCAAAGATGATTTACACAAGGCAAAGCTTAAGTTTGCCCATGCCCAGCAGGAAGTCGCACTCACCAAAGACACGCTCACCTTTGAAATCAAAAACAAAGCGTTAGAAGTCGAACGTCAAAGTCTTGCGGTGCAAGAACTCGAGCGTCAGGTCGACGCCTTGAATATCAAGGCCCCCGTTGCTGGCATTATCGGCAACTGGCTTACCGAACAAAAAACGCGTTTGAGCGCTAACCAACCAATTTTAACCGTCGTCGATTTAAGCGCCTATGAGGCCGAGCTTGCCGTGCCAGAGTCCTACGCCGACGATTTGGGTTTAGGCATGGAAGTCGAGCTGAGTTTCGGCAGCGTGAAGCTAATGGGTAAGTTATCGTCCATTTCCCCCGAAGTGCGTAATCGTGAAGTGACCGCCAGAGTGCAGTTTGATCAAAGCGACAGCTTAAAATTGCGTCAGAACCAACGTATCTCGGCCCGGGTATTGTTAGAGCACAGACCCAATGTGTTAATGGTCAAACGTGGTGACTTTATGACCAGCGGCGGTGGCAATGAGGTTTACCAAATAGTGGGTGACTTAGCCAGTCGCCGCACTATCAAACTTGGCAGCACTAGCCTGAGCCAAGTCGAAGTGCTCGATGGCGGCAAAGCCGGCGATGAGTGGGTCATTTCAAGCACTAACCCCTTTAATAATGCCGAACAGGTCAGAATCCATTGATCACTGGCCCAGCCAACACCCAATTAAAGGATTTAACAGCAATACTGCGATAGGAAATAGGAGCTAAATATGCGCAATCAAGACTTTGATATTCGTGAGTTGATGTCATCAAAAATGTGCGGCGTGTTGGCCTTAGTGTTACTCGTGATAGCGGTTGAACTCGGTATCGGTGAGGCCAATAGCTGGTTTTTCCTTGGACTCAATTTGTTGGAATGGACCAATCCTTTAGATGAGGTTCACCAAGTGGGTGAGGTTTCACTCGAGAGCGCCGACCTGATATTGGGAGCTTTTGTATGGCTTTTAGAGTCTGTTGTTGAGCCATTTTTTGGCTGATCCTGCGGCTAGGTATCGCGCCTTTAGTGGCAGAGTCAGGGCGTAAAATTGATTTGATTATTTTAAGGAAATTAGCATGTTATCTATGAAGAGTGTGAACAAGGTTTTTAAAACGGATTTAGTCGAAACCCACGCCCTGCGCGATTTTAACCTCGAAGTGAATGAAGGCGAGTTTGTCGCGGTAACGGGTCCTTCTGGCTCTGGTAAAACGACGTTTTTAAATATCGCCGGTTTGCTCGAAGGCTTTACCCACGGCGAGTATTTTCTCGATGGCATCAATGTCTCTAACCTAAGCGATAACAAGAGCGCCGCTATCCGTAACGAGAAAATTGGCTTTATCTTCCAAGGTTTTAATTTAATTCCCGATCTTAACTTAGCGGAAAATATTGAAGTGCCGCTGCGCTACCGTGGTTTTAATGCCAAGGAACGCCAACGCCGCGTACAGCAGGCATTAGAACAAGTGGGCTTGGCCTCACGCCTCAAGCATTTTCCGACTCAGCTTTCGGGTGGACAGCAGCAAAGGGTGGCGATTGCCCGTGCATTGGCGGGTGAGCCACGCTTCCTGCTCGCCGACGAACCGACCGGGAACCTCGACAGCTTAATGGCGCGTCAAGTGATGGAATTACTTGAAAATATCAACCAAGCGGGCACGACCATCATCATGGTGACCCATGATCCGGAACTCGCTCGCCGCGCCCAGCGCAATATTCAAATTGTCGACGGCCAAGTGTGTGACTTTACTATGTATCAGCCCCGTGGCAGCGCGCAAATTGCGACGACAGAACCACTAGACAAACTTGTCGCGAACGCTGACTAAGGATACGCATTATGTTTTTTTATTATGTTGATTTAGCCTGGCGCAGCATTAAGAAAACCCCAGTGCTGTCGCTGTTGATGGTGTTGGCGATTTCGATTGGTATTGGTATCACTATCACTACGTTAAACGTGTACAAGATGATGGCGTTTAACCCTGCGGGTGAGCGTTCTGACGAGCTCAATGCGGTGCAGCTTTGGAGCCAAGGGCCCGATTCTTGGGATGAGTTTCACTCGTTAGTGACTTACCAAGACGCGATGAATTTACGCAAAAATACCTTACCTAAACGCCAAGCTGTAATGTTTCGTTCTGGAATGGCGGTACAAACGGATGATGTTAATTTCGCCCCTATTTTAGAAAGCATTCGGGTGACGGACAGCGACTTTTTCAAGATGTTTGATGTGCCATTTTTATACGGCAACGTCTGGGATAAATCCGTCGATACTGAGCCTGCTTATCAAGTGGTGATTAACGATAATCTCAATCAAAAGCTGTTTGCGGGGCAAAACAGTGTCGGCAAGGTTATCTATCTTAATCGTAAGCCTTATCAAGTGGTTGGGGTGATAAAAAACTGGGATCCTAAACCTAAATACTACGATCCCACCAATGGTGCCTTTAACGATACTGAACAAATTTTTGTACCATTTTCGCTAACGCCTATCGAAGAGTTTGATGTGTGGGGTAACACCTCGGGTTGGAAGTTTGAATCGGCCAATAGTTACAGCGAGCGGCTTAACTCTGAAAAAGTGTGGTTGTTGTATTGGGTTGATTTGCAAAATAAAGAGGCTGTAGCCAGCTACCGTACTTGGCTGAGCAATTATGTGGCTGAACAAAAAGCCCTGGGGCGTTTTACCGATAATAAATCCGCCGCCGACTCAGTCAAAGTCTCCGATGTGGCGACCTGGCTTGAATACAATCATGTGGTGCCCGAAGACAATAAAATCTTGGTTGGTTTGAGTGTGCTGTTTTTAAGTGTTTGTTTAGTCAATATTTTAGGTTTGATGCTGACTAAGTTTCTCAAGCGCGCACCCGAAGTGGGAGTACGCCGCGCCATTGGTGCTAGCCGCGGCCAAATCTTCGCTCAATATATGGTAGAAGTGGGCATGATTGGCTTATTAGGTGGCTTGCTGGGACTGGTTTGGGCCTACGCCTCTCTTTACGGCTTATCGGCTCAGTTTAATGTTGCCAAGGGCTTAACCCATTTAGCGCCAAGTATGTGGATTATCACCCCGAGTATTGCGGTTGGCACAGCGTTGTTGGCTGGACTATATCCAGCATGGGTAGTGTGTCGTACTAAACCTAGCGTTTATCTAAAAAGCCAGTAAGGGACTCATTATGTTGCATATTAAACCTATTTTTAGCAGTTTATTGCGTAGTAAAAGCGGCCCAATCCTACTGCTTATTCAGATTATTTTATCCGTGGCGATAGTGGCGAATGCGAGTTTTATTATCCAAGAGCGTTTAGCCCTGATGCAGCGTGATTCGGGGATTAAAGAGTCAGAAGTCTTAACCCTTAGCTTATACAATTTCGATTCTTCGATTGATAAAACCGCGCAAAATAAAATTGATCAGCAAATTTTACGGGGTTTACCCAATGTGATTGCTGCGACCTCAACCAATATGTTGCCCTTGAGTGGTGGTGGCTGGTCGAGCACTTTAAACCTAGGCCCCGATCCGGATAGCGCAAAATCGACACCGCAATTTGCCATGTATTTAGGGACAGATCACACCCTTGAGACCTTAGGCCTTAAGTTGATTGAGGGACGTAACTTTTATCCCCATGAACTTAAAGATAATCTCGATAGTCCGAGTCGATTAGCGATTATCTCCAGCGCGTTAGCTAAGGCCGTTTGGCCCGATGAATCGGCACTGGGCAAAGTGTTGTACGAGGGTAAGGATGCGCAGATCACTGTGATTGGTGTAGTCGATAAACTGCAAGGCGCGTGGATTGACAGTGCTGAGCTTGAAAACAGCATGATCCAAAATGTGGATTATGGTGGTAGTTCGTATATGGTGCGCGCTAAACCTGAGCACCATGCGGAGCTGAAAACGGCGATAACGGCGGCGTTACTGGCTGAAAATCCTAATCGAGTGCTCGACCGATTTAAGACAATTGAGGACTTAAAGGAGAGTTCCTACCGCGACCATCAACTGATGATCACAGTATTGACTATGATGGTGGTGTTGCTGCTGCTTATCACCTCCCTCGGCTTAACGGGTATGGTGATGTTTAATATTCAGCGCCGTACTAAGCAAATAGGCACCCGCCGGGCACTCGGTGCCAAAAAGCGCGATATTATCAGTTACTTCCTCGTTGAGAATTATCTGATTTGCTTAGCGGGAGGCGTGCTTGGCGGCTTGTTAGCTATACAGTTAGGCCAGCAGTTAATGAAAATTTATAGCTTACCTATGTTGGACTTAAGTTATCCAATATTGACTGTGGCAGGCTTATTTGTGGTGACCACGCTGGCGGTTTACTTACCGGCGCGTAAGGCAGCAAATATTTCGCCTGCGACCGCAACTCGCAGCGTATAGCGGCAGATTGGGTGTTACTCAAACTAGGATGAAAGTAGGATAAAAGTGCGATAACAATAGGATGTTATTGCACTTTTTGTTACTTTACGGTTAACGGATTTTACTTAGGATAGAACGCATACTTATGGATACCATCCTTATCGTCGATGACAATCATGCCATCTGCCAAGCCTTAGCTTTGATGCTAGAGCTTAATGATTATCGGGTGTTGACTTGCCATAGTCCAGAAGATGCCCTTGGATTATTGGCGACTCAAGATGTGGATTTAGTGATCCAAGATATGAACTTTACTCGGGATACCACTTCGGGTGAGGAAGGTCGGCAGCTGTTTTACGCCCTGCGTGAACGCCAAGGGAATTTACCGATCATTTTGATGACGGCTTGGACCCAACTCGAAACGGCGGTTGAATTAGTCAAAGCGGGCGCCGCCGATTATATGGGTAAACCTTGGGATGACGCTAAGCTGCTCAATAGCATCAAAAATCTAATTTCACTCTATAAACTCTCCCGTGCTAACCACCGTTTAGAGCGGGTTAATCATCAACGCCAAGTGGCGATCGCCGATGCGGATCTCTGCGGGATTGTCTTTGGTAGCGGCGCTATGCAGCGTTGTATTGATTTAGCCTTGCAACTGGCGCGCTCCGATGTGTCGGTGTTGATCACCGGCCCCAATGGTGCGGGCAAAGATAAACTTGCCGATATTCTTCACGCCAATTCGCCCTTAAAAAACAAACCCTTTATCAAGGTCAATGTCGGTGCCTTGCCGATGGATTTGTTAGAGGCCGAGTTGTTTGGGGCCGAGGCGGGGGCTTTTACCGGCGCGACTAAGGCGCGTATTGGCCGCTTCGAAGCGGCCGACGGTGGCACACTGTTTTTGGATGAAATCGGCAATTTACCCCTATCTGGCCAAGTGAAATTATTGCGAGTGCTACAAACCGGCGAATTTGAGCGCTTAGGTAGCCATAAAACTCAGAAAGTGAAAGTGCGGGTGATCAGTGCGACCAATGCGGACTTAGCCCAAGATATTGCCGAAGGGCGTTTTCGTGAGGATTTATTCTACCGCTTAAATGTGATTGAGCTGGCATTGCCGCCGCTCAATCAACGCACCGATGATATCTTGCCCTTAGTGCAACATTTTGTTGGGGCTAAGTTTAGCCTGAGTAAACCCGCACAGCAGGCGCTGTTGCAGCACCGTTGGCCGGGCAATGTGCGCGAGCTTGAAAACGCCTGTAAGCGAGCCGTATTGTTGGCGCAAAGCCATGTGTTGACTGAAACTGACTTTGGTTTGGCAGCGGTTGTGAACGGGGCTAGAGCGGCAACGTCCCATATTGCGGCCGCATCTGAGCCGCGACGTTTCGAACAAGAACAGTTTGCTCCTCAGCCCGTTTATGCATCGGCTTCGACTCCCGCTAATGCCGTATTTTCTGGTGACGCTGCCCGTGACCAAGGGCTATCCACCCATGAGGCACTAGAGGTGAGCCGCGAAGATATCGAAGCTGCGCTCAAACAGCACCATGGCGTGATTGCCAGAGTCGCAAAAGCGCTGGGACTTAGCCGTCAGGCCTTATATCGACGCATGGATAAGTTTGGGTTAGATAAGTCATAGGCTAAGCGCTGGTGCTAGGTATAAGTAAGGGCTATCGATTAAGGAATGAGAGTGTTAATTCGAACTAAACTTATCGTTTATTCAATGGCTTGCTGCGCCTGTGGTGTATTGCTTAGCTTTGCCTTGGTGAAATATTTCTCACCCGAGGCATCGGTTGCCTCTACGCCTCGCGTGATTGAAATCCCTGATGTTCAAGTGCAGCTTGATTTTGCTGAGCTGGAAAATACCGCAGCTTCCATTGAGCTTGCCCTTAAAAATACCGAACAACTGCAGTTAGCGGCGGCGATGCAAGCGCGCCAGAGGGCCGAGCAAATTAAGGCTGAACTGCAAAAGCTTGAACAACTTAAACAAGAGCAATTGCAGATAAAACTCTTCAAGTTAGAACAGCTTAAAGAAGGGCAGTTTAATTCTATCCCTCATATTATTGAGCCTTTACGTGTCGAGCCGCTATCCATTTTACCGCCTAAAGCCCCCGTATCTGCTGTGGCGCCCGCCGAGATCCCACAGGACAAGCGTGTCTCGAGTTTGACCTTAGGGGAAGGTGTGATTGTGTTACTGCTCGCCTGCGGTGTTTGTGGTCTCAGTATCGCTTGGTTAACGCGACATATTGGTCGCAGTTTGGATTCTCTCGAAATAGGTCTGCTGAACTTTAGCGATAATGATTTTAGCGTGAGTATTCCAGAGCATGGTGAAGGTCAGCTCCACACCTTAGCTCAGTTATTTAATCGTTCTGCGGCAAAATTGCGCCAGGAAAGGCAATACATTTACCAGCGGGAGTTATTGCTCGATAAAGTTATCCAAAGCTCCCCCAATGTGATGTTATTACTCAACGATCATCAAAAACTGATTTACGCTAACGATGCCGCGCGTCATCTATTTCATATTAAAGGAAAAATGGAGGGGCTAAGTTTAGACGAGTTGCTGGTGGGGTTACCCGAGGAACTTGCCCTAGCCCTTAAGCATGAAAAGAGTGGCCTCTTTGCCATGGGTGAGGATGAAGTCGATACTTGGTATCTGAGTCGTGGTCAATTTTTATTGAATAACCAACAGCATAACTTGATTTTACTCAAACAGATGACTCGAGAACTCAATCGCCAAGAGGTGGCCGTGTGGAAGAAAGTGATCCGCATTATTAGCCATGAACTCAATAATTCGGTGGCGCCCATCGCTTCTATGGTCAACTCGGGGCGCCTGCTCACCAAAGAGATGGACAATCCTAAGCTAAAGTTGATTTTCGATACGATTGAGAATCGCACCAATCATTTAAGTCAGTTTATTTTCAACTATGCGCGCTTCGCTAAGCTGCCATTACCCCAACGCAGCCGTGTGAATTGGGCGCAATTTACCAGCCAATTAACCCAGCATTATCCCTTTAAACTCACCCATGACTTACCCGAAGAGGATGGTTATTTCGACCGGGGACAGTTGGAGCAAGTGCTGTTAAATCTGCTGAAAAATGCCCATGAATCGGGTTCAAACCCCGAAGACGTCAGCCTGTCGATTCGGCTGCAAACCTTAACCGATGCTGCAGGCTTTAGCATTAAGATTGAGGATCGTGGTGCTGGTATGTCCGGTGAAGTGTTAGAGCAAGCACTATTGCCATTTTACTCGACAAAACAATCGGGTACTGGATTAGGCTTACCCTTGTGCCGGGAGATTATCGAGGCCCACGATGGCAGTATTAGCATGCATAATCGCAGTGGCGGCGGGCTGTCAGTGCAGTTATGGCTACCGCAATAATCCGGCCGCAATATCCGAGTGTCTATTTATCCATTCGTTAAGGCATAACAGCCTAGCGAACGTCCCCTAGCGTATTACCCAAATGGGCTATTTTGGCCTTTTTATCTTAGCTCTTTGGGCTAATTTGCCCCTAGGCATAATGACTAAGGATCTTTAACCCTGTTAACCTGCGTTATCGAAAATGTGTGTAGGGATTGAGCCGTTTCACCTCGCCTTCATTTTCAAATCAGGATGACCCAGAGGTTAAAGGGAGGGGCAAGTGAAATCCTTAAAACAGTGTTTACTGATCTGCATTTTATGCCCATTCCTGCTGTTGGCCTCTCCTAGCTCTTTTGCCGATAACGACATTGAAATTAGTGGTTTAGTAATAGATCGAACCTTGACTCGATTCGGTAAAGACTTTGGTTTTTATTACTCGAGTTATTGGCGTGATTTACCTTTTACCCAGGGCTTTAACGTGACCTTGTATGAGACTGTGTTTCCACAGGCGGGGACGGTTTTAACCTTGGAAGTGAATGGGACTCGGATTTACAGCACTCATTTTGGCCGCCGTGCAAACCCGATAAAAGAGAGTGCGGAGCAGGCGATTCTGCTGACGATTGATTATTTAGCTCAAGTGCGAGCCAATGCAATAACAGGTGATTTTTCAGGAACATCGGACGAATTTTAGGATAATAATAATGACTTACAGGACGTTACTTACCCTTGCCACACTCTGTGTGGTAGGCAGTGGCCAAGCCACTGAGTTGATTTACACCCCAGTGAATCCCAGCTTTGGCGGTAATCCATTGAATGGCGCCTTCCAACTGAATAAAGCTCAAGCACAGAATGACAATCAAGCCAGCTCGACCGAGAAGGACTTTGTGACTCGTTTTAAAGAATCCCTAGAGCGTAACATTATCAACTCAATCACCCGCGGGGTTGCCGATGGTGAAATTACCGATGGGGTTTATGACACAGGTGATTTTCGCATCGAAGTTGCCTCGACGGGTAATGGTGTGATGCTGACGATCACGAACATCGAAACTGGGGAAGTCACAGTGATAGAAATGCCGACATTTGGGGGGGGGAACTAATGGCGCGCTTAGTGTTGATTGCCTCGCTGCTGTTAAGCATGTCGGCATGTAGCTTGATCCCCAAGCCCGATCTCAATATCACCACCGCCGAGGTCAATCCGGTGAGCGAGGTCATGCGTGGGCTGCAAACCCAGCCTGGCCCTAAGTTCCCTATTCCCGTGGCCGTGTATTCCTTTCGCGATCAAACTGGTCAATATAAGCCACAGGCGAATGTGAGCTCATTCTCCACCGCAGTGACTCAGGGGGCGACGTCTATGCTGATCCAGACGTTGCTCGATTCAAAATGGTTTACCCCAGTCGAGCGTGAAGGGTTACAGAATCTACTCACAGAGCGCAAGATAAGTAACAAGCAGAACGGGAGTAAGGTAGATGAAGTGCCCGTGTTATCTACCGCGAGATTATTGCTTGAAGGTGGGATTATCAGTTATGAGACTAACACGAGTACGGGCGGCGCAGGCGTTGAATACTACGGTATTAGCGCATCGGAAATGTACCGCGAGGATCTAGTGACTATTTACCTGCGGGCCGTGGATGTGCACACAGGGAAAGTGATGATGTCAGTTTCAACCAGTAAGCGGGTCCTATCCCAGGAAATGCGTGCAGGATTATTCCGTTTCACCAGTTTAAACCGACTCGCCGAGGCCGAAGTGGGCTTCACGACAAATGAACCTGTGCAGTTTTGTGTATTGCAAGCCATTGAATTAGCAGTTGCTGAGCTGATTGATAAGGGCATTAAGCAAGGCTACTGGAGCCCAACCCAAATGGCGCAGCCAGCCGAAAAAGCGCTGGAATTAAGCCAGAGCTAGCGTGCAAGGGTTTAGTCGGTTTTAGCGTTAAGATTAATGATAAATATCAATAGTATAAAACCGAGCCAGTTAATTGGCTCGGTTTTTTTATGGGACAATTTTGGTCGCAGGGCTATCTATTGCAGTGCTATCGATTGCAGGATATGGCGGTTTTAATCCGCTCCCATCGCTTTCCAGAAGAGTTCAAAACTGGCATCGCGGTAGGTTTTATTCGTGCCTAGGTGCGGATTATCGATAAAAAAGCGCGTTGCCGCTAGGTATTGACCATGGCAATTTTCCAGCATTAATTCAATGGGATAATAGGCGATTAAGCCCATCAATTGCCCCTGCTTTATCAGTTCGCGAATAAAGCCAAGGATGCTATTCATCGCCTGATCGCGCACCTTAGCGGCAATCATGGGCGACATAGAATATTGTTGAAAAAACAGCTGTTTGACAGGGTTCTCCAGCGACCAATCAATGGCGCTTTGCCATAGCTGATGGGCATTGTGTTTTAGATCTTTGCTTGTGGGTGTGTTTAACAGCAAAGCATCGGCAAACTCTTGTTTGATCGCCAGGAATAGACATTCCATTAGGGCTTCTTTGGTGGGGAAGTGATGGAACAGGGTTCCCGTTGCCACTCCCGCCAGTTTAGCGATGGATGCGGTCGATGTACCATGAAACCCTTGGCTGACAAAGAGTGTTAAGGCGGTATCGAGTATCGCCTGTCGCTTGTCCGTTATGGGTTTATTTATTTTTACTTTTAATGGGTTATCCTGCATTGGCTTTCTCTATATCGGCGGGTATTTATTCTTAAATAGCCGTTTCGAATTGTGGGTAACTTTATAGGTCGAGCAAGGTATCGCTAAGCTGGCCCTCTGCGCCATGGATGGCGCGGTGGAACCCTCTGGGAAGAGTTCATGGCGTGCCTGCGTGCGATACCCTGCGATATAGCATACTTAGGATCTGTTATTTAGGTGGACTAACGCAGGAACATTTTCATCAGCATACGTTGGATAACAGTGCCATAGGGTGGATGCACAAATTTACCCGTGTTGAAGCGCCCACGGCTGAGCACAGTTTTAGCGTGGCTAAAGGTTAAGAAACCTTCCTTACCGTGGTAATGCCCCATGCCCGATGGGCCAATGCCGCCAAAGGGCGCGTCATCCGCCGCCACATGGAACACAGTTTCGTTAATGCAAACGCCGCCAGAATGGGTTTGCTGGAGGATTTTTTGCTGGCTTGGCACATCGAAACTCATCACATAGAGTGCTAAGGGTCTTGCCCTTTGGTTGATATATTCAATCGCCTCATCTAGCGAGTCATAACCGATAATGGGCAATAATGGGCCGAATATTTCCTCTCGCATCAATAGCATATCTTCGCTGGTGTTGATGATTAACTGGGTAGCGAGCTTGCGATTAGTACTGTCTATGGTTTCATCCGTCGCCGAGATAATACTGGCTCCCTTGGCCTTTGCATCCTCTAGCACTGTCATAAGGCGGTCAAACTGACGTGCATTAATAATGCTGCCGTAGTCCTTGTTGTGGTTAATTGCACCGTACATGGCATTAAATTTAGCTTTGTAGGCGGCGATAAACTCATGCACTTTGGCTTTAGGGCATAGAACATAATCTGGGGCTACACAGATTTGTCCTGCATTCAAACACTTGCCATAAATCATTCGTTCAACTGCTATCTCAAGCGGCATATCGGGGGCGATAATGACTGGGGATTTTCCACCGAGTTCGAGTGTCACTGGGGTGAGATTATTGGCTGCGGCGCGCATCACATGGCGGCCGACAGTGGTGGAGCCAGTAAAGAGTAAATGATCGAAGGGCAGGGCTGAAAATTGCGCGGCGACATCGGCTTCACCTTCGACCACAGCCACATGGGATGTTTCAAACACTTCGGCCAGTAATTGCGTTATCACTTTATTGGTTGCCGGGGTAAATTCGGACAATTTAAGCATGGCACGGTTGCCCGCAGCGATGGCGGTGACGAGCGGGCCAATTGACAGCATAACGGGAAAGTTCCACGGCACAATAATACCGATAACCCCCAGTGGCTGATAGTGCACTGTTACTCTCGCTGGGGCGAGCAAGATCCCCGCATGGCGCGCACTAGGTTTGAGCCATTTTTTGAGGTTTTTCAAATTGTAATTGATGTTGTTGATCACAGGCATAATATCTGAGATCAGGCTGTCATCTTGGGATCTATGGCCGTAGTCTTGGCTCAATGCCGTCACTAGAGGGACTTGATATTTTAGTACCGCCGCTTTCAGTCGAGTTAATTGCCCACGGCGGGTGTCATAATCGGGATTGGGGGTCGCGAGGTAACTTAGGCGTTGATGCTGGAGTAATGCTGTGAGCGGCGAAACATTAGTAGAGTTGCTGGCCATATTCATTGTGGTTGCTCCAGATATCGGGGTGATCGGCAAATAATATGCACAATTTAAGTGTGTACCGGCTCAATAGATAAACCGACTGATTAGTCGGTTTATCCTAGCTGGCTTAGTGAGTCAGTGCAAGCTATCTGGTGCATTTATGAACAAGATCACAACTTTTCAGGGGCTTAGCTTCTACACTTATGGAGTAATTTGTTAGACAAGGAGTATCTATGACATTGTTAAAACACGGAATTTCTATCGGTATCGAACGATATGGTGATGATGATTTTTTTGTTGCCTTTAAGGCCGTCGGAAAGTTAACCCATCAAGATTACGAGATGATGGTGCCAGTGCTAGAGTCCGCACTGGAAGGTGTGAAAGACCCTGATATTTATGCCCTAGTGGATGTGACTGAGCTCGATGGCTGGGAATTACAGGCCGCTTGGGATGATCTAAAATTAGGAGTAAAGCACGTTCGTCATTTTGAGAAAATTGCCATAGTCGGTAAGACAACCCTGCAGGAAGTCATGGCGAAATTGGCAAATTGGTTTACGCCCGCCGAGGTGAAGTTTTTTGTGGATAAAGGTGATGCGGTTGCTTGGTTAAAAGACTAGCGAGTCTCTTTAATTGAGCCTCTTTACAGGGGCCTTTAACTGAGTCCCTTAACTGCAAATAACTCGGCATTCCATTAGCGCCATAGAAGGAGTCAAGATTATGCGTACAGGTCAAATACTCTGGCCCACAGATTTCTCTGAAACTGCGGCCCATGCTCTGCGATATGCTATTGAAATGGCAAATCTATATCACGTAGGGCTAAAAATTTTACACGTGGTCGAACAGCCTATGGGTGATGAAAACTTTATGATTTTATCTATCACCCCAGAGGAACTTGCTAAGAGTATGGAAGAGGCGGCTGCGACTAAGATGCAGGCGTTACTCGCGGGGCTGAAAACTGAACTGCCAATTACCACCTTGATCCGTCGGGGCGATCCCGTCGAGCAAATTTTGGAGGAGGCGAAGGGCAAAGATGTTGGCATGGTGGTGATTGCAAGCCACGGCCGTACCGGGCTTTCCCACTTTCTACACACTAACGTTGCCGAAGCGGTGGCAAATAGTGCGGCTTGCCCCGTGCTCGTTGTTAAATAAAAACGAGTTTGTAGCGGATAACTTTTGTAGTGGATATCGATAGTATAAGGGCGCTAAAGCGCCCTTTGTTTTTGATTACTAAAGAATAACTAATCGATGCGTCCGAGTGAGAAACCTAGCTTACTGCTATAAAAGAGTGCTATTTTGTGCAAAATAGACAGGTTCTATCCCTAGGATTGGCCAACTTAACAACTCACCTGATGGATATGATTATGCGTACTCAAGAAGTGTTATGCCCTACGGACTTTTCAGCAACCGCTGCCCATGCACTTAAATATGCTGTTGAAATGGCTAACTTTTATCAAGTGAATATTCGATTGTTACATGTGACTAGCCCGTCTCGAAGTGCGCATTTTTACGGAGTTGCTGTGGAGACGCCAGCCTCACTAGAAGAGGCTTTGGCGACCTTTGTTGAGGCTAAAATGCAGACATTACAACAGGAAATGCAACGGGATTTAGCCGCAGGACTAAGCATTAAAACCGTTATTCGCCATGGTGATGTGAGCGAGGAAATTTTGGCTGAATCCGCCGATGTGGGTATGGTTGTGATTGCTAGTCATGGTTGTAGTGGGTTAGCCGATTTTCTTAAGCCCCATGTGAGTCAAGACATAGTCAAATTGGCCAAATGCCCGGTTCTGGTTGTTAAATAAATGATTTACTAGCCCTTAGAGTGGGTCATTTTTAAGGATGGCATGATCCACTACCGTGCTTGACGCCTCATTGTCTAGGGACAGTAGGCGTTGATACTTTGCCTGCAGCGCGGCTAACGTACCATCCTCCGTTATTTGTTTGAGACCCAGATTAAAATCATCCCGAATATGGGCATCTAAAAAGGCGAAACGGTATTCAGTTGGCGGGAATATTTTATTGCATACAGCAACTTGCTTCATTTCCTTTTCGGTCAGTTTTCCTTGAAGGTAGGCCTGTTTTAAATAGTATTTGAAAATATTTTTATCCATCACAACCACATCGGCCCTATGTTTCATTAACATATATACCTGTTGTATTTGCCGTGCCTGTTCTTGATAACTGCTATTGGCCTTAGCCATGCGGGAAAATTCTTCACCGAGCATAAATGAAGCTCGCTGGAAGGCGACCACTTTTAGGGTATGTAAATCATCTATGCTATTAATATTAAAGTTTTTATTTTCAAGGGCGATGGCACAGTTTTGGTAGGTGATGGCTACATCCGAGTAAAAGACCTTATCTATCATGCCCTCTTTTATATTGATAATTCCATCGAGTTTTCCTTCCTTTAATTCATGGAAAGTGCGGGCAAGAGGGAGATATTGAATTGAAGCGTTATGCCCCTTGACGGCAAGTGCTTGATGGAGCAGTTCGAGTTCGAGTCCACTGTTAGTCTCTTGGATCACATAGGGAGGAATGGAGAGACTCACTCCAATTTTAAGTTCGGCCGCTTGGCTAATGTGATAATTGAATAGGGCGAGTAACCCTAGCAATTTGTAATAATTAGGGGAAATATTTGAGCGATTGGAGATAATTTTATTATGGAACATAAATGACTAACACCTCCACGGGGCTCAGAAGCTGCTGTATTTGAGACTCGCTACGCCTTTCCTTGGCTCACTTGGATAAGTGTAGCGTGCTAGGCTTGCCTCAACTTAATTTATTCAAATATTCAGCATTAAAAGGATGAGCCTGGTTCAGTTAAAAAGGCTAGTTCAGCGGCAGTCGACTCTCTGCCTAGAATGCTATTCCTGTGGGGGTAACGACCAAACCTATCGATAATGGCCTTATGGCGAAGTTCAAACTCGAGGTTAGCCTGCGCCGCTTCGCGATTAAAAAGTTTTACCGCCACTTGGTGAATGGCCGCCGATTCACTGTGCATATAAGGCATAAAGAGAAAGGGAACCTGCTTTGGCTTGAGGGCCAAATCGGCCTGCTGGGCGACGGCTTCTTGGGCGAGCACTAAGGCGATAGCATCGGCTTCAAAGGCGGCAGGGGTATCGCGGTAAATATTACGTGAGAATTGATCTAGCACGATAATCTCGGCTAATCGCCCCTGTGGTGTTATACGCCAATGCGCGAGTTCGCCCCGTTTGGCTTGTTGCAGAACGCCCTCGAAACGCGCTTTGATCTGTGCATCAAAGTCGGCGTCTTTTATCCACCAATATTTGGCTGGGATTTCCTCAAACCAAAAGCTAAGCACGTGATCTGCTGTGATGATCTGGTTCATGTTAGCACTCTTTCTACGCGGGAGACTTGCCCTATGAATAACAGCGATTGGGGGGATAATACAAGTTTTTGCTGAAATTTCCCCTCAGAGTAATAGACCGTTTTATTGGACAAGCGAAGCTTTGCTAAGCGGACTCCCTGTACTTAGGGTGAGTATCGCAAACTGCTAAGTTGTATGGATTTGCTCTAGATATGAATTGTACGTATCAACTATGGGAAAAAGGGCAACAATTTAATGCTGGCTATTGCCTTATTGACTGAATATCAAGTAGTTTTAATGCTAGTTCCCTTGGTTTTTTAATGAGTTATCTTATGCCACTTTCTCAGCCAGTTTCACCGCAGGTTTCAAAGCAACATAAGGCGTTTTTGCGTAAGCTCTATTTAGCGCATTTAATGGATGATGACCGCCATAATCTATTATCACTCAATAAGTTAACTGGTATGCCGCGGCGTACATTACAGGATGCCATTGCGGCGTTTGAGGATATAGGTATCAGTGTCGAATTTGTGCAGGAGGGGAGTCGTAATAATGCGGGCTACTACCGAGTGGTAACTTGGGGGCCGATCAGCAGTGCCTGGGTTGACACCCATATGGCACAGATTGCTGATCTTATTGGAATAACCGCCGATAACTAATCGTTAGGGAAGAGTTAATGGCGTGCCTGCGTGCGATACCCTGCGATGTAGCATAATTAGGAATAGTTATAGAGGCTTGGCTAGCTGCCCGTGGCGGGGGTTGCCATCCAGTAATATGCTGCAAAGCCAATCCAACTTAAGAGTAAGAGTGCGATGGCAACCCAAGTAGCGCGGGTAAACTGGCCTTGGGGAGCAAGATATTCGGTAAAAGTATCCCCATCTTCGTCTTCAACTGCGGGGCGCGATTTTGCTTTTAACTGTTGTTTACGGAACTTATCCCGTTCGCGGGCTTTGGCTTTTTGCAGTTTCTTGTATTCGGCTATGCCCTTTTCAATTCCTTGGGCGATGAGTTTAGTTTGCTCTTTAGTTTGCCCCGGTTTTTGGGTGGCCCTGGCTGCGGCTAAGGCCTCTTGCTGAGTTTCGCTTGAGATATTGGGTTTCATCTACTTTCTACTTGGGCGCTAAGGGCTAAATGTCTACTCGCGCCGATTATACCTGTATTCTGAGATAAAACTCAGGGCCAATATCTTCATTTCACTAAAAAATCAGCGGATGTCCCCCCTTCGGAGCTGGAACATACACAGGTTCATAATCCCAAACTTGGCGTATGGTGTTAACCGATAAGGCCTCACTAGGCTTGCCTTCACTCACTATTTGCCCTTGTTTTAACACTAGGATTTGATCGCTATAACGGGCGGCTTGATTAAGGTCGTGCAGCACTAAGACCACAGTATAAGCCTGTTCATGGGCTAACCGCTGGGCCAATTCCAGCACTCTGTGCTGCTGGGCAAGATCCAATGCCGAGGTTGGCTCATCCAGTAGCAGTATGGGGGGAAAGGGCGATTGGCTAAGTTGAGTTAATACCCTCGCTAGCTGCACCCTTTGTTTCTCACCGCCGGATAGGGTTGGGTAACTGCGCTTAGCAAGATGAGTTAAGCCCACTTTTGCGAGTTGCTCGGCAACGAGAGTTTCACCATCTTGGTGATTGAGGGTTAAGGGATACAAACCCATGGACACCACTTCGGACACAGTAAAAGGGAAGGTCAGGCTGGCGTGCTGCGGCAGTACTGCCAAGGATTTTGCCAGCGCCGCCCTTGGCCAATCACTTAAGGGAATATCACCCAGTTTTATACTCGAAGAGGGCGCTTTTATCTCTTGGCACAATGCCTTAAGTAGAGTGGACTTTCCTGCACCATTAGGGCCAAGCAAGGCAGTGACAGCCCCAGATTGAAATTGAATATTAATATCCCTAAGCACATTTTTTTGCCCAATAGAAATATTAAGACCGCAGACATTGAGCTTAAGGCCGTGTTCTGGATTGATGGCTGAATGTGCCCGACTTGAATGGGTGGTTATCATAAATAGAGACTCAGACTAACTTGCTACGTTGTTGTAGCAGTAAATAAATAAAGAAAGGTGCACCAAGGAGTGCGGTTACAAGTCCGACGGGTAACTCAGCAGGGGGCAAAAAGGCGCGGGCGCCGATATCGGCCAGCGCTAAGAGGGCTGCGCCTAAAAGTGCACTGGTAGGTAAGAGTCGTTTATGATCTGGCCCTAACATCATGCGCACTAAATGCGGCACAACTAAGCCAATAAAGCCGATAATCCCGGTAGCGGCCACACTCACCCCCACGCCTAAGGCGCAGAGTAAAATCAGCCTTAGCTTAAGTCTGTCCACATCTATCCCTAGGTGTCTGGCCTCGGCCTCACCAAGGAGTAAGGCATTGAGCGCCGTGGCATCTTGGCGAAAGCGCCAACTAATCAGGGCTAAGGTGACTAAAGATAGGCAGACATAGATCCATTGTGCCCCTGCAATTGTCCCCATCTGCCAAAGGGTTAAATCACGCAGCGCTATATCGTTGGCAAGATAGGTTAAAACCCCTATGCCTGCACCAGCCAGTGCCGCTATGGCTACCCCTGACAATAATAGCAATACGACCGATGTACCCGTTGGGCTGCTGGCGAGGCGATAGACGACCAGAGTCGTGATTAACCCTAAGGCAAAGGCGCTCATGGGGATCATCAATGGGCTGGCATTGGGCAGCAACACAATACAAAGGGCGGCACCCAGTGCCGCGCCGGATGACACGCCTATAATGCCGGGATCGGCCAAGGGATTGCGAAAAAGCCCCTGCATTACAGCGCCACACTGGGCGAGCGTGGCTCCGACCGCCATTGCCAAGAGTGTTCTAGGTAAACGAACATTGTTGATCACTAGCTGTTCATGGGGGGCAATATTGCCAACATTTTGTTGGGTGGCCCAGTTAAACACCGCACTTAAGGCGTCGATTAGGCTAATGCTCACAGGGCCAGTACTGACCGAGAGCAGGCAACTTAAGCCAAGCAGTGCAAGGAGACTGGGCCAGAGCCAGCGATTGAGCAACATCTTAGTTATCCTTTCCCATGGGGCGAATGGTTTTGTACTGTCATTACCAGCATAAATTACTGGTCTTGGCTGAGCAGACTGTTGGCAAGGGTATCGGCGGCGTTAATGGCGCTGATCCCTAAACCACCGAGTAAGGCTTGCGGTGTCAAGGTTTGAATATGACCATTTTTACCCGCAGGGGTGTGGGCGAGCAGTGGCATTTCCTTCAGCAGTTCTTGGGCGATTTGTTGGCTGCTTTGCTCGTCCGGTTTATCGCTGCGCTTTGACAGTAAAATAAGATCGGGTTGCAAAGACAAAATGCCTTCCTGGGATAAGGTTTTATAGCCATCAAAATCGGCGATATTGCTTGCCCCAGAAAGCGCAATAATGGCGTCCGCGGCGGTGCCTTTGCCCCCGACCCGCGCACCTCGGCCCTCTTGCAGGAGCATAAAGAGGATTTTGGGTTGATGGTTGGAACCACTGATTTGTTGTTTTTTCAGCGCTAAATTCTGTAACTGCCCCTGAAGATCTTGCTTTAGCTTAATGGCGTTTTGCTGGCGCTGGAGTAGGTCGCCTAAGGTATCGATATTGCTCAGCAGTTGGGCTTCATCCTTAGTCGCGGGTAATTGCACTACTGGGATTTGTGCCTGCTGTAGCACCTTGAGGGTGGTTTCTGGCCCCATTACATCCGAACCAATCACCAGCGTTGGCGAGAGGGCGATAATCCCTTCGGCGGAGAGCATTCTATGGTAACCAAGTTTGGCAATGTGGCCCAAGTTTTCGGGGACAAGGCTGGTGGAGTCTATGGCGACTAGTTGACTGCCAGCATCGAGGGCCAGCACTAGCTCTGTCACCCCAGCGCCTGCGCTAACGAGTCTGGTATTAGATTCTGCACTAAAGGCATTAGCCGAAACACACGCTGCGATAACAGCTATGGTTAATTTCCATTTTTTCAATGGATTAATATTAGTTATAGACATACCCCCAAGACTACTCAAGGCTCTGTTTAAGGGTAAGCGGGTCGCTTGAAACAACATGGTTAAACTCCTAATGCTCCATTAAAATTTGAGTCTGGCCTATGGCCTGTGTCTGCAATAGGGCAAGCAATTGCATCAAGGGCTCCACGGGCGCGGCTTTATCGGCGGCAATAATGATGCTGGCCTCTGGCATGGATTTGAAACGCTGCTCAAATGCGGCGCCAAAGCTGGCTAAGTCACTAAAGGGTTCACCATCAATCGCCCAATGGGGCGAGGTCGCCATGATATTGATGGCAATAGAAGGCTTGTTCTCAAGGGCCGTGATAGCGGCACTCGAACTCTGGGGCACATCAACGGGCAGACTCAGTAATTGGCTGTTTGCCGTTAGGAGTAGAAACACTAATACGATAAAAATAATGTCGATTAATGCGGTTAAATCGATACTCGGTAATGACTCTGCCGGAGTTATGCCCGCCTGAGAAAAGGAGGATTTATCGATGCTTATCATGCCTGTGACCCTACATTGGTCTTAAGCGCTGCGGGTCGCCCTGTGCCTGCCTTGTCAATGCGAGCGAAGGCTTGATAATGATTTGCATCGATTGCAACCTCTTCCACACCCGCTAACCAAAGATTGAGCTGATTAAGTACATGGGCGGCGCGTTGGCATTGACCTTGGGCCCAGATCCCAAATAGATGGGCTGCGGTAATCGCGGGAACGGCAATAATCAGTCCTGCCGCTGTGGTGTTCATAGCCAGTCCTAGCCCGGCGCTCAGTTGCGCTGGGGTCACAGGGCCTTGAGATTGTCCAAGCTCGGCAAACATATCTATCAGTCCTAATACTGTGCCGAGCAGGCCCAGTAATGGGCTAATAATGCCAATCACCTGCAACAGCTTTAAACCAGCTTGTAAGTCCCGCTGTTGTTTGTTAAGCCACAGGCTCAGTAATTCTTCCCGCAATATTTTGGGCTGGTGGACTTGTTTCAGTAACAGGGTGGCGCCGCGGGCGAGTAGATCCTGCTGGACACTGGTTTGCGCTATCAAAGCGTTGACGCTGTCGGTGTTAGGTTGTGAGGTTGAACTGCGTAGATTTTTTACCCAAGCCTGTTTTTTCGGCAGGATAACAAGCGCGCTTTGGTGCAAGAAAAGGGCACTTCGCTCGAGGCAGATCATGAGTGCTAGAAATGCACATAGCAATAGTGGCCAAGTCAGTACGCCAAGTTGTGAATGTAAAGAAGAAAAATCTGTCATGGGCATTAAGCCTCTCCAATCATGGGTTATTTCAGTTTGATAACTCGTTTTAAGGGCAAAAAAGTACTGTTAAGTCAGGCTAGTTGAGTGCAAAACGAATGGGGACTCTGACTTTGTAATGGCTTGCTAGCCTTGGAACTGGCGCTTCAAATTGCCAGGTTTCTACCGCATCGAGCGCCGCTTGATCGAGCAGGCTAAAACCCGAGCTTTTCACTAACTTGAGTGCCAGTTGCTCACCGAGTTCATTGAACATCACCTCAATCGTTGCCGTGCCCTCTAATCCTTTCTTGCGTGCTATCCGTGGGTAAGTGGGTTGGGGAGGTGGTGAAGTAAACACTGGCTTAGCCAACTCCACTACTTGGTTTTTTAGACTCTGGGCTTGGGCACTGCTGACTGAGATCTGGCGAATTTGGGGAGTCTCCGTTGTCTCTGTTATCTCTGTTGTTACAGTCTCTGCTGCCACAGTGCTTGGGATTAACTCCTTATCTGCGGCAGGATTGTTAGTCTCAGCGATATCAGCTGTTTGAGTCATTGCCGCCGCGCTTAATTTTTTAGGCGGTTTTATACCGCTATTCGCTGCGTTATCGACAGGCTTAGGTTCGGGCTTATGTTCTGGCTTAGGTGCAGGTTTGGCCTCAGGTTTAAGTACAGCTTTTGCCTCGGCGTGGGAGATAGCTGTCATTTGCGGCTTAGTTTGCGCTATGGGAGTCACACTGGCTTGAGGTGTGGCCTGTTTGGCTGCGGCGGCAAAATTAACGCTAACGCGGTTGACGCCAGTGTCCTGTAACGTCGCCCTCTGTGATGTCACCTTCTGTAACGTCACTTTCTGTAACATCATTGCCGAGTCATACATTAACAGCGTTGTCGCAGGCTGAGAGGCGATAACCCCAGTTTGGATGGCAATCGTTAATGCGCCAAAGGCCAGATATCGTTTCGGTGTCACGGCAATCTCTTCTCCTGAAAATCGGCCAATCGACGCTTAAAGCCATTTTGCTAATTAAGATACTGCAATATAAATAAGATCGCAAATGATAATGATTTCTATTTGATCTATTTAATTGTCTCAGGTAGAGTGCCTTCAATTGCTCGAATGGGCGCTTAAAAAAACAGCAAAGTCATTCAGTCGCATTACTTTGAGAGCTTGATACCTAGGCAAAGTGGTGCGCAATTGAATTGGCTTAAGCTTACAAATTATCACTTGAGGATGAAGAGATGAGAAAAAAGCCGTTAGTGATCGCGATGGCACTGAGTGGTACGGCGCTAAGTTTTACGGCGTTAAGTTTTACGTTAGCGGCAGAGGCGAGTGTTTCACCTATTATTCAACAGGATGCGGGTAACAAAACCGTGGCAACCGAGTTTGACGAAGTGTTAGTCAGCGCAACTAGGATAAGCGAAAAAGCCTCGGAAACCAGTCGCAGCGTTGCCGTCGTCGGCGAAGAACAGCTCACCGTTGCTCAAGCCGCATCCGTGGCTGATGCCCTTAAAAATGAGGCCAATATCAATGTCACTAATGGACCTAGGGCATCATCCCAGGGGGTTGAGATCCGTGGTTTAAGCGGTGATAGAGTCCTCCAAACGATTGATGGTGCGAGACAAAATACCAGTTCAGGCCACAGAGGTTCCTATTTTATGGATCCTGAATTACTCAAGTCTATCGAAGTGTTGCGTGGCCCTGCCAGTAGCTTGTGGGGCAGCGGTGCCCTTGGGGGCGTTGTCGCCCAGAATACTAAGTCGGCGCAGGATTTTTTAGCTCCAGAGGAAACCTTCGGCGGTTATCTTAAGCAAGGTTATGAAACTAATGGCGATCGTACTAAAACCAGTGGCGCCATTTACGGTCAGCAAGCCACTATCGACTGGCTGCTTAATGGTTCCTACTACGACTCCAACGACATCAACACCGGCAATGACGAAACCCTCAATAACAGCGCGTCCCAAGGCAGCAGTGGTTTAGCCAAGTTTGGTTGGCAGGCCGATAAGGCTTCACGCTTGGAATTATCGGCAAGGGTCAACAAGTCTAATGAATTAGTGCCCAGTAATCCCTCGGCAGCCGTGAGTAGCTCTGTGCCCTTAGTGCGTCGTAAGACTGACGATCAAAACGTGACTCTCAACTACAGTTTGCATCCTGCCAACAATCCGTATCTAGATACTAAGGTGCAAGTGTACTGGAACAGCACCGACTACGATGAAGACAGAGTCACTAAAAATCAATTAGATAGTACCGAATATCACACCGTTGGCGTTAACTTAAATAACAGCTCGCAGTTAGGGAATATTAAGCTGACCTACGGTGTTGATGGCTACCGCGATACTATCAAAACCGTTCGTGACGACAATGGGCAGGAGGGTCAGCGTCCGGGGAATATCGATGGTGAGACTCAGGTTTGGGGCGCTTTTACCCGGGCCGATATCGCGCTGACTAAGACCTTGAGCCTCGATGGAGCATTGCGTTACGACAGCTTTAAGACTGACAGTAATAATTTGAACTTATCCTCCGATGACAATGAGTTATCCCCGTCACTTGGACTGATTTGGCAGACCCAAGCTTGGTTGACCCTAAGCGCGCGTTACGATCAAGCCTTTAGAGCACCAACGGTGGAAGAAATGTTTTCCAGCGGCACCCATTATTGTATTCCACCCATTCCCGGATTTTTACCCCAGGGTCTGTGTAACACCTTTGCGACCAATCCAGATCTAAAGTCTGAAACCGCACGGAATAAAGAAATTAAAGCGGATCTGCGTTTCAGTGATCTCGCCGGCGACGATGAGTTGGCGTTAACGTTCAATATCTTCCGCAACGATGTGGACGATTTTATCGTGCAGCAAGTGTCTAATCCTTGGCATGGTATTCCAGGGTTTGAGCAAACAACTTCGTGGAATAATGTCGAAGATGCGCAGCTAACGGGCTTTGAAGTGAGCGGGCGTTACCGTATAGGCCAGACTCGCCTAGCGATGAACTATGGCCAAACCCATGGTGAAGACCGCCAAACGGGCGATGCTATCGAAGGCATACCTGCCAATAAATTTAATGTCGATTTATCCCAGGGCATTATGGATGGCGATATGAAACTGGGCACACGGGTGACCTATGTGGCAACGCAGTCTAACACCCCCGATGGCCATAGCGTGGCAGAGTACGGTGATTACACCCTCTGGGATGTCTACCTTGCATGGGAACCCACAATGGGTGTGATGCCCGGCGTGAGAGTCGATTTTGCCATTGAAAATATTGGTGATGAGCAATATCAGCAGGCCTGGCAAACCTTGTATCAACCGGGCCGTAATATGAAATTATCGGCGCGTTATATGTTCTAGGCTAAGCCATCAGGAGAAAATGAATGCAGACGATACAAGATACTGGGGCAGATCCCGAACTCAGTGCGCCGAAAAATCCCAATGTACCCCCAGCGCAGCTTGAAAAACAGGCAGAGCTGAGGCAAAGGTTTGAGTTACAAGCCGATTTAATGCCAGCGCAGCTTGCCAGCGAGCTAGGGCTCCCTGAGATGGAAGTGGTTGCCGCATTGCCGCCGGGGCAAGTAGTGTTTGTGCCTTTAACTCAGCTAGATACATTACTGCAAGCCTTACCCGAGTGGGGGACGCTTACCACAATAGTCATGCTCTCGGGCAGTGTATTTGAATTTAAAGGGGATTTTCCTAAGGGGAAATATGCCCACGGTTATTACAACCTCTACAGCAAGGGAGATGGGCTGCATGGCCACCTCAAACTAGAGGGGATGCGTGGTATCGCCTTAATCAGCCGCCCATTTAGGGGAAGCGAGAGCCATTCGATCAACTTCTTTGGCAGCGAAGGTGAGGTGGTGTTCAAAGTGTATTTGGGCCGTGATAAGCAAAGAGCGCTGTTCCCTGAACAGGTTAGCCAATTTAAGGCCCTTGCAACCACCTTTGCCACGGTATAAGCCGCTCTCTAAATTGAAACATTAACATATTGTATTTAAGGAATATAACCAATGAAGCCTGAAATCACCGAACAGGAACAGCGCCTAAAGGACAAGTTGCTACCCGAAATTGAAGACTTTAAACAGCAGCGCGAAACCCTGCAACTGGCCACAATTGGTACAGATGGTCAACCCAATGCGAGTTATGCGCCATTTGCACTGGCCGATGATGGTTTTTACATTTTGGTGAGCGATCTTGCCCGCCATGGCCATAACTTAAAGCACTCATCTAAGGTCTCTGTGATGTTAGTCGAAGATGAAGCCGCAGCAAAAACAGTATTTGCGCGTAAGCGCTTGACCTTTGATGCCGTGGCCGAAGCGATTCCCCGCGGTACGCCAGCCTTTAGTAAGGGCGTCAATGTGCTATCGGCGCGCTTTGGGGAAATGTCGGACAACCTTGCGGCATTGACCGATTTTAACCTCTACAAACTGGCACCACACAAGGGGCTTTATGTTAAGGGGTTTGGTCAAGCATTTAGCTTAACTGGCGCCGAATTGCTGGATGTAAATTGGCAGCGAGATGGTCACCATGGCACACCCAAAACCCCAGAAAATGTGCAAGTCGCTTAAGTTTTTCACTTAAGTTTCTCATTTAAGCGAGCTAAATAAACCCGCACAGGCTGCGGGTTTGTTTTATCCTTCTTCTGTAACATCCCGCATGAGCCCTTGAATTTAACCGCAGCAGGTCGCATGTTAACCATAAAGCGGCATAGTTAGCGGCTTTACGATTACCCCCTAAAGGATGTCACCTTGGCCGATCCAACAGTAAAATCACCCGAACCCATCAAAATGCCGCCATCACAGGCGGATAACCCCTCGTCTAGCGCTTTGCCTGAGGGTCTGGCTATCTCGGCGCGGCAAAGAGCCGTGCTACCTTGGATTGCAGGCTTTCTTAAACCCTATAAATGGAAAGTCGCCGCGGCAGTGCTATTCCTATTGATTGGTTCACTTGCTTGGTTGTCCCTAGGGCAAGGTGTGCGTTTGATGGTCGATGAGGGCTTTGTGCGGGATAACGCGCAGCGGCTTAATGAAATTATCCTCCTAGTGCTGGTCATTACCGCCGTCAGTGGCACAGCCGTGTTTTGCCGCTTTTATTTGATGACTTGGTTGGGCGAGCGGGTCAGCGCCGATATTCGGCTGACTGTTTATAATCAACTCCTTAAACTCTCTCCTGCCTTTTATGCCAAAGTGCGCACAGGGGAAGTGATCTCCCGCTTTACCGCTGACTCAACACTATTACAAACCGTGGTGGGGTCTAGCCTTTCCATGGCGCTGCGTTCGGGGGTGACAGTCATAGGGGGCCTAGTGATGATGGGCATAACCAGCGTTAAGATGACATTGCTGGTGTTGTTGGCTGTGCCCTTAGTGCTGGGGCCAGTGATCTTTTTCGGTCGCAAGGTACGTGTGTTAGCACGGGAAAGCCAAGATAGAGTTGCGGATCTCGGTGCCTATGTCGATGAAACACTCCATGAAATCCATACGGTACAAGCCTATGGCCATGAAGATAAAGACCGTAGCTTATTCAATACCCGCGTCGAAGATGTGATGTCCGCGGCGAGTGGTCGCATCCGTTACCGTGCTTTGCTGATTTCATCCGTGATGTTTTTAAGTATCGCCGCGATTGCTATGGTGACTTGGGTCGGTGCCCACGATGTGATGGCGGGTAAAATGACGGGCGGTGAATTATCGGCCTTTATGTTTTACGCTGTGATGGTCGCGGGCGCCGTAGCGACCATTAGTGAAGTCATAGGTGAGATCCAGCGGGCTTCTGGCGCCGCGGAGCGTTTAATCGAATTGGCGGAAACCCCTGTGGATATTCCCCTTGCGGCACATCCTGTGACTTTACCCGCCAAGGTGAGTGGTGAATTAGTCATTGAAGGACTCAATTTTGCCTATCCAGAGCAGGATGCCTTAGTGCTAAAACAGCTCAATATGGCCATTGCTGCGGGGGAACGGGTTGCCTTAGTGGGTCCAAGTGGCGCGGGTAAGAGTACTTTGTTCCAGCTGTTGCAGCGCTTTTATGTGCCTAGCGCTGGTAGTATTCGATTAGAAGGAATCGATATTGCGAACTTAACTCCGCAGGACCTAAGGGCGCAATTTGCCTTAGTGCCGCAGGATTCAGTGATCTTTGCGACCAGCGTACTTGAAAACGTGCGTTATGGCCGCGTCGATGCGACCGAGCAGGAGGTGATAGATGCCTGTGTTGCGGCCCGTGCCCATGAGTTTATTAGCGAATTTACTGAGGGTTATCAAACCTATTTAGGCGAGCGTGGCGTGCGACTTTCTGGTGGGCAAAAACAGCGGATTGCCATTGCACGGGCGATTTTAGCCGACAGACCCATCTTATTACTCGACGAGGCGACCAGCGCCTTAGATGCCCTGAGCGAGCAAAAAGTGAAGCAAGCGCTGGATGTCTTGATGGCGGGTAAAACCACCTTGATTATTGCCCATCGCCTATCGACGGTAATTAATGCCGATAGGATTTTTGTCTTCGACAAGGGTGAGATTGTTGCCTGCGGTCGCCACCAAGCGTTGATGCAAACCAATGCGTTATACCGTGAGTTTGCCAATTTACAGCTACTGACCGAAGAGGCCACAGGCAGCGTTTTGAATGCTTGAGCGTAAGTGAAACCCAGTAAGCTAGGGTTCTGAGTTAACTCAAATGAACCGCTTACTGGGTACGAGTGCCATTAGTCTTTAAGTTCGCGGCGTAGAATTTTACCGACAGTACTCTTAGGTAATTGGGCCATAAACTCGATTATTTTAGGTATCTTGTAACCCGTTAATTGCTCGCGACAATAGGCCAAAATGGCCTCCTTAGCTTGTTGCTGATCTTGGTTATTATCCTTGAGTACGATAAAGGCTTTGACCGCTTCGCCCGAGTGTTCGTCTTTAACTCCCACCACAGCGCATTCGATCACATTTGGGTGGCTAGCGAGGACATTTTCCACTTCGTTGGGATAGACGTTAAAGCCTGAGACGATAATCATATCCTTTTTACGATCAACAATTTGATGGAAACCTTCAGCGGTTGCAATGGCAATATCCCCGGTTTTAAAGAAACCGTCGGCGGTCATGACATTGGCGGTTTCCTGCGGATTATTCCAGTATCCCAGCATCACCTGAGGGCCGCGGGCGGCGAGTTCCCCTGCCGTACCTAAGGGCACTTCAACGTCGTTTTCATCTAAGAGTTTAACCTCTGTGCCAATCACAGGTTTACCAATAGTGCCCAGCTTCTGATAACCGGGAGCATTGAGTGAAATGACCGGTGAGGTTTCAGACAATCCATAACCTTCGCTGATCATATTGCCCGTGGTTTGTTGCCAAATATTGGCCGCTGCGGCCGTGAGTGCAGTGCCGCCAGAGATAGTGATTTTTAAGTGGCTAAAGTCCAATGCCTTAAATTCGGGTTGGTGGCATAGGGCGACAAACAGGGTATTGAGGCCTGCAAATCCAGTGAAGGGATATTTGGCAAGGGTTTTAACTAGGCCGCCAATGTCTCGCGGATTTGGAATTAACACCGAGCAACCGCCACACTCGAAATACAGCACTAAATTCACCATAAAAGCGTAAATATGGTAAATCGGCAGCGGGGCTACAAAGATATCCTCACCTTCGGTGATCACACTGCCAATGCGGGATTTCACCTGCGCGGCATTGGCAAGCATATTACCATGGGTCAACATGGCACCCTTGGATAACCCAGTTGTGCCCCCTGTGTATTGCAGGGCTGAGAGGTCATCGAGCTTAGGGGTTAAACGGGTGAAGGGCAGTTCGGCCCCTTGTTTTAAGATCTGACAAAATTCCACATTCTTAAGGCCCGTTTTAGGTTGTACATGTGGATCGATCAAATCCAGCGGGTGGGTTGAGATAACGAGCTCTATAGTTGTGCTGTCGATGACCTTAGCGAGGGTGGGTAATAGATCGGATAACACGACTAAGGCTTTAGCCCCAGAATCATTGAATTGATGGATAAGCTCACGCTCTGTATAGAGTGGGTTAGTGTTAACTAGGATAAGGCCCGCCCTGAGTGCGCCGTAGGCCGCGATGACAAATTGGGTGATATTGGGCAATTGAATGGCAATACGATCCCCGGGTTTTAGGTTGGTTTTATTCTGTAAATAGGCAGCAAAGTAACGCGAATCGCGTTCTATCTCATTAAAGCTGCTGGATTTACCAAGGCAGGCATAGGCGGGTTTATCGCCATAACGCAGACTGGTTTTCTCGATCAGATCGACGAGTGATGAGTAGTTGAGTTTGAGTTGGGAGTCTTGATCGTATGCCATGCTGAACTACCTCAAAATGATGTTTATTAATTGTTATTATTTTGGAATTAAACAGATGTTTAGATTAGAGGCTGTTGGGACTAGAGGTCAATGTTTATCGTGAAAAAATTCACTATGCCAATAATGGTATCTTTTTGTAACAAATAGCCTTTTTACTCTAAAGCTCTGGGCTTAACTATAGCTTAAGTTTGAGCTTTTTGATGTGTTGTTAAGTGGGATTCGCCGCGGTTTTACGGGGGGGGTTTATAGGAACAGTGCAGATACTAAGTTAATGCTGAGTTAAATTAACACTTGAGTTTATGAAGCTTGAGTTTATAGAGCTTAGGTTTACGGCGCTTGGGTTTATTCCCTAAGCGCCGATTAAGGTTAATGTGGATTGTTTGGAGCTAGTACTAGGGGCTAAAAAATCCTGTTTCTTGGCTAACCTGTTGCTTTGGTTCCTGAATATCCGTCACTGAAAATTGGATTATTTTCCGCCCAGAGGGAACCGCCGCCTTATCCGCCAATACTGTTACTGGATACTCAGACTGCTCGCCCGCGGCCAAGGTAATAATAGGTTCGGCAATAAGGCTAAAGGGCATTTCACTCAGCACTGCGACTTGATACTGCTTGGTTTGCTGCGTCTTATTACGAATTTTTAGTTGATAGGTATTTTCGACTTTATTATCCGCCGTTTCGCGATAGAGACTCTGGCGATCACGAATAACGTTAAGTTGAATTTCACTGCGGTTCGTTAAGTCTAAGCCTATAACAACCAGCATTATGATCACGGCTGAACCATAACCGATAAAACGCGGTGAACGCCAATAGGAATGGAAAACCCCCTTTAGCTCGTTTTCGCTGATATAACCAATCAGATTTTGTGGGTAATCGAACTTCAACATAGTTTCATTGCAGGCATCGACACAGGCACCGCAGTTGATGCACTCATATTGCAAGCCATTGCGAATATCTATGCCTGTTGGGCAAACTTCCACACATAAATTGCAGTCAACACAATCACCTAGCCCATGCTCACTGGGATGAGTTTCTTGTTTACGTTTACGGGGGCCACGGGTCTCACCGCGCTGTGCATCATAGGTGACGGTTTTAGTATTGGCATCGAACATCACGGCTTGAAAACGTGAATATGGGCAGCAGTGTAAGCACATTTGCTCACGCATCCAACCCGCATTGAGGTAAGTGCAAAGGGCGAAAAACCACACCCAAGCCGTGACCCAGAAACTGGCATTGCCGGTGAATATCTCCAGATAGAGTTCGCGGGCAGGAATAAAATAACTAATAAAACCACAGCCCGTGAGCAGGGCGGCGAGCCCCCAGAGTAAGTGCTTTGCACTGCGTTTGCCGATTTTACTGCCAGACCAAGGTGCTTTGTCGAGTTGTTTTCTCTTATTGCTGTTGCCTTCGATACGGGCCTCTATCCACACAAAAATAAAGGTCCATGCGGTTTGCGGGCAAAGGTATCCGCACCAGACTCGGCCCCAGAATACTGTGATAAAGAACAGGCCGAAGGCGGCAGCAATAAAAATCCACGCTAGCAGGGTAAAGTCCTGTGGCCAGAGTGTGATCCCAAAAAAGAAGAATTGCTGTTTGTCCACATCTAAGAGTATCGCTTGGCGGCCATCGATGGATATAAATGGCAATGCAAAAAATAGCAGCACTAACAGGCTGTTCATTGTGGTTCTAAGGCGTTGAAAATAACCCTTCTGTTCACGGAAATGGATCTGGCCACTGTTTTTCGGTGCTGGCATATCACCAGCCTGGATATTTTTAACGGGGATAAATTGTTCGGCAGAGGGGCGTTTTGCGTTCTCACTCTGTAGGGGGTCACTCTTGGGCATATGCTGTCCTAACGGCTTAAATAAGATTAGGCTCCCTATAGCAAGCGTTAGGCCAAGATGAACATCATTTAAAATATTGATATTTAATGATTAAATCTAACTTTGATTTAGTTGTTGTCGCGATATATCGCTAATTGGCGATATATCGCGTTTTTGAGACTATTCATCATTAGTGGTTTGACGTGTAATCCCTAGCTTCTTCATCCGCGATCTGAGCGTACTTGGGGGGACGCCGAGTACATTGGCCGCACCATTGGAGCCAGAAATACGCCAGTTCAGCTGCTTTAATGTTTGTTCAATATGCTGCGCTTCAGCCTCGGCCAAGGTTTGTAATGGTGAGGCGGTGCTTTGAGTCTGTAGGTGATTTGTGGGCATGGCATGGATTTGTAAAATATCCGTTTGGGATAAAATGGCCTCTCGCTCGAGGATATTTTGTAGTTCGCGCACATTGCCCGGCCAACTGTAAGCCATCAGTTTTTGCAGGCCTTTTTGACTCACGCCGCGGAGCTTTTTGCCCAGCTTGCGATTAAGGGAGTGCAGTATATGGCTGACGAGTTCGGGGATATCATCGAGCCTAGAGCGTAGCGGCGGCACTTGAATTGGGAATACATTCAAGCGGTAGTAGAGATCCATTCGAAATAATCCCTGTTCGACCCGCTTGAGCAGATCATGGTGGCTAGCGGCGACTAAGCGAATATCCACTTGGATGGTTTCGCTGCCTCCGAGGCGTTCGAAGGATTGTTCTTGGATGACTCGAAGCAACTTAGATTGCGCCTCCAAACGTAATTCGGCCACTTCATCGAGGAACAAGGTGCCTTGGTGGGCCAGCTCGAAGCGACCTTTGCGGCGACTGGTGGCGCCGGTAAATGCCCCTTTCTCATGGCCAAAGAGCTCGCTTTCCAGTAAGGATGCCGAAAATGCGGCGCAGTTAACACTGATCATCGGCTTATCTTTACGGCGACTCAGTTGATGTAAGTTTCTGGCTACTAACTCTTTTCCTGTGCCATTTTCGCCACAAATCAATACAGTACTGTCGGTGTTGGCCACCATATGTAACTGCTGGATCATATGGCGAATGACGGCACTATTGCCTGAAATATCCACATCACCCGTTTTGTCTGCCAACTCTGCTTGTAGATAATGATTCTCAGAGGCGAGTCGCTCTGAGAGTGCCTGTACTTGGGCTAGAGCTTGACGTAGTGACTGCTCGGTTTGTTTTTGAATGCTAATGTCACGAAATATCGCGACTACGCCAATGAGTTTATTATCACGATAAACTGGGGTTGAACTGTAATGTACGGGAAAACTGCTGCCATCTTTACGCCAAAACACATCATGGGTAATTTCACGGGTGATGCCATCCTTCAAGGTGTTGTAAATCGGACAATCCTCTTGGGGATAATGGCTGCCATCGGCATGGCTATGGTGGTGGCAGTTGTGAATGTTTTTACCCAGTAACTCCTCATTTTTCCAGCCTGTCATGCGCTCGGCTGCCGGATTGATAAAGACTGCATTTCCATTTAAATCAAAACCATAAATACCTTCACCTACGGCGTTGAGCAGTAATTGGTTCTCTGGCAGAAAATGTTTATCCAGTGATGTTTCAGCTAATGTGCTCTTAGTCATTCATCTGGCCTTGAATGCGAATGAATAGCTAAAGTATAACGTGTTTAAAAGTGTCGCGATATATCGCGAATGGCATTGTAGGCTGGCAATTTGACTGTTTATAGAAAACTACTGATACCAATTTAATTTATTGATAATAAAGGGTTTGTATTTTTTACCTTTGAAAGTTGTATTTAGTGCTGGCTAATAGTATTAAATTGTTATAAAAATGTTTCATAGATGCTTCTGCTAAGTTGAAATTAACAATAACACCTGTTCTTAAATGGGGGCGATGAAGTAAAGAGGTGTTTATGATAAATAACATGTTGCTTATTAAAGTTTTTTAAGAGCTATGGGGTTTGATTTGTATAAGAGTATAAAGTGATTTCTGCCCACCTTTCCTGAATATCGCTTTCTACTGATTTGAAGTGTGCAAAAAAGGCTGCCCTGCAGCCTTTTTTATTGCAAGTTAGCCAACTTTTGCCGCAGCGATGGCATTGAGCACGTCGGCAATGGTGAGTTTGGCGGGGAGCACTATGCCATTGGGGGCTGCCGGGCCATAAACTTTATTGTAGGGTGTGCCAGGGATACCCTCATGGCGCATATAGTTCTCTATCGTTTTGTTGGCCTCACTCCAGTTGCCTTGCATCAGGATAATGTTGTCGGCCATCAAGGCATTGACAATTTGTTCCCTGTGGGTCACTTCAGCTTTATTGGTTTGACAAATAGTGCACCAATCAGAGGTGATATCGACAAACACTGTATAGCCTTGGGCAACCAGGGGGGCGATTTTCTCCGGCGCTAGGCTGTGCTATTTTAGTTTTTGATAGGCTTGATAATCCTCGCCTTTATTTACAAATCCAATGATAGCGCCGAACCCTAGGGCAAAAAATCCCAACACAAACACCACGGCTAGGGGAATGGCTTTGCCTTTTTGTCGCTGCCATAGCAGTAATAGAATTGCGCCCAGTAATAAGCAGAGAATAACCAGACTGATAAGAGTGATAGTGCCCATAAATGTCCATAGAATTGCCATAGCCTAAGCGCTATCTTAGTCGCTAACAGCTTAAATCTGCGTGAATTTATCTGACTATTCGCAGATGAGCGCCCATCAGTCCTTTGACTCTTTCAGTTGCAATTGTGTTTTTACGCCTATCGCGCACTCTTTGTAAGCTTGGGTAGGTACAGCGTGAAAATAAAGAACTCCGGATTTTTATCATCCACAATAGCGCTATTGACCACAGGCTGCGCCGATTAGAGTTAACGCTTCGATGGGGCGATGTTAGAATAGCAACCTAGTTTAAGGCCCAGTGGAGGGCCTTTTTATTCCTTAAAGGCACTTTTATTTCTTAAAGGCATATGGATGAGTTTTAGTACTTGGTTAGGGTTATTGGCTATTTGTTGTCTGGGGGCTATGTCACCCGGACCGAGTTTAGCTATGGTAGTGCGCCATACCTTAGGTGGTGGGCGGGGCAAGGGCATAGTCTGCGCTTGGGCCCATTCGATAGGTATTGGGATTTATGCGCTGGTGACATTACTAGGCTTGGCCGTAGTTCTTAAAAAGGCGCCCTTAGTCTTTAATGGCATCGCTATTCTCGGCGCTTTATATCTGGCGTGGATGGGGATCCAAGCCCTGCGCTCAAACGGTGGAATGCAGGCAAAACTTGCCGCAGGAGAAGCCTCGGATACGCTGACAGCCGCCCGTGATGGCATTGCTATTTCGCTGTTTAATCCGAAGATTATGCTGTTCTTTTTAGCCTTATTTAGCCAGTTTGTGATGGTGGCAGATAGTTTTACTGGACAAGCACTTATAGTGTTAACGCCCCTAGTAGTCGATGGGCTTTGGTATACCTTAATAGCGTTAGTTTTATCCCACTCGAGTGTATTGCCTAAATTGCGGGAAAAAGCGGGGCTTATCGATAAACTCTCTGGTGTGGTACTGATCCTGCTCGCAATACGAGTGGTGTATACCCTCTAAGTTATTGCCAATATCCCATAAAAAACGCCATCAGAGGATGGCGTTTTTTATGGGATATTGGCAGGCGTTGATTGGCCTTTAGCGCAGGTTCTGCCTTTAAGGGCAAGTCTTTAACGATCAACCCTTAAACATTTGTACTGAATCATCGTTGACTGCATTAGCCGATGTATCCTGCATCACGGGTGGGTTGGCGATATGGTCTTCCAGATTATCATTGAGCATTTCGCGGTATTCACCGCTAAACCATTCTAGGGCACTGTCTTTTTCTGCGCCTAAATCTGCAGATTTGATTGCCGCCTCGAAGGCATTAAAACGCGCCGCCGCAAAACGCAGTGCAGTGCCGACTTTACCCACATCTCCTTCCTGCTGGCTTAGTTGGTTGGCTAAGGCAATAAATTGATCGGCAAGTTCAAAAATGGTGGTGTTGCTCGCGTCTGTCATAGTGCTCACTCTGAAAATTAATACATGCTGATGGACGATTCTATCTTAATTAACCTAAGAAGGAATCGTTAAGTATCAACTATTGGGATCTAGGTCGGTTGTTACAGTGCCCGTTCTAGAGTCGTAATAGACTGACAGTTTGTCATTGGCCCGGTAAAAGTAAGTGCATTGATTTGGGCTGATATAGCTGGCTTTGTAGTCGGTTTCTGCGACATCCTCATTAAGGCGTGAGACGCTGGGCTGGGCGTTTTGGAATAGCACTTCCCATACTGAGATGCAATCTTCTACATTGTCCAAAGCGGGTGAGGCTTCATTCCCGTGAATATAATGCTGTGCAGGCCAGCCAAAACTGTTGAAATCGACTTGTTCGGATTGCGCTGTGCCAAATACGGGTAAATCTTCTTTAGGGCCAGAGCCGACTTTTACAGCCCAGACTGAGTGTGCCAAATTTATTCCCGATTTAAAGCTGCCACCTGTGGCTTTTACTGTCGAGATTTGAGCATCCTGCTGCACATTGATAAATTTAGGTAAAGCAACAACGGCCAAAATGCCGAGGACTATGATCACCACTACGAGTTCAATTAAGGTGAAACCCGATTGATACTGCTGGCTCAATTTTTGAGTGGACATACGATACAAATTGACAATATAGAGTTGGCGGCACTATAGCACTTAATCTTGTTGTTTTTAAATCAAAATCATCTCTTATTGATTGAGAACGCACACTAAAATAACGCTTGGCTTGTCATTGTCGCCACTGACTTTTAAGCTAGGCACATTGTAATTTGAGGATGATAACTGTGACTCTTTCGACTTGGCATGATTTTATTGAAAATCAACGCGCACAACCCTATTACCAGCAGCTTATTGCATTTGTAAATCAAGAGCGGCAATTGGGTAAAGTGATCTACCCTCCCAAGGAAGATGTGTTTAATGCATTTAAAACAACACCCTTAGAAAATGTGCGAGTGGTGCTGATTGGTCAAGACCCTTACCACGGCCCTAATCAAGCCCACGGTCTGTGTTTCTCGGTGAAACGAGGCATTAAACCGCCACCGTCACTCGCTAATATGTACAAAGAATTGGCCAATGATATTCCCGGGTTTCACATTCCCAACCATGGTGATTTAACCCAATGGGCACAGCAGGGGATCTTAATGCTCAATACGGTATTAACCGTTGAGCAGGGCCAAGCCCATTCCCATGCCAATGCGGGCTGGGAAATTTTTACGACTGAAGCGTTAAAGCTGCTTAATGCGCAGGAACGGCCGATTATTTTCGTGCTCTGGGGAAGTCATGCGATAAAAAAAGGCAAAGTGATCACTGCGCCTCAGCACCAACTGTTATCGGGGCCGCACCCATCACCATTATCCGCCTACCGTGGCTTTTTTGGCTGTGGCCATTTTTCTAAAGTGAATCAGTTGCTGGCTGCCAGGGGAGAAGCGCCCATTGAGTGGCAAGTTTAAACGCCAAAAAACAAGCTAATAAAAAGGCCTTGCTCAGCAAGGCCTTTTTATGTGACTAAGCTAAAGCGTGTTGATTAATGATTACGATCAACCGATATCTTGGCGAGGGAAACTAACGCCTCTTTGAAATCAGTGTCCGGTAATACGGCGAGTGCCGCAATGGCCTTTTCAGATTCTTCAATGGCTTTTTGCTGAGTATAAGTTAATGCGCCGCAGTGATGTAATGCAGCCACAATTTTATCTATCGCTTGGGTACCATCACCCTGCTCGATAGCGTGGCGGATAAGCTGTTTCTCTTCGTCTGTACCATGGGCAATAGCATAGATAAGTGGCAGCGTTGGCTTACCTTCGGCCAGATCGTCGCCAATATTTTTACCTAGCTCTTCACTATCGGCGGTGTAATCGAGTAAATCATCGGTTAGCTGGAAGGCGGTCCCTAAATATTTACCGTAGTCGCCTAAGGCGGTTTCTTGCTCTGGTGTTGCACCCGCCAACACGCCCGCAAGCAGAGTGGCCGCTTCAAATAACTTGGCCGTTTTGCAGTAAATCACCCGCATATAGCTAGCTTCAGTGGTGTCAGGATCGTTGCAATTCATTAACTGCAACACTTCACCTTCCGCCAGTACGTTGGTGGTATCGGCTAATACCCGCAGTACTCGCATGCTATCGAGTTCGGTCATCATCTGGAATGAACGGGTATACAGGAAGTCGCCAACCAAAACGCTGGCGCTATTGCCAAATAAGGCATTGGCGGTTTCACGGCCACGTCTTAGGGTTGATTCATCGACCACATCATCATGTAATAAAGATGCAGTGTGAATAAACTCAATAATGGCAGCGAGTTTTAAATGCGCTTCGCCTTCGTAATTCACTGCGCGGGCAGCGAGTACCGACAGCAGAGGACGAAGACGCTTACCACCACCATTGATAATGTAAAAACCTAGCTGGTTAATCAGGGCGACATCTGATTCAAGCTGTTTATAGATCAGCTGATTGACTGCTTGCATATCAGTGTCAGCCAGTTGACGAATAGCGTTTAAATCCATAATAGACTCTGGTTGTGGGGCCATTACGTACCCGGCCTCTATTTTAGGCTCACGTGTTATATAGAATGAATTTTACCTAAAATTCCGACATATGACAGCACTAGCACTACTAATGTGCGAGTTATTCCGGCCTTTTTTTATTCTTTCCTAATTAGGGCTTGCCAGAAATAGATTCTTCGCGTAAACTCCGCGCCCATTGTCAATAAAGTTTTTGTAGCGCCCTGCCTCCCCAAAGTGCGAGCCAGCGTGTTAGGAATATCGGAGTAAAATAGCTATGTACGCTGTTTTTCAAAGTGGTGGTAAACAACACCGTGTAGCCCCAGGCCACACAGTTCGTTTAGAGAAATTAGAAGTTGCAACTGGTTCAACTGTTGAATTCGATCAAGTTTTATTGATCGCTGACGGTGAAACTGTGCACGTTGGTGCTCCTTTAGTAGCTGGCGGTAAAGTCGTTGCTGAAGTAGTAAGTCATGGTCGTGGCGAGAAAGTAACTATCGTTAAGTTCCGTCGTCGTAAGCACCACGACAAGAAGATGGGCCACCGTCAGTGGTTCACTGAAGTTAAAATTACTGCTATCAACGCATAATAGGAGTCTAACTCATGGCACATAAAAAAGCTGGCGGTTCTACTCGTAACGGCCGCGATTCAGAAAGTAAACGTCTAGGTGTTAAGCGCTTTGGCGGTGAATCAGTTCTAGCTGGTAACATTATCGTTCGTCAACGTGGTACTAAATTCCACGCTGGTGTAAACGTGGGTATTGGTCGTGACCACACTCTGTTTGCTCTGACCGACGGTAAAGTGAAATTCGAAGTTAAAGGTCCTAATAACCGTAAGTTTATTAGCATCGAAGCTTAATTTTCGAACCTAGCTTATACTGTTAAAGCCCCGCCATTGGTGGGGCTTTCTGTTTTTTATGCTTCTATTTACACTGCATCAATGGTGAATTTGGTAAATCATTACCGGATTGAGGGTGTTGGCAGGTAAGATTGGGAGCAAAGTATCTCGAGTTTTTTGGCGACCGATGAAGTTAGACGGTATAATTCCCTCATTCAGCGATGCCAGGAGTAAGTATGAAGTTTGTCGATGAGGCAGTAATTAGGGTCGAAGCGGGCGACGGCGGTAGCGGTTGCGTGAGTTTTCGACGCGAAAAATATGTACCTGATGGTGGTCCTGATGGTGGTGATGGTGGTGATGGCGGCAGTGTTTATCTGCAGGCCGATGAAAACTTCAACACCTTAATCGAATTCCGCTTCGAGCGTTTTCACATGGCTGAGCGCGGTGAAAATGGTCGAGGCCGTGATTGTACTGGTCACAGCGGTAAAGATTTGATCTTAAAAGTCCCTGTGGGAACCCGTGCCATTGACCATGATACTGAGGAAGTGCTCGGTGATTTGACCACCCATGGCCAAAAACTCTTAGTGGCTAAGGGCGGTTTCCATGGTTTAGGTAATACTCGTTTTAAGAGCAGTACCAACCGTGCCCCGCGGCAAAAGACCTTAGGTACACCCGGTGAAGTCCGTAGCTTGAAGCTTGAGCTATTACTGCTCGCCGATGTGGGCTTGCTCGGTATGCCTAATGCGGGTAAATCGACCTTTATTCGTGCAGTGTCCCGTGCTACGCCTAAAGTTGCCGATTATCCCTTCACGACTTTGGTCCCCAATTTAGGTGTGGTTAACCCTCGCCCTGGTCAAAGCTTTGTGATCGCCGATATTCCTGGTTTGATCGAAGGTGCAGCCGAAGGTGCGGGTTTAGGTATTCGCTTCTTAAAGCATCTTGAGCGTTGCCGCATTTTACTGCATATCATTGATATCGAACCCATCGATGGAACCGATCCGGTTGAATCGGCGCGTGCCATTGTGGGTGAGCTTGAAAAGTACTCCCCTAAATTGGCGAGTAAACCGCGTTGGTTGGTCTTTAACAAAACCGATCTGCTGCTCGAAGAAGAGCTGCAAGAGAAGGTTGAGCGCATCGTTAAAGAGCTAGAGTGGGAAGGCGATGTTTATACTATCTCCGCCTATAACCGCGAAGGCACCAAAGAGCTAGCCTTGAAGTTACTGGATTATATTATGAGTCTTCCACCTGAAGACAATGAAGTTAATCCTGATGATGAAGTCGAGTTCAAGTGGGATAATTATCATCAAGCCAATCTTGATTCCATTAATGAAGATTATGATGATGATTTCGATGACGACTTTGATGATGACGACTACGATGTAGAAGTGATCTACCAAAGATAATACTCATGTCTTAGTTTTGAGAACGCCGTGTACGCTGATACTCAAAATGATATTACTCGGCAGGTTGTGCGCGTAGCACAACTGTTACTGGCCTACGGTGCAGAATCTGATTTAGTTGAAGAAATCAGTCAGCGCCTAGGTCAGGCTTTGGGCCTTGCCAGCGTTGAGCTTTCCATTTCTTCAAATTCCCTTGTGTTGACCAGTTTAGTTCACGGTCGTTGCATCACGACAACCCGGCGTATTCGTGAGCATGGCATTAACATGACCATAGTCTGTGAATTGCAACGCATCTGCTTATTGGCCGAGAAGGGCTTATATGGGCCGAATGAAGTCCGTAAGCGTCTTGCACGCATTGAGCCTAAAACCTATCCTCCTGCTTTAGTTGTGTTAATGATAGGCCTGTCGTGCGCCAGTTTTTGCCATCTCTTTAATGGTGACTTAGCGGCGTGTGTGATCACTTTTTTTGCTTCTGCGGTAGGCATGTCGGTTCGTTTAGCGATTGCTAAACGTCACTTTAATTTACTCGTTAATTTTGCGGTTACCGCTTTTGTGACAAGCTTAATCGCCCAAACTGGGTATATGTTTTCCCTAAGCGAAACTCCGCAGTCCGCCATGGCCGCCAGTGTGTTGATGCTAGTGCCGGGTTTTCCGATGATTAATGCGATTTCGGATATGGTGAAAGGGCATATGAATGTAGGCATCTCCCGCTGGGGGCACGCGACCTTGCTGACGGTTTCATCCGTGATTGGCATTACCATTGCGATGCAACTTGGCGGGATTTTTCTATGATGGAATTGTTGACGATACTGCTCCATGACGCTTTCTTTTCCGCTATTCCGGCCGTGGGTTTTGCCATGGTTTTTAATGTGCCCAAGCGTTTTTTACCTTACTGCGCCTTAGCCGGAGCAATAGGCCACAGCTCGCGTACCTTAATGCTGCAATTTGGTCTTCCTATCGAGTGGGCAACCTTTGCGGCAGCGGCGCTTGTGGGCACTATCACAATTGGATTTGCAAAGCGTCACCTTGCCCCCCCTCTGATGTACGCTGTGGCGGCCATTATTCCAATGATCCCTGGTACTTACGCCTTTAATACTGTGATTGCCTTAGTGCAGTTGACGGCCCAATCGCAGGTGAGTCAAGAATTGACGGGGCAAGTGATCAGTAATGGTTTAAAAACTGTCTTTATTTTGGGGGCTTTATCGGTTGGGCTCGCGTTGCCGAGTTTGCTGTATTTTAGGACCCGTCCCGTTATTCAATAATTCTAATATCCCCACAATACAGGAGTGAGCATGCGCATTGCTATGATAGCCGCGATGGCAAACAATCGAGTCATTGGAAAAAACAATAAAATGCCATGGCATCTTCCAGAAGATTTGCGCCACTTTAAAGCAATGACCTTAGGCAAACCCGTGGTGATGGGACGAAAAACCTTTGAATCTATAGGTAGACCCCTTCCTGGACGACATAACATAGTGATTTCGCGTCAAGTTGACCTCGTGATTGAAGGGGTCACCTGTGTGACGTCCTTCGAGGCGGCAAAGCAAGCCGCAGGTGATTGTGAAGAATTAGTTGTGATCGGCGGTGGACAGCTCTATGCCGAAGTGTTACCCCAAGCGGATATCCTCTACTTAACCCAAATTGACTTAAAGGTTGAAGGTGATACTTATTTCCCTGAATGGAATGGGGATGATTGGCAGGAAACGGAATCCTTATCGAGTATAAATGCCGATGGGCTGGAATATCGCTTTATCAATTTGACAAAAAAATGTTAAATTAGCTGCTCTGTTGTGTACCCTGTGCGTATGGATTGTCAATATGTCTAAGGTATTAGATGTTGTTGGGCGCTGAGTGTCGCTAAAACCGGAATAACTGAACTGGGTTATCGAGGTTAAGCGCCAACTGCTAACACTAAAGAAGCTAATATCCGTTAGATATCTATGTAGACCATACAAAATTGATAACAAAATTATAAGAAAGTATTTAAGGAGTATCGGATGCGTCTTATGCCTGTAGCCTTGGCTGCACTCATCGGTTTTAGCTATGTTTCTGTTCCAGCAACGGCAAAAGCCGCTGAAGCTGATCCCTTAGTTGCCAGTATCTGCGACTATGTAAAAGCGAACGATAAAAACCGTTTACGTAAAAAGTTAAAAGAAAGCCGCGTAAAATTACGTCAGATTTATAGCGGTATCAGCTGTGATGGTCAGAGTCTGTTGCGTACAGCCTATGGCGCGAATGCAAACGATGCCGGTGAGTTTGTGGCGAAGCGTCTGTCGGTTACTGAACTGAGTGTTCCTGAAGCGGACGGTATGACGATTCAAGCCTGGGCAGAGGGTAATGGCCATGGTGCTAGCCCAATCACTGCGGCTATTAAAGAACGTTCAGGTGCCGCTGCGGGTGGCGAAGAAGAATAATCGCTATCCCTGCGAATAGGCAAGCCATCGATATCTATACCCGGTTATTGGCCTGTTAAAACCATCTTAATTAAATGCCGAATCTTTATTCGGCATTTTTATGTCTGAAAAACACACAAAGGTCTGGTGTTCGGTAATGCGAGTGGCTAAAAAAAGAAGGGCCGCATGGCGGCCCTTCATTGATAGCAGTGGTTAGACTCTAAACTCACCGACCTAGCTAGACTCTAAACTCACCGACTGAGGCTTGTAGCTCTTCGGCTAATTTGGCGACCTGATGACTCGATTGAGCCGTTTGGTCGGCACCTATGGCGGTTTCTTCAGAAATGGCTGCAATATGCTCCAGTTTCTCGGATACCTGCTGACTCACAAGGTTTTGTTCCTGCGCTGCATGGGCAATATGGGTGCCCGAATCATAGGCCTTATGCACAGACTGACTGATGGTTTCCAGGGCTAAGTTGGCCTGCTCAGTTTTTTCCACACAGGCGTTTGCTTGGGCGCGTCCCATATCCATGGCGGCTACGGCTTGCTCTGCCCCCTGTTGCAGCACTTCAATCATTTGCTGGATTTCACGGGTAGAGACTTGGGTGCGAGAGGCAAGGCTTCGTACTTCATCTGCCACCACGGCAAAGCCGCGTCCTTGTTCACCCGCACGTGCCGCTTCAATCGCCGCATTGAGTGCTAGCAGATTCGTCTGCTCGGCAATGCCGCGGATCACATCGAGAATCGAGCCTATGGAGGCACTGTCGGATTGTACTTTGTTGATCACTAGGCCCGCTTTTGCTACTTCGTCGGCGAGGGCCAAGATAGTGCGTTTGTTCTCTTCGGCGATGGCACGCATATGCTGGGTTTCTTGATCGGCTTGCTTGATCTGTTCCAGCGCCTGATCGGCACTCAATGAAACCTGTTGTGCACTCGAACTTAGCTCTGTGGTTGCCGTAGCGACTTGGTCAACTTGGCTTTTTTGTTCCTGAATGCCAGAGGTGGTTTGCGCTGTGATGGCTGAGGTTTGTTCTGCTGCCGCGGCCAGTTGGTTCGAACGATCTAGGATGCCAATAATCAACCCACGCAGGCTATCTACCAGGCGATTACAGTTTTTAGCGAGCTCTGCAAATTCATCGTGGCCAGAGTCGTCTAGCTTGTGGGTTAAATTACCGGAGGCTAAGACATTAAGCGCATTATTCACTTGATTTAGCGAGCGTTTTAATGGGTTAACCACAGCGATACTGATGATAATGGCAGCGACTATCGCGATCAACACAACGATAATGGTTCTAAAACTTGCCGTATCAATTTTAGCTATGGTTTCTTGGCTCATATTGGCCGCAACCGATTCGATGTTATCACTAACATCTTCCATATTACGGTTGATGGTTTTTACATCTTTTTCAATGATGCTCAGTTGATTGTTCGATGTTTGAGTGTGCTTTAATTGGCTTGATTTCAGTAGCAGCACCGAGTTTGGCCCTTCGAAGAGGGCCAGTACTTTACCTATATCTTGGTTAATAGATTCTAAGGTCTCGGTATCAACGATACCCTCAGCATGGCGATTAACATATTCGAGCCTATTTTTAGTTTCGCCTAGGGTGTATTCGAGTTCTTTTGAAATCAGCTCATGCTTACTTATTTCATCGTTGCTGACTAAATCGGCAATTGTGGTAATGAGATTACCAAGGCTAGTGTCCATCGCACTTGCCGATGCAGCAAGGCTCTGGGCATCCGGATTTTGACTGGTTTCAAGATCAATCACATCGAGGAGAACCGAGGAGGCATCATCTGCGGCATTTTCGAGTTTTTTCTTCAAGCCAACTAATTGCTCTTGCTTGCTCAGGGCCGCTTCGCGTTCGGTGAACATCGCTAGGCTATCGCGCTCGAACGCGGAGAAGTTGTCACTCAATTGCGAGATAAGTGAAGGTAAATTTGTTTGGCTTTTGACCAATTGGGTGAGAGTGACGATCTCGTTCTTGAATTGGCTGCTATGGTCATCGAACACTCGGCGAATATCGGGAATATTAGCCGCTTTGGGCGCGTGATAGGCGATAAGAACCTGACGCTGTTGCTCACTTAAACTCTCGGTGAGATGGTTAGTCGCCTTAAGCGCTGGCAAGCTTAATTCTTGCATCATTGCCGAACTATCTTTGAGGCTTATATTGGTTAGATAGGAAGTAAATCCTAACAACACAAGTAAAAGCGTAACAATGCTAAACCCGCCAATAACTCTGGTGGCTACATTAACTTTCATAGGATACTCCGGTTATTATTATATTTTTCCAAATGAAAAGATCATAAAATTCAGGACTTAGGCGCACAGTCGTTTATCGACCAAAGCCGGCTTTAGTTTAACTCTTTTTTAACCTTTTTTGGGTAATTTTTTGGTCTTTTTCAAGATGCCATAGGGTGAGATGTTCACCCCAGCAGCACCCCGTATCTAACGCTTTTAATTGGGGATCGTTAACTTTCCCCATTAGGGCAGCCCAATGGCCAAAGACGAATGTGTGGCTTTGACGTAGTGGTGATGTAAATTCAAACCAAGGGCGTAACTGTGGATTCGTGCAATTTTCAGGGGGTTGTTTACAGGCAAAATCTAAGTGGCCATCCACATGGAGATAACGCATTCGAGTCAGAGCATTAATACAAAAACGTAATCGAGCTATGCCTAATGCCGTTGGTTCCCAACGCTCTGAGGTATCCGTATACATCTGACTGATTAATGCATCAAGGTAGTCATCTTGCTTGAGTGCATGACTAACAAGTGCTGATTCTTGTCTAAGTGTTTCTAATGACCACTGCGGAGGCACGCCCGCATGGGTCATAATAACTCGCTGTTCGGGTAATTCCCGCATGAGCGGTTGTTGTCTCAGCCAATCCACTAAACCATCAATATCGGGTGCATTGAGCAGTGATGTGAGGTTATCGCTGGGTTTATCCCGTTTTAATTTGCCATGGAGGGCGAGCAGATGCAGATCATGGTTGCCCAATACGGTTTTGGCCGAGTCGCCGAGGGATTGGAAATAGCGCAGTGTGGCTAAAGAATCCGGGCCGCGCGCCACAAGATCACCCACAGCCCAGAGTTCATCTCGGGATGGGTTAAAGTCGACTTTTGCGAGTAATCTCTGTAATTCGACGAAACAGCCTTGAATATCACCAACAAAATAATGGGCCACAATATCCTTTCTACCGCTAAATCAATGTAACAGACCAGGTGTTGCTAAACGGAAGGGTTTAATGATCGCTTTAAAGCGTTCACCCGATTCGCTGACCATACCATAAGTGCCGTGCATGATGCCAAGGGGCGTATCCAGCACTGTGCCACTGGTATATTGATAGGCAGTATTCGGGGGGATTGTTGGGGTTTCACCCACAACGCCTGCGCCTTGAACTTCACTGATATTGCCATTGGCGTCGGTGATAATCCAATGGCGGGTTTCAAGTTTTGCCGCTTGATCGCCGAGGTTGATAATGGTGATGGTGTAACTGAAGAGGTACTTTTCATCCTTGGGGGAGGATTGCTGCTCAATATACTCAGTTTTGACTTCGACTCGAATAGAGGTATCCAATGCGCTCATTTTCATTCCTGCAATGAGGTTGGGCGCTCAGTTGTGCCCAACATTCTTAGCCTAATTAAGCTTTTTTATCACATACCATGTTTGCCATCGCCACATATTGCTCGACGCTGATCTGCTCTGGTCGCTGGCTTTGATCTATGCCTAGTTGCTCAAATTCTGCATCACTGAGCATATGTTTGAGGTTATTGCGCAATGTCTTGCGGCGCATGTTAAATGCAGTAGTGCAAAGCTGGCGCAGCACGTTCACATCTTTACATGGGAAAGGCTTTTCTGCATAGGGTAAAAGGCGCACAACCGCAGAGTCCACCTTAGGGGCCGGCGTAAAGCTGTGGGGCGGGACTTCCAGTACGGGCACGACTTGGCAAAAGTACTGCGCCATAACAGTTAAACGGCCGTAGGCTTTGCAACCTGGGCTTGCCGATAAACGTAGGACGACTTCCTTTTGCAGCATAAAGTGCATGGTTTCAATCTGCTCGGCAAATTCGAACAGGTGAAACATCAGAGGTGTTGAGATGTTATAGGGCAAGTTACCAAAAACTTTGAGTTTTTTACCAGGAACGCTGAGCTGACTAAAATCAAACTGCAGGGCATCACCTTGGTGAATGGTCAACTTATCCTTAAGAACAGGATGTTGGTGCAAGCGTTCAACCAGATCGCGGTCTAATTCCACTACGGTTAAATTATCGACTGCGAGTGCGACGGGCTCAGTTAAGGCGCCAAGGCCCGGGCCGATTTCTACCATCACATGGTCATTATCGGGGGCGATAGCACCCACAATGCGGTTGATCACATTGCCGTCGGTTAAAAAGTTTTGTCCAAAACGCTTTCTGGCCGTGTGGCCTAAATGTACTTTGTTGCTCATTAATAATGTAATCGTTTAGTTTTTTGAGGATAACTCAATGGCTTTATTCAGAGCACAGACAAAACTACCGATATCGGCCTTGCCTGTACCCGCGAGATCGAGCGCCGTACCATGGTCAACCGAGGTACGGATATAGGGTAAACCTAAGGTGATGTTTACCGATTTGCCAAATCCCTGTGACTTGAGAACGGGGAGCCCTTGGTCATGGTACATGGCCAAAACGACATCGGCGTCCTGTAGATATTTGGGTTGGAATAGGGTATCGGCCGGTAATGGGCCGACAATATTCATTTGATACTCTTCCCTTAATTCATTCAGTGCAGGGATGATCACATCGATTTCTTCCCGCCCTAAATGTCCGTCTTCACCCGCATGGGGATTTAAACCACAGACATAGATTTTAGGTGAGCTAATGCCAAATTTACTGATAAGGTCGGCATGTAAGATCTTGATAATATGATGTAACCTTTGGCGTGTAATCGCCTTTGCCACATAGGCAAGCGGAATATGGGTGGTGACTAGCGCTACCTGCAATCCCGGTGTTGCTAGCATCATGACCACATCGGGGCAATTTGCTTGGTGAGCAAAAAACTCCGTATGGCCGCTAAAGGAAATGCCCGCTTGATTAATAATCCCTTTATGTACTGGGCCAGTGACGACGGCATCAAACTCGCCACTCATATTTTTTTCACCGGCATAGCGAAGGGTTTCAACTACATAGGCACTGTTCTGTTCATCGAGTTGACCACATACGGCCTGGCTGACTAATTTGAATGGCGCTATGGTTAAGGTGCCGGCCTCTTGGGGTCTTGGCGCTTGATCTGGCAGATAGGGACGAAAAGCCACTGGCAGACCGAGTCGTTTTGCACGACTTGCCAATAATTCGGGATCCGCACAAACGACTAACTCAGCGGGCCAAGCCCGCTGAGCCAGTTGTACGACTAAATCGGGACCGATACCCGCAGGTTCACCCGGGGTAACGGCAATACGTTTAGTGGTCAATTCTACTTAACCTCGGTTGGTCTCAGGCGCAAAGATTTCAATGTATGCGTCAGAACGCATTTCGTCTAGCCAGTTTTGCAGTTCTTCATTAAATTTGCGACGGAAGATCAATTGGTGCGCACGGTTACTGTTGAACTGATCCGTGGCATCGGTTTTTCTGCGCTCTTCTAATTGGGTGATGTGCCAGCCGTGGGTGGTACGGAAGGGTTCACTGATCTGATCTGGGCTTAAGCTATTGAGCGTTTGCGCAAATTCAGGCACATAAATGCTTGGCTCTGCCCAGCCCAGTTCGCCACCTTTGGTCGCAGAACCTGGATCTTCTGAGTATTGACGGGCTAAGTCTTCAAACTTGGCTTCACCCGAACGGATTTGTTTTAGGAACTGTTCCAGCATGGCTTTAGCGCGGTCTTCAGACAGAATTGGGGATGGCTTGAGCAGAATATGACGGGCTCTGACTTCCTCAATCTCTTTGGTTTGTAAGCCACGTGCATCCATGATCCTGATGATATGGAAACCCGCACCACTCTTGATTGGGCCAATAATGTCGCCAGTTTTAGCGCCGTTGATCACTTCAGCGAACAGGGTTGGCATTTCGTTGATATTCATATAATCCCAAATACCGCCTTCCAGTGCCTTAGGGCCAGAGGAAGATGCAATAGCGGTACGGCGGAAATCTTCACCTGCCTTTAAACGCTCCAAGACGATATTGGCACGTTTGCTTGAGGCTTCCAGTTGTTCACTGGTTGGATTGCTTGGCACGTCAATCAGAATGTGGCCGATTTGGTATTCCACATCCTTCATACCTTGTTCTTGGATAAGTTTGACTAGGCTAGTAATTTCCTGTGGTGAAACTTGAATACGGCGTTGAACTTGAATGCGTTGAATTTCACCTAGGGTGATTTCCTCGCGCAGTTGCTCGCGGTATTGGCTAAAGCTTAAGCCTTCACTTTCGATCTTTTGCTGCATTTGTGCCACGGACATTTTTTGTTCGCGGGCAATATTTTCAATGGCTTGGTCTAATTGTAGATCACCAATATGCAGACCGATACGATCCGCCATTTGCAGTTGTAGGCGGGTTAAGATCAAGCGCTCAATAACTTGGGTACGTAAAGCGCTGTCGGACGGTAGCGACTGGTTTGCCGCTTTGGCATTGGCTTTAACTGTGTCAATCATGTTAGTGATTTCACTTTCGAGCACAATACCGTCATTAATTTGGACCGCAACATGGTCGAGTTGCTGTGGCGCGGCCAATGTAGGTTGGCTGATGGCGAGTGCAAATAAAGCAAAAATCAGATGTTTACTGGGTTTCATCCACAAAATCCTTGGCACATTCTAAGGTCAGGTTCGACGGCTTATTTAAGTTAACTTTACCATTTATATCGAAATTACAGCGAGTTGCCTCAGTGTTATTTTGCTGGCGACTCAATAAAGAGTGCGACCTCGGCGGTTGAACTTGGCCTTGTTCCCTATTGGCTAGGGCGTCGCACTGCTTTCATTAACCTGTTTGGACTCTCAGTCCTGGTTGAGGTTCAGCAATCTATCACAATTCTTTGCTAATTCCTCAGATAAAGCGGTTTTCTGTAGTTAAATAGGCCGTCATTGAGCATATCTGTCACGCCTAATGGGCCTGAGCCACCGAGTCCTTTGATAACGAGGTTTAAGTAGACACCGCTTTCAAACTGTTCTCTGTCATCAATGGTGGCCGAGCCTATGTTGTCATCGTAATTGGTTTTGATCCGGTAGTGATAGCTGAGTCGAAGAGCATAGCAGCAGGATTCGTATTGGAAGCCAGTATAGGTTTCGACACTGCGGCTTTCATTGAGATCATAATACCAGTTGCCGACAAAATAGAGGTTGTCGGTCACAGGCCATGCACCGCGAATACCCGCTTGGGAAATATTCACTAAATCATTGGTATTTGAGTTCAATAAATCGGGCACATAACGATAGCTCAGTTGCAGTAACTTATTGGCTTCTGGGCGGAAGTCTAAGGTGACTTCGGTCTTCTTGTTATCGCTGGTGTTGGTATCGTACTGGATGGCAGCGCCTAAGTACCAGTCATGGCTCAGACGGGTATCTAACTCGGCCGCGAGTACAGATGTTGATTGATTTTGCTCGAAAATATTATCTTCGTAACCTAGCTTACTGTCTTGAAGATAAAAAATCTGCCCTAGGCTGAATTTAGTCACTTCTTGGCTATGATCGTCTAATAGGCGAGTCGTCACACCTAGGGTGACTTGGTTGGTATCGGCTATGCGATCAAGGCCAGAGAAACGGTTTTCACGGAACAGACCAAAGTAGTCGTCCTGCAATTGGGCGGTATCATAGATGCCAATGCCACGCTGATCTTCATAACCTACATAAAGGTATTGGAACTGTGGTTCGAGTGTTTGACGGTAGTTTTGCTCAAACAGTTCTGTAAAACGTTCGAAGTTGATCTGGCCGTTGAGTCGTAGCTGCGGAATAGTGCGGCTGACCGATTCATCTAACTCTTCGGTTGGGTCGTTATTCTGTTGCCAATAATTTGTTTGCATCAGTTTCACTTGGCTAGTGAACGAACCGGAAGGGCCATGGATAGGCAGGGTCACGCTCGGTGCCATGTGCATACGCGTCGCGGTGTTGACGTCGCTATCCTGATGGGAAAAGTTAGTCAGCTCTGAATTAAAGCCAAAGTCGAGATTTTTCCAGAAGTCGGCTGCCCGGTAATTAAAATTCACCTGTGGCATGACTTGGTAAGGCTTTTCATCTTCGCCGAGGACTTTAATATCCTGTACTCGGGTGCTGATATCCCAATTACGCTCAAAGTAACTTACCTCACCAATTCGGGATAATTGGTTGTCTGTGGCGCGGTTAACGTCGGACTTTAAGTCATTGAAGTAGTTGTTATCTGAAACTTCAGTAAAGTTGGCTTGCACGCGCCAGTTTTTATCTATCGCGCCTTGATGCTGCCAGTTATACAGATAGCGATTCGGGCTGCCATCGATAAGTTCATCATTACCCAGGTATTCAAAATTCAATCGACCTTTCTGGGCTTCACCTGTGAGATAACGAAACTCGGTTTTTGTAAATAAACCCCTGTTTGTCATGTAGTTAGGTGTAAAGGTTAAATCATACTCAGGGGCGATGTTCCAGTAATAGGGCGCCGAGACTTCAAAGCCATTGGTGGTGCTAGTGCTAAAGCTTGGGTAGAGGAAGCCGGACTTACGCTTATCGGATACAGGGACCGTCATATAGGGGATATAAAATACTGGAACGCCGCCGACCCTCAGCTTTGCATTCCAAATCTCCCCCCATTCTTCTTCACTATTAATCTTGATTTTCTCGGCTTCGAGCAACCAAGACACATTGTCCGGTGGACAGGTAGTGAAGTTAGTATTTGTGAGGATCAAATTGTTATTCATGGTAATTTGCAGTTTGTCGGCATCGCCGTGAACCTGCTGACCATGGAGCCAATATTGGGCACCTTTAAGGGTGGCGCGATTAGAGCGCATTTGCGCCTGTAATGACTCTGCGGTAACTGTGAAGTTACTGTCTTGGAATACTAAATTGCCATTGGCATCGAATTGTTCAGTGGCTTGATCGAGAATCGCCTCATCGGCAGCTATGTGTCTGTCGCCTTGGCTAAACACGACATCACCCGTAAAAATGGCCTGCTTACCCATTTCAGCATTAGATCTATCGGAAACAATCCGAATTTTATCTAGGTCAGCCGCGTCCATCCCGGGTTGAGATACGATTCGGGGTACTGGCGGTTCGATTATGCATTGGGATGCGGTTGCGGTTGGAGATTCGTCTGCCAGGACTAATTGCGGTAACAGGCTCAGGGCCAGAAGGTAACGGATCTGCATCTTAGGTCAATGATTATGATTTCTTAGTCTGGACAAGTATCGACGGGGAAAGTTGCAATATACAAGTGCAACATCGCTAAATAAATCTCTCAATTTCTTAGCTGTTTCCAAATTATATGCCAGCTATAATAAAGCAATTTTTCTTTAAGAGCCATGAAATGACTTTATCCGATCCGAGATTTATTTCCCTAAACCTGTGGCTGAACCGTTATTTTTCCTGCGATGTGACTCCTGTGTTGATTTCAGGTGACGCGAGTTTTAGACGTTACTTTCGGATAATCACGGCGGATGCAAGCTACATTGCTGCCGATTCCCCGCCCAAGCTTGTGCCTATCGCCCCTTTTATCGCCTTATCTCATGCCTATGAGAGCGCAGGGCTGACTGTGCCCCAAGTCATCGCCTCCGATGCCGAGCAAGGTTTTATGTTGCTCAGCGATCTCGGTGATACCCAGCTGTTATCTGTGCTAACGCCGTTGAATGTCGGTGATTATTATCGCCGCGCCTTAGCATTATTGCCGCAAATTGCCGCTGTGGTTGATAGCACAAACCCAGAGACTGGGATGGCTCAGGCCCTGCCACTATACGATGAGGCCTTTGTGCGCCGTGAATTAGGTATTTTTACCGAATGGCTGCTAGGGCAGCATTTGCAGCTTGAATTAAGCTTAAGCGAACAGGATTTACTTAGCCAAAGCTTTGATATTTTGGTGGATAATGCCCTGTCTCAGCCTAAGGTTGGAATGCACCGCGATTTTCACAGTCGTAACCTTATGCTGCAGAATGACCAGCTGTGTGTGATCGATTTCCAAGATGCGGTCATTGGCCCTGTAACCTACGATGCAGTGTCCCTGCTGCGGGATTGTTATGTCCGCTGGCCGCAGGCAATGGTTGCGGACTTAATGGCACAACATTATCGGCAAGCCCTAGAACATGGGTTTATCCCGCAGGATGTGAGTTTCGAGCAGTATCAGCGTTGGTTTGACTTGATGGGACTACAGCGTCATATCAAGGCGGCGGGGATCTTTGCCCGTTTGCATTATCGAGACAATAAACCCGCTTATATGGCCGATATCCCGCTGACCTTAACTTACATTGTCGATATCGCGCAGACTTATAGCGAATTAGCCCCGCTGGCGGCATGGCTGCAGGCAAAGGTATTGCAGGTATTTAATGCTGCCAGAGGCGAAGGGGAAAATCGATGAAAGCCATGATCCTTGCGGCGGGAAGGGGTGAGCGTTTAAGGCCGTTGACCGATACTGTGCCTAAGCCTTTAGTGCCGGTATTAGGCAAGCCCCTCATTATTTATCATATTGAAAAGCTTGCGGCTTTAGGTATTGTCGATATAGTAATTAATCATGCTTGGCTAGGGCATACACTCCTTGAAACCCTAGGCGATGGCAGTGCCTTTGGGGTGAATATTCGTTACAGTGCCGAAGACACGGCATTGGAAACCGGTGGTGGAATTAAACGGGCATTACCCCTGTTGTGTGAAGGTGGAAATGATGCTCCTTTTTTAGTGATCAATGGCGATGTTTTTATCGATGCTTTGCCGCCATTATTACCACTGGCCGATGATGCCTTAGCTCATCTTTGGCTCGTGCCTAACCCTGAGCAGCACCCCAATGGGGATTTTGCCTTAGTGGACAATCGAGTGTATGAGCAGGGCGACACTAAGTACACCTTCTCAGGGATGGGAATTTATCATCCTAGGTTGTTCAACGACACGCCCGAGGGCGCGTTTGCTTTAGGCCCACTGCTGAGGGCTCAAATGGCTCAGGGGCGAGTCAGCGGCGCGATGTTTAGGGGGCTTTGGTGTGATGTTGGCACGCTTCCACGCCTGCAAGCGCTCGAATCCCACTTGCAAAATAATGGGTAAATCGAGCGATTAGCTTATCCCAGCATATTGGGTAGATATATTAAATACATTATTAAAATCAGGAAATAAGATGCGGCTTTGGGGTAAGTTTTTTGGCTTTGTAATTGGCTTTATGTTCGGCCGTTTCTTTGGTGCCTTGTTAGGTTTATGGCTTGGGCATCTTTACGACAAGCGTGGCAGTGGCGGTGGGAGTTTCAAACACATTCTTGGACAGGCGAAAAATCGCCAGAGTATTTTCTTTAACACTACCTTTGCGGTGATGGGCCATGTTGCTAAGGCATCCGGGCATATCACAGAAACCGATATTCGTATTGCGACGCTGTTAATGGATCAATTGCGCCTTACCGGTGATGCCCGTAAAGAAGCTCAGCAGGCTTTTCGGCAGGGGAAGGCAAGCGACTTTGATTTACGTAGCAGCCTACAGGCATTTCGCGCCGTGACCATGGGGCGAAAAGAGCTGGTGCAGATGTTTATTGAGATCCAGATCCAAACGGCACTGTCCGATGGTGAGCTTGATCCAGCGGAGCAAGCTATCCTAATGACTGTGGCTCAAGAACTCGGCTATGGTCGTGAACAGCTAGATGAATTGCTCAAGCGTTGGCAGGCGGAGTATCGTTTCCATCAGACTTCAAACGGTAATAAAACCTCTATTACCGACGCCTATGACTTACTGGGGATCACTCTAGATGCGAGCGATCAAGAGGTAAAACGGGCCTATCGCAAGTTGATGAATGAACACCATCCCGATAAGTTAATCGCCAAAGGTTTGCCGCCGGAGATGATGGAGCTGGCCAATCGTAAGGCTCAGGATATTCAGGCCGCGTATGACAGGGTTAAATCGGAACGTGGAATGCGTTAGCCATCTGGTTAGCTTTTGTCGACGTAAGGAATAGTTAATAATCATAAGGATTTAAGATGAAATACGCTAACCGATTGTTCGTTATTGCAAGTTTACTTCCTGCCACGCTCGCCTTGCCGTTAGAGGCGAAGACCGAGAAGACCGACATGTTTATTGCTCCCTTCGGTGGCTACAGTTTTGGCGGTGGCCAGTTTGAAATCAATCAACTCGATGACAATAACCAAGAGACTGACAATACACAGGAAATCGGGGTCGAAGAGTCGAGCCATTATGGCTTCATACTGGGGATTAACACTAATGATCCTGGCAATATGTATCTGCTCTATAGCCGTCAATCCTCAGAGCTGAAGAGTGGCGGGCTATTTACTCCGGATTTTTTAACCTCATTAGACTTAGATTACATTCACTTAGGTGGAACTTTATATTTCCCTAGTGGTGATTTACTGCCCTATATCACCGCCAGTGCGGGGGTCACTCGCATGATGCCTGATGAGTGGTCAACCGAAACGCGTTTTTCCATGGGGATAGGTGGAGGTGTCGAATATAACCTCGCCTCGAATTTTGCGCTGTTCGCTGATATCCGGGGTTATGCTACTTTTATCAACAGTGACAATACGCTTTTTTGTAATGAAAACGAATGCCTATGGCATGTCACGTCGGATTTAATGTGGCAGGCGCAGGCCAATCTTGGGCTGAAAATCAGCTTTTAGATGAGCGCGTTATTGTATAAGTTGTCCTAAAGGAGGAGTCACGGCATGAAGATAGTCGTTCTCGATGGTGAAACCTTAAATCCCGGTGATTTGAGTTGGCATGACCTCAGTGAATTGGGGGATTTTGCCTGTTTTCCTCGCACCGCCAACCACGAGATTATCCCTAGGGCAGGGGACGCCGAGGTTATCTTTACCAATAAGACGCCGCTTAATGCCGACACGTTAGCTCAATTGCCACGGCTGAAATACATAGGCGTGTTGGCAACGGGCACAAATGTGGTGGATTTAGCGGCCGCAAAGGTGCGCGGTATTGTTGTCACTAATGTGCCTGCCTACGGTCCCGATGCTGTTGCTCAAATGGTATTTGCCCATATTTTACACCACACTCAAGCCGTTGCCGCCCACCATCAAGCCGTTGTCGATGGCCAGTGGGCGAATGGCAAGGATTTTTGTTTTACCCTAACGCCGCTGCAATCGCTTAAGGGGAAGACATTAGGCCTCATTGGTTATGGCGATATAGGTCAGCAGGTCGCAAAAATTGCCCTTGCATTTGGTATGCAGGTGTTAGTGAATACGCGTACGGAACCCGCCCACTTACCCCAAGGCGTCAGCTGGACATCGCGGGATAAGGTCTTCAAAGAGTCTGATATTTTATCGCTCCACTGCCCATTAACCCCAGAGACAACCGAGCTGATTAACGCTCAAACCCTCGAATTAATGAAGCCGAAGGCATTACTTATCAATACCGCCCGCGGTGGCTTAATTGATGAGGCAGCGCTGGCGGCGGCATTAGCGCAGGGCAAAGTCTTTGCCGGCGTCGATGTGTTATCGACCGAGCCTCCGAGCGCGGATAACCCGCTGTTACATGTACCCAATATTAGTATCAGCCCGCACAATGCCTGGGCGACTAAGGAAGCGCGGCAAAACTTACTTAATATCGCGACGGCAAATCTCAGCGCTTATTTCGCTGGCGAGCGAGTTAATTGGGTGAATCCCTAAGGCTTGTGGGTTAGCTTGTTCCTGTTGAATACGCTTTTATTCCAAAGAAACTCAGTTGGAACTGAAGAGCGTTAAAAATGTGTTGGATAGTTCCGTTAACGGCATAAAACTTGGTTCAGATGATATTTAGCGCTGTGTTATAGGTAAGCCATGGTATTCGCTCTCCGACACGCAGCAAGTCCATCCTTGGATGCTCGACCGCCCCATCTGATGTGAAAGGATTCACAAATGCCGCGATGGCATGGACGCCAAAGAGCGGCCATGGGGCGGACGATCGTCTCGCTAATCACCATGGCTAGCCTTTTTAGCATTAGCGTAATCTGTAAGTTTTAAAGAAATACACAGCACGTTTTGGGACATTTCTAAGTTAAACTTTTAGCTCGAATTAGTAAGTTTCGAATTAAAATTTCTATGGGTAATGCCCAATTAAGGTGTGAGCCACGCTACCACGACACTCAACGTGAGGAATCACTCTTAAATTGTTTGTGAGGCCTTAGCTTGAGAATAATCCCAAAACTTATAGTTAAGCGAACTCTCAGTTGTATTTATTGCACTAATTATTCTATCAGCCTCTTCTTTCGAGATTTCTCCCGCTTTCATGCGTTTAATAGTATTCTTCTTCGTCTCAGCGCGCTCTTTAAACCTTTGACGGTTTAGATCGATACCTTGGATATACGTTTTAGCTATAAACCTTAAAAGATCAGCGTGGGCAACGCAAAATTCAATATACGGTTTAATACTAGCGGTAACATCTTCCCAGCACTGACTGCCATCTGCGAGTTGATCAAAATCGCAAGGCTTAATAATTCTATTTTGGGGTATGCTGGATTTTTCCACACCTGATTCAACGTAGATTTTTCTGGCCAACTCAGAGCAGTAAGAATATTTTTTAGCTGGTTTTTTACTTGGAAAAATAAGGTAAGGTTGCTCGAGGTAATATGCACATGTCTTCATTATATTTTGATGATGTTTATCAGTCACTTCTTTACAACGAATAACCTGCCAATCGGCCTCTACACCATTCAATAAATCTGGGATAACTCTTGGTGAAACTCCAATTTTAGGCACAGCATCAACACAAATAAAATCCATTTGAGATACTATTACATGACTGGACCTTGCTTTCGAATACACACGCTTCTGAGCTTTTAATAACGCCTTTGATGTTCCCGCAGTTCCTAGAACAAGAATGATATCGCCGGGTTGCAAGGTATCAGTAAATGCATTCAACCCATCAACAAATGCATTTTTTTCTCCTCTCACCATTTTTCTATAGATAGGTAAATGTTCTTTTGTAATACCAGCATATAATCCAACCATATCCAACTGCCTATCAGACATTTGTTTAAACTGATTGATTGCATCAAGCTGCTTACTTTCGCTGCCACCCATTTCTCTGAATACTTGTGCTGTTGCTGTTCTTGATATTGCTTTTTGAATACTACCCAATTACATGCCTCCCTTATTCTATGTGGATACAAAAGGCCTAACGTCTTAGTATTTATGCGCTGCGCTGTTTGCAGGGCATAAATCGCTTGTTGGACTTGGCCATTGCCACATCCATGTCAATTGGTATAAATGATGCTATAGGAATTTGCTTTTTTGCGGTAGCGGTTTTTATACCGCTGAAGCTAATCACTTAATATTGTTTCATATTTCTCATTATTTTACGCTCACGTCTAGCTCATTATTGAGTTTGATTGACAGCGTTCAGACTGATACTCGCACCACATTTTCTTATTGGTTAACGTAATTGCGGTTGGAGAACTGATAAGGCAAGAGCTCTGTAGTATTACTAAAATTGGGTCAATGTTTTGATGTTGGAGTTAGCTAGAGGTCATTTTGCTAACGAAGAATGGGGCAATAGCTTTTTAGCTAAACGAACAGCAGAAGTGTTAGTTAAGATTGGCATTGTTGCACCAGTGACCGTTGGCGACATGGATGTCGCCGTCGAGCCTATATGGATATATTCACGGCGAGTCACTGGGGAAGCAATGACAATTAATGCGTAATGCGCGTAGCTCAACTGTCTTGCTTTGGGGCAATATCTTTTTAGCTGAACGAACAGCGAAAGGGTTAGTTAGGATTGGCATTGTTGCAACAGTGACCGTTGGCGGCATGGTTGCTCATTCACATCCATGTGATCGCAACATTCGTAAATCCATATACAGCAGATGCCGCCGTCGAGCCCTCAGGGATGAGTTTATGGCGTGTCACTGGGGAAACAGTGACAATCCTCCTCAATGCCCCTGATAACAAAATTATATGGCTTTGGATCAATATCTTTTTAGCTGAACGAACATTTAGAGGGATAGTTAAGATTGGCATTGTTGCAACAGTGGCCGTTGGTGGCATGGCCGCTCTTTCACATCTGACCCATAGGGATATGGGAAATGCCACTATGATGTCGGGAACATCATCGGCCATGTGAACGCGGCATTTGCACTTCCATGTGTTACATATGTCGCCGTCGAGCTTATAGGGACAACTCTTGTTAAATAAAGGGGCGGCGTGTCACTGGGGAAACAATGGCAATTCCCCCTGTACACCAGCAATTCATCATCTCAGCTTTAGCGCTTTTCTTTGGGTATAAAAGAAAGGCGCTTCGCATCATTACTGTTTACGCTTTCTTCTGCGCCAAACGTAAGCCCCGAGTAAGGCGGCGATAACGGCAAGGCTTAAGGCTACAGGTTTTTTCAGTTTATGGTATATCGCATTCCACTCGGCAATTTGGTTGGCCTTTTCCCTTGCGACTGCGCGGTCAAAATCCGGCGTTTCACACTGTAAGCCAAAGTTTTCAGCCCAAGGAACAAAGGGGCCGTTGGCGACGTATTTTTTGTAGTAGCGGCGGGCGAGTTCATCATCGCGATATAACACCCAACCTGTGGCTTGACACAACAGCGCCGCATAGGCTTGGCTGTTGTGTGGCACGAGATCGGCCGCCTTACTTGCCAGTTCTGCGGCTTGGTAGCGATAGTGGAAACGTTTATCCGGAATCGCTTGGCTGGCACTAATGCGTTGCTTCTCTTTATCGTTGAGTTTATCCGCAGTATACCAATCACTTAAGTCGAACATCCCGGCGTAAATCGAATAATCCGGCGCTAATTCAAAGCCTAAGATTTCCATACCTTGATGACGTGCGAGTTCTGCGGCAGACCAATAGGCTTGGGCGCTCTCAATGCCTTTGTTACTCTTGGCCTTGGTCAATGCCTTGCCATAATCTTGCACGTTGGCATTGAGTGTGGGATTGCTGAAATAAGCAGGAGCTTCGGCAATCGCGCCTTCACGCAGTAAGCGACGACCAAGTAAGTAGCGTAAGCGATTGTTAATAGGCTCAACACTATCGTACCAATCGCTGTCCTTGGGATATTCGAAATTCACCACCGGCACATGCTCGTCGATAAACAGCTTAAGCTCGGCCGTGGTCAGTACGCGCTCGGCCACATAGGCTATGTCTTGCCAGTATTCATCGCCACTGGCGAGTAACTGATGTAGGGCATCGATATATTCACCGCGCTCAAGGGATAATACCCCTTGTTCGGCTCGAATACGGCAATAGGTTGCTTGTTCGGTATCGGCTTGAATTGCCTGCTGCTGGGTTTGGTTGGCATCACCCCTAGGCTTACTGGTGTCGGCTTGCTCGGGAAAGTGACGAACCGCCTCTGCGTAGGCCTTAGCCGCTTCAGCCTGATCGCCCTTTTGTAGCATCAATTTTGCCCTAAGCCACCAGGTGAGGCCGCTCGGCTGAGCGAGTGCTAAGAGGCGTTCTGCACTGGCATAATCCCCGAGTTGGTAATAGATAGCCGCCAAGGTATCACCCTGGGTGAGCACTACGCCATCGGTTGGAAATACCTTGAGGATCTCGGCAACCTTTAAGCCCATATCCGACAGTTGGCCGTCAAAGGCAAATTCATTAGTGCTGCTTTGCCAGTAGGCAATCAATAACTGCTGCACACTTGCCTGTTGTAACAGGATTTTTAGCTCGGTAATGTCTTTAGCCATTAAGCTGCGACTTAACATTAAAAGCGAATCATAGCCACCACTGTCACCCTGTGCAGCTTGGGTGGCATAGAGTTCAATGACCTTATCTAAGTTGGCAGGGCTTAATGCAACCTCAACCTTGGGCGGTTCATATTCAGCAGGGGAAACTTGGGTTAAAGGCTGGCCTTGGTGCAGCAAAATATAGGCCTGCTCCCCAAGGCTCGCTAGGCTTAAACGTAGTGGATCGGCACTGCCTCGAGCGACTTCAGTTTGCAGTTGGGTCAGGTAGGCCGTGGCGCGATTAGCATGCTCGGGATCCGTTGACGTTTGACTTAAGATTAGCTCAATACGAGAGAGTGAATAGAGCGCCCACAGGCTGCGTCCGGCACGCTCTTGTTCTGGTAATTCAATCACTTTACTAAAATAGCGGCTCGCTCTGTCGTAGTCTTTTGCATCGAAAGCGACCGCCCCTAAGGTGTACCATATTAGAGCCTGTGGAAGGTCATCATTTAGCTCAGCGGCGATTTGCTCGGCTGCAACCGGGCTAGGGGCATCACGCAGGGCATTGACTAAGGCCAAATGGGCCTCATTCAGTTCAGTATGCTCAAAGGCGCGGGTTTGGGATAAGTAACGACTATGCACTTCATCCCATAGATATTCCTGTGCGGCTGGCGCATCTTGGAATTGCCAAGGTAAAGGTTTTGCGAGGGACATTAACTGCTGGCTAAAGGCCGTTTGCGGTAAATAACTGAGATGACTCTGTCTGTCTTGGGTCAATTGCAAAGGGAAATCGGGGCCGCAGGCGAGGAGCATAGGGGAAAATAGGCTGAGGCAGATGAGCGTGGTCTTTTTAAGCATAAAAGCCCGATTGGATGCTGCGATTGTGGACGATGATTTTGGCTTATTGCGCATAAATTCCCTGTAAAGATAATGACTCACAACGGGCCCAGCCTATCACTCTTTGGCCACCGGGGTTGAGTTTAGTCGTTGTTTTTGAAGCTGGATTAGCCGCCGATGGCGCAAAAGGCTCTGGGGTTTGAGCCCTTAATTGCCACTCTAATAGTCCTGGCTTTGGCGTGACTCGGTAACCATTTTGCGCATCATACCCGCTGCAAGCCTTTGCTGCTAGAGACACAGTACTGGGCAGATCGCCTGCAATATTGCCTTTGTTTACTAAGGCGAGCCGAAAGAGTTGCGGCTGTGTATTCAAACTGAGCTGTGGTGGATTGGCTGTTGCAATGTCACCTTGGGCCGCGATTTTATTATCGTCCAGAATAGCTAATTCTATGCTGGCACTGAGTTTTTCACCCTTGGCCACCGCGATTAGCGTGTTGAGTGGCCAAACGCGCTTATCACCTTCAAGGGGCAGCCTAAACCAAATAATACCTCTAAGCCTATCATCTGTGGCAGTCTCTAGGCGCTGCACAAAAGCGTACAAAATCTCTGGATTGGCTTGCAGTTCTTGCACTGTATCTGGAGAGCGAGTCTGATCCCGCAGCGGCGTTTCACTCTCCACTTTATAACCTGAAGGTGTGCTGATCACCGCCGAGCCATAGGTGGGGAGTGCAATAAGATAGGGCACAGTGCTGATATTTGAGAGTTGCTGCACCCATTGCCAGCCAAGATTTGCATCGAACAGTCCGAGGCGCGGGTCACTCACACTGTGAATTTGCAGCACCAGTTCATCGATAGTGCTGAGTAATGGCGGAAAATCGGCACTACTCAGCCAGGCGGGCAGGGCGGTAATGCTGAGTTTAAGCTCTGCTGGTAGCTGGGTTTTAAGCTTTTTTAGAAAATCCCGATAGGCGGGGAGTTTACTGCTGGCGCTGTCGTGATCGATTTCAACACCAGCGATGTGGGTGCCTTTTTTCCGCCAACTATTAAGTACTTGGCTGATTTTATTGATCACATCTTCATCATTTAAATGGCTAAGCTGGCCATCTAAGCGGATCACGGCGACTTTAGGTCTAGGATCAGCCTGTAGCCAAGCATGATTGACTGAGACCTCAAACCAAATGTCCGCGCCATAGGGTTTAGGGTGGGCCTGCAGGGTTAAAATGCGCAATCCTTGGAATGCCCCTTGGCTTTGCTCTAAGGCCGTTTGATTGGCGGGGCGCCATTGTCGCTGCCAGATATAGACTTCCTGCGAAAGTGGAGCACGAATAGCTGCGGATTCTGAAACGGCTTTTGTTGGATAATTGGCATTTGGGTTTGCCGTGAGTTCACTCGGTTCCGATGCGGGCTGACAGGCGCTCATCAATACGGCGGCGCTCAACAAAGCGCATAATAACCCTTGATTTCGGCTAATGTTTTTAACCAGATTGCCTATGCCCATACTACTGCTATCGATTCCGTTTTGAGTGAGGCATTACTATGCCCGAAAAAGCCCGCTTTTACACCGCGGTCAAACTTCTGATAATGCCCACTAAGCTTGGTTTTCCTTTTGGTGTCTTGTTAATCAATATTAGAACTCAGATCTCAAAAATCAGGATCGACTTGAAAGTGCATCCGTTCACGGGTAACGGGATGCTGCAGCATCAATAAATCCGCATGCAAATGCAGGCGATTGGCGCGAGTGCCGTAGAGGTCGTCACCGACAATCGGGGTATTGAGCCCCTCTGAGTGGGCGCAGTGAACTCTGAGTTGGTGGGTTCGGCCCGTTTTTGGGTACAGATATACGCGGGCTGTACGGGCCATTTCATCAATTTGGCTCAATTCCCAATGGGTTTCGGCTGCTTTGCCAAATTCATGACAAACGAGTTGTCTCGGTCTATCGTCTAAATCGCCACGTAGGGGCAAAGATATTTGGCCTGTTGCCTTTTTGTCCGCCATGACGGTAGGAATACCGTCTAACAGTGCCACATAGCGTTTAGTGACAGTGCGCTGGATAAACTGTTTTTGTAGCTGTTTATGGGCATCTTTTGTCAGCGCTATCACCATTAATCCCGAGGTCGACATATCGAGCCTGTGGACGATAAGCGGCCCAGTCGCATGGGGAAAGGCTTGGCGCATCCGCGCATACACTGAGTCTTCAATTTCTTTGCCGGGCACAGATAAAAACTCGGCGGGTTTATTCACAATCGCCATAGCATCGTCTTGGTAGAGGATGCTTAAGGTTTTGCCTTCGGCGGGGTTCATCAGCAGCGGATTATCATCGACAACGAGCCCTTCGAGCATATGTCCTAGAATTGGTTGGCATTTTCGCAGGCAGGCGGGATAAAACTGTTTGTGTTGGCGGATTTCCGATTTTGGCGGCGCGCCCCACCAAAATTCGGCAATCGCCAATGGCTTAAGGCCATGTTTAAAGGCGTAATGTAGCAGCTTGGGCGCGGCACATTCCCCCGATCCCGCGGGTGGCGTTAGCTCAACTGTGCCTTTAAATATGCCGTTAAGGCTCTTTTCTGTGCCGAGAATATTCAAAAAACGATACTGCTCAAACAGCTTTTGCTGCAGCGCGGCCGAGAGCTGTTTGCGCTCTTGTCTTAAGACGTCGCGCTTATCTGTGAGTTGGCTTAGCGCTTGGCTAACGGCATTAATCTGCTGATCCCAATAGTGTTTTATATCCCTTAACTGATTTTTTTCATTGATGCTTTCTTGGCTGAGTTTAGCTTCGATGGCTGCGTTTTCATGCTGTTTTTCATCGCTGGGGACACTTGTCAGTTGGTTTGCGAGCTGGCTACGCTGCGTTTTACGGGACTTACGGCCAGCTATCATCAATTGTCTGTGGGCGGCGAGTTGGGTTTCGGCTTGGGTTTGCTTAGTCACCAGTTCCTCGTTAAGGCGAGGAATATCGGGGTGAGTTTCTAAAGCCGCTAATTGCTGATTGAGTTTATTGATTTGCAGGTTTTCGGCGTGGAAAAAGTTATCCTTCGCCAGCATATCAAACACGGGCGGCACAAAGCGTGGCCAATGGTTTTGCTCGGCTAACTTACCCGAAAATGCCGACAAATAGCCCACTTCACCCTGCGGATTTTGCACCAGCAACACCCCAAACATCTTGCCTATGGCGCCCGTTAGTTCACCCGTGAGACCAAAGTTATGTTGCCAATCCTGTTGAGACTCAAGGTGCTGTTGCAATTCTGCGGCGGCGATAACGCACAGTGGATGTGGTTCGTAATAGAAAGGAAAGGTAAAACGCTGCGGCAGGGCATAGGCATCAATGGCTTGTGTGAAAGAGGTAAAGCAAGAAGGCTGAAGATGCATATTAGGTTTTACTTATCAGAGTTAAGCCACGACTTAGGGGTTAAATGCAGCATGGCAATGGGGTTAAGTACAGCGTGGGCAAATACAGTGTGCAACAGTGCCGTGCAGCAAAGGCGCTAGTTTACTCCGTCGGTTTGGGTGGGTCACTTTTTATTGGTAAAGGTTCTTGATGCTGTACTGTGTTGAAAAAGGGAAATGGCGTTGCAGCCCATTTCCCTTTGATGTGTAGTTTGTGCTTGAGGTCAATGTAAAACGGCTAAGCCCGCTTAAAAGATGACTTTTACCTTGCTGGCGCTATCGAGTGCTTTATTCACGGCGCTGTCGATATCGATATCACGGGCAAGCGCAACCCCTAAACGGCGGCGGCCATCAATATCGGGTTTGGCGAATAATCTCAGTTGAGTGTTGACCGCCTCTAATGCCGCACCAATCCCTTGGTAGCGGATATTGCTTGAGGTGCCTTCGGCCAAAATCACCGCCGAGGCGCTTGGGCCATGCTGATGGATATTGGGGATGGGTAGACCCAGAATCGCTCTCACATGCAGGGCAAATTCCGATAAATCTTGGCTGATAAGTGTGACTAAGCCTGTGTCATGTGGCCTTGGTGAGACCTCGGAGAAATACACATCATTGCCTTTAACAAATAGTTCTACGCCAAATAATCCATAACCGCCAAGGGCTTCAACGACTTTACTAGCAATCGCTTGGGATTTTGCGAGCACTTCATCTGACATAGCCTGTGGCTGCCATGACTCACGGTAATCACCATCTTCTTGCCTGTGGCCAATGGGCGCACAAAAATGAATACCATTGACTGCGCTCACGGTTAATAGAGTGATTTCATAATCGAAGGGAATAAAACCTTCGACTATTACGCGTCCACCGCCGGCGCGGCCACCTTCTTGGGCGTATTGCCATGCTTTATGGCTTAGGGTGATATCGCGAATAACGCTCTGGCCTTTGCCCGAAGAGCTCATCACTGGCTTGACCACACAGGGCACACCTATCTTGCTAATAGCTTGATTAAACTCGGTTTCAGTATCACAGAAAAAATAGGGTGACGTCGGTAAACCTAAGGTTTCAGCGGCGAGGCGACGAATACCTTCTCTGTCCATAGTGAGCTTAGTTGCCCGAGCGGTTGGGATAATATTTACCCCTTCGGCTTCCATGTCCACTAAGGTTTGGGTGGCGATGGCTTCAATCTCTGGGATGACTAAGTGTGGTTGTTCTAATTCGATAATAGCCCGCAGCGCTTTAGCATCGAGCATATTGATCACATGGGAGCGATGGGCAACTTGCATTGCGGGGGCGTTGGGGTAACGGTCAACACCAATCACTTCAACGCCTAAGCGTTGCAGTTCAATGGCGACTTCTTTGCCAAGTTCACCGCAGCCGAGCAACATGGCGCGTCGTGCGCCCTCAGTGTAGGGAGTGCCTATCATGTGTGGGTACCTTTGAGATTGTAGGGATTTTTAGTTTTATATTTGCGCTCTAGGTCGCGCTCTAGATCGCAATCGTGGCGCTAGTTTAGCTTGAACATACCCTATGATCATGGCGTAAATTGACAAATGTGTGCCAGATCTAAATAAAAAAGCAATATTCATCTGGTCCTATGACACTAAACTTCGTGGTTATTCATTTACCTATAGCGAGTTTGTGCGTCATCCACTAATCTTGTGGAGTGGAGTCAATATTATTAGTACAAGGAGCCTTTATGTTCTTAGATTATTTTGCGTTAGGTGTTCTTTTGTTTGTCATTATTATCATGTTTTATGGTGTGATTGCCATTCATGATATTCCCTATGAAATTGCAAAAAAGCGTAATCATCCCCAGCAGGATGCACTCCATATTGCAGGCTGGGTGAGTTTATTTACCTTGCATGCCATTTGGCCATTTTTATGGATCTGGGCCACTTTATACCGGGAAGATCGTGGATGGGGGTTTAATACAGTTATGAAGCGTGAACAAGTATTAGAGGATGATGTTGCTGAGTTAAGGCAAACAGTGACAGAGTTGCAGTCCCGCCTGCAAAAATTAGAATCGACACCTTCGTCGGTCGATGATGCTAAACTTAGCAATAAAGTAGAGGTATAACATGGATTTATTACTTATACTTACCTATGCCGCCATTTGTATTGTTATCTTTAAAGTCTTTAAAATCCCACTGAATAAATGGACTGTCCCTACGGCGGTGTTGGGGGGCGTCTTCATTATTGGCGCTTTGCTGCTGCTGATGAATTATAACCACCCTTATTCTCGTTTCTCCCGTGAGTATTTTGCCACCATTCCTATTACACCTGCAGTTAAAGGATTGGTCACTTCGGTCGAAGTCAAACCTAATATGCCTGTAAAACAGGGCGATGTGCTATTTCGTCTCGATCCTATTCCCTTTGAAGCCACAGTAAAACGTAAACGTGCCGCTTTGATGGAAGCCGAGCTCGAAGTGCCACAACTCGCCGCCGCCTGGGAATCGGCTAAGGCAAATGTCGAGCGTGCGAGGGCCGATAAAGACCGTAATAAATCTGCCTTCGAGCGTTATGAGCTAGGCCGTAAGAAGGGCGGCGCAAATTCGCCATTTACTGAACTGGAACTCGATAATAGACGTCAATTGTATTTAGCCTCCGAGGCACAACTGACTGTCGCAAATGCCGAAGAGCTGCGAGTTAGATTAGCCTATCAATCTAATATTGATGGTGTTAATACTAAAGTGGCAGGCTTACAAGCGGATTTAGACAGCGCCCTTTATGACTTAGCTCAGTCTGTGGTGCGTGCGCCAGCCGATGGCATGGTCACCCAAATGGCATTGCGTGTGGGTGCTATGGCCGTGCCTTTACCTTTACGCCCAGTGATGAGCTTTATTCCCGACGAGGAGCGGTATTTTGCTGGGGCGTTTTGGCAGAATTCCTTGCTGCGTTTACAGGAAGGTGATGAGGCCGAGGTCATTTTGGATGCCGCGCCAGGACAGATCTTTAAGGGGAAAGTAGCAAAAATATTACCCGCCATGGCTGAAGGTGAAATTCAAATGAGCGGTGCACTGCAATCGTCGGATCGACTTTTTCAAAATGGTCGGGTGATTGTGCTGATTGATATTGAAGATGATGCGATACGCAAACAATTCCCCGCGGGGGTTTCTGGTCAGGTCGCTATTTATACTGAACATTTCCATCATGTTGCTGTGATGCGTAAAGTATTACTGAGGATGCAAGGTTGGCTGAATTACTTGTTTTTTGATGGACATTAGTGCATTAAATTACTGAGTTAATTCGGTTACATTATTTTGTAAAGTCCAGTTCGCTGGACTTTTTTATATAAAAATTCCGTTTAATCACAGTTAATGGATATACAAGCATGCAAGATATTCGCGATTTAACCTCAGTGCTGCGCTCTAATACACCAATCGTAGTGATTGAAACCTATGAAGAATATCGCGTAGTCGAGCTGCTTAAACGGATCGCCAGTGTACTCTATCAACCCGTATTTACTTGGAGCATTACCCAAGGCTTAGCCCGGGTCGATAAACCTATGGCGGCGCAAAAGTTTAATAGCGAACCCACAGATCTGCTCGGACAAATTAAATCAACGCCACAGAAGGGAATTTATGTGCTGTGCGACTTTCATCCCTTTGTGATTGATGCACCTAAGAATATCCGTTTACTCAAAGAAATCGCCCTCGAGTACGAGACGCGGCAGCACACCTTAGTGCTGGTGAGTCATGCCTTTGATATCCCGCCCGAAATCAAACGTTATTGCGCCTATTTTCAATTAACTTTGCCAAGTACAGTGCAATTGCAAAACCTGATTTACCTTGAGGTCGATAATATTCGTAACCAAGGTATGCCATTACAGGTTGATGATGTCGCCGTAACAAAACTGGCGGAGAATCTGCGGGGCGTGACCTTAGACGATGCACGCCGTTTGGTGCGCAAAGCCATAGTCGATGATGGCGCTATTAGCTCGTCGGATATCGATGCCCTTAATAAAGCCAAATTTCAGCTACTCGATCTTAATGGCGTACTGCAATTTGAATACGATACCAGTGATTTTTCGGAGATCGCCGGGCTACATAATCTCAAAAAATGGCTTAAGCAGCGCTCGCCCATTGCGGCAGTCAAGCATGATACTGGGATAACAAATACTAACGATGTACCCACAGTGTTGGATATGCCAAAGGGAATATTACTGCTTGGCGTTCAGGGCAGTGGTAAGAGCTTAGCGGCTAAGGCGGTTGCGGGTGTCTGGCAAAGGCCCTTGCTCAGGCTCGATATGGCAGCCTTATATAACAAATACATAGGCGAAACCGAGAGGAACCTGCGCAACGCACTGGATCTGGCTGACATGATGTCGCCCTGTGTGCTTTGGATAGATGAAATTGAAAAAGGTTTAAGCGGTAGTAGCAGCGATGAGGGCACATCGACGCGAATACTCGGCACTTTACTCACTTGGATGGCGGAGCGTAAATCTGAAGTCTTTGTGGTCGCTACTGCCAATGATATTCAAGCTTTGCCGCCAGAGTTGATGCGCAAGGGCAGGATGGATGAAATCTTCTTTGTCGATTTACCCGACGAAGCCATACGCAAAGCTATCTTCTTAATCCACTGTCAGCGCCGTGGAATCGATGTGGCGAGCTTAGATCTCGCCCAGTTATCGGCCCGCAGCCAAGGATTTTCCGGCGCTGAAATCGAACAAGCCGTTATCGCTGCCATGTATACCGCAAGAAGTGTCGAGCGCGGTGTCGAACAGGCGTTATTACTCGAAGAGCTCAGCAAAACGCGGCCTTTATCTGTGGTGATGAGTGATAAAATTAATGCGCTTAGGCAATGGGCAGCAGGCCGAACCGTGAATGCCCATGAGTAAGATTTTTGCTTGGTACCATAAGTGCTAACTAGCATTTTTAAACGCTATATTGGCTTAGTTATTTTCGACATTCCCAAGGTACCGTTATGAATGATGAGTCGTTTTGCTGGATATTAGTGATACAAGGATAAGAGATTGAAAAGTATATATGAACTGATTGATATCGAAGACTCTGGCATAAAAGTAGTCAATGAAATGGTTGCTGGTGCTGAGCATTATGTAGAGATTCTGCCGCCTTCAAAGGATCGGGTTGAAGTACTTGAATCCCTTCAGGTATCGACTCGTTCGGTATTAGGGGCTATTGCCTACGAAACCGGTGGGATTTTGATCGACAATGGATGGATTCGATTTTTCGGCTCTGGACATGAAAGATTGTCTAGAAACCTTACTGATTGGAATAGAAATGCACATTATCTTTTAGTGGCGAATGACGTAGTTGGTGGATTTTTTGCTATCAATGGCGGCGGTTTAGGCGCAGATGTTGGGAATATATACTATTGGTCGCCAGACTCAATTCATTGGGAAGGGTTAGAAATCGGGTTCACAGATTTTTTTCAATGGTCAGCTACTAAGAGAATCAATGAGTTTTATGCGAGTTTAGGTAAAGATCGCTTTCAAAAAACCTATTCACAGATAGCTACAGATAAATGCCTGAGCTTTTATCCATTTTTATGGACGAAAGAAGGTTCTATTGAAATAAGCAGCGTGAAAGTGGTGTCAGTTGATGAAATGTATAGGCTGAAACTGGAATTATTAACCTCATTTAGCTAATTCGTTTACCCGCTGATTTTATGAGTACTTCTGCAACAATTATTTGTTATAAACATCTAATGTGTTGATTACTAGATGTTTGATTCAATATGGATGGGCTGTATATGCCATCCATTATTAACTTCGGAGGGGACAGCGCCAAGATCTAGCTGATGTTTTTGGCGGTATCTTGGGTTTTCTCGTTACTGCTTGCATCAAAAATCAAAGCTGTCGCTATCACAAAAGTTGTCGCGGCAATGCCTAATGGGTGCTTTAGTGTTTGGCGTGACAATATCTCTCTAAATGGTTTGAATCTTAGCGGTATCACTGCCCAGTGATACCGCCAATGTTGCTGATTTCAATCTTGATGATTAGATGTCAAAGGCGAGACTGCCCGGAGTCAGGAATGGCCAACTTAGACGCGTTGGTGAACTCTCACCCTGCGCACCAAAGAAGTAAGCTGTTCTTGGGGTGGCGTAAACTACACTGCCCTTTTGCAACCCGAGTTCCTGCAGATTATGGTGGGTGAATTTGGCTTCCCACAGTTCTTCGCTATGCCAGCCGTGTGGGGCTAATTCCAGTCTTACTTCGGCGCCAATGGGGGTCATGGCGACAATATTGAACGGCAAATTGGCCTGACTATTGGGCTTATTTGACAGCGCTAATTCGTGGCTGCGTACATAGAGAACACCATCTTGCTGCAGTGTTTGTTGTTCTGGAGGCGTTAAAAATGCTTGGCCATTTTCCCAACGCTTTTGTTGCCAACTGGCCTCAAAGACATTAACGTTACCAAGAAAATCAAACACAAAGCGACTATTGGGGTGTGAGTATAGCTCAGCAGGGGTATTAATCTGTTCTATATGACCATTGCTCATTACTACCACTCTATCTGAGAGCTCAAGTGCCTCATCCTGATCGTGGGTCACAAACACGCTGGTGAATTTCAATTCATCATGCAGGCTGCGTAGCCAGCGGCGTAGTTCTTTACGCACTTTAGCATCCAAGGCGCCAAAGGGTTCATCCAGTAGCAAGACTTCTGGTTGGGTTGCGAGTGCACGGGCCAAGGCAATGCGCTGTTTTTGTCCTCCCGAGAGTTGTTCCGGATAGCGCTGTGCGAGGTGGCCTAGTTGTACTGTTTCTAGCAGTTGTGTCACTCGCTTATGAATTTCTGCCGCCGAAGGCCTTTGTTTTTTCGGCATGACTTCGAGTCCAAAAGCGACGTTATCGGCGACCGTCATATGGCGAAACAGCGCATAGTTTTGAAACACAAAACCCACGCGTCTTTCACGCACATGCACTTGGGTGACATCTCGGTTGCCGAATTGAATTTGGCCGCTATCGGCGCCTTCAAGACCAGCAATAATCCGCAGCAGTGTGGTTTTGCCTGAACCCGATGGCCCCAGCAGACCAATCATTTCCCCTTCTTGAATATCGAGATTAAGGGGGGAAAGCGCCTGAAATTGGCCAAATTTCTTGGAAATATTAGTAAGACGAATACTCATAGTTGGCTCTGCTCTTTATTGTCATTGGCGGTTAAACTGCGTTGTTGCCGCCATTCCACTACGGCTTTTAGCATTAGGGTAAATAGGGCGATCAGGGCCAGTAATGACGCGCTCGCGAAGGCGGCTTCGGCCTGATAATCTTCGTACAGTAATTGCACATGTAAAGGTAAGGTATTGGTTTCGCCGCGAATGTTGCCAGACACGACAGCAACGGCACCAAATTCTCCTACGGCTCTGGCATTGGTGAGGATCACACCGTAAATCAGTGCCCATTTGATGTTGGGTAGGGTCACGCGGCGAAAGAGTTGCCACCATGACGCACCGAGGATCACCGCGGCTTCTTCTTCCGATGCGCCCTGTTGTTGCATCAAGGGGATCAGTTCTCTGGCTACAAAGGGGCAAGTGACAAAAATGGTGACTAATAGTATTCCCGGCCAAGCAAACATGATCTGCAGATCGTGCTCATATAGCCATTCGCCCAGCCAGCCACTGTTGCCATAGAGCAGTAAATAGAGCAAACCTGCGACGACCGGGGAGACCGCAAATGGAATATCAATTAGCGTGATCAATAACTTGCGACCGGGGAATTCAAAGCGAGTCACGCTCCACGCCAGCATGATCCCGAACACTAAATTGATGGGGACAGTGAGCGCCGCAACCATTAGCGTCAAACCAATCGCATGCAGCGAATCCGGTTGAGTTAGGTGCCCAATATAACGCTCCCAACCTCCGATAAACGCTTGCTGAAAAATACTCACTAGCGGCAATAGTAACAAGAGCAAGCCTAAGAACACGGCGAGGGTAATAAGGCTCCATTTGATCAGGGGCGCTTCACCGACTCTTAAGGGTTTAAATGAGTTCATATTCGCTCCTTATCGCCCATGAATGCGGCGCAGATAACGCGCCTGCCATAGGTTTATCAGCAGTAATAGCAGTAGTGAGGTCATCAGCACTACTGAGGCAATGGCACTGGCCCCTGCAAAATCAAATTCTTGTAGGCGCACAAAGATCATTAACGAAGTGATTTCACTGATATAGGGCATATTGCCCGCGATAAAGATCACTGCACCAAACTCACCTAGACTGCGGGTAAAAGACAGTGCCGTTCCAATCATTAATGCTGGCCAAAGGGAGGGCAAAATAACCCGCCAGAATACCATGCGATCCGAGGCGCCAAGGGTCATTCCCGCTTCTTCTTCCTCGTGGGATAACTCTTCGAGAACGGGTTGTACCGTACGAACCACAAAGGGAATACTGGTGAAAATCATCGCGACCACTATGCCTAGCGGGGTGTAGGCGACTTTTATGCCCCATTCTGCTAATAGACTACCGATTTGGCCGTTTTCCGCATAAAGGGTGGCTAAGGTGATACCGGCAACGGCGGTCGGCAAGGCAAAGGGTAAATCTACCAAGGCATCTAAAATGCGCTTGCCGGGAAATTCATAACGCACGAGTACCCATGCGAGTAATAACCCGAAAAGGCAGTTAAATAATGATGCCGCGAGCGCCGATAGTATAGTGACTCGATAACTGGCAACCACTCTGGGATCGGCAATCACGCCCCAGTATTCGGACCAGCTCATTGAACTGGTCTGCATGATTAGGCCTGTGGTCGGCAATAATAGGATTAGGCTGACAAATAGTAGTGACACACCTAAGCTGATGGTAAAACCGGGAAGAACCCGCTTATGGCGTAAACGCCCGTTATTAAAAATCACAGAATAATCACCCGATCAGGTTAATTGCGTTAAACCAATACTATTTATAAGGTTCGCTCGTTGTTGGCTCAAGCCATTTGTAGGATGCCATCTTTACGGCTAACACTGATTGATAAATGCCAATTAGCGATAAACCCGAGACTTTGCTCGGGTTCAATGTTGATATCTTACTACATTAAAGGTGATATCAGCGCTTTAATAGCTCATCGAGTTTTGCACCGTTAGCAAACTGGGTTTTCATGGCATTATCCCAACCACCGATGATTTGCTCAACGGTTAAAAGGTCAACCGTAGGGAACTGCTTAGCAAACTCAGTTTTAACCTTTTCGTTGTGTACCCGATAGTTGAATCCTGCCAGTAGGCGCTGTGCTTCTTCACTATACAGATAGCTCAAATACTCAGTTGCTAGCTCTAATGTACCGTTACGCTTAGCATTTTTCTCAACCACAGCGACGGGGAACTCTGCCAGAATCGATGTTTTTGGCACTATGACTTGGTAATCGTCCGCACCATACTGCTGGCGAATATTGTTCACTTCCGATTCAAAGGTAATCAGCACATCACCGATACCACGTTCTACAAAGGAGGTGGTCGCACCGCGGCCGCCAGTATCAAATACTGCGACATTGCCGAGGAATTTTTTCAGGAATTTATCCAGTTCAGCCTGATTATCCTTACCATAGCTTTTTTGGGCATAACCTAATGCGGCTAAATAAGTGTAGCGGGCATTACCAGAGGTTTTTGGGTTAGGAAATACCAGCTTAACGTCATCTCTCGTTAAATCGCCCCAGTCGCTGATTTGCTTTGGGTTACCCTTACGCACCAAAAATGCGATGGTGGAATAGTAAGGTGAGCTGGCGTTAGGCAGTAATTGTTGCCAATTTTCCGGGATCAATTTACCGCGATCGTGTAGCACTTGTACGTCTGTCACTTGATTAAAAGTCACCACATCTGCGGGTAATCCCTGCAGAATTGAGCGCGCCTGTGCCGATGACCCTGCATGAGATTGTTTAATCTCAACGGTTTTACCTGTTTTCTCTTGCCAATGTTTGGCAAAAACGGGGTTGTAGGCATTGAATAATTCCCGTGCGATATCATAGGAGGAATTAAGCAGGGTTTGATCTGCGGCGGTGACATTGAGCGAGGTTCCCAGAATGAGGGTTCCTAGCAGGGCCTTTATCAATTTTACGGACATTTTGAACTCCTTAATCTGGCAATTTTGTCAGCGTTATGACACCTAGAGTAATAGAACTAATTATTTATAAAAAGCCAATTGAATAGAACTAATTTGAATAACTATGAGCGATTTATTTTATGCTATAAGCAGTATTCGCCGTGTTTGTTCGGGGCAACCCACTTAGAATAGACTATCGCTTAGCTGTTTTTATCAAGTAAAGGATAATCCTAGTGTCTGACTTTCCGACAATTGAAGCCTGCATCGGGCAAACTCCGCTGGTTCGCTTGCAGCGGCTTAACTGTGGCACTTCCACTGTACTGTTAAAATTGGAAGGTAATAACCCCGCGGGTTCAGTTAAAGATCGCCCTGCACTCAATATGATCATTCAGGCCGAACTTCGCCAAGAAATAAGCCCGGGTGATACGCTTATTGAGGCAACGAGTGGCAATACCGGGATTGCACTGGCGATGGCGGCGGCAATCAAAGGATATAAGATGATCCTGATTATGCCGAACAATTCGACACAGGAGCGTAAGGATGCGATGCAAGCCTATGGCGCAGAACTTATGCTGGTGGATAATATGGAAACTGCACGGGATTTGGCGCTGCAGTTACAAAGTGAAGGCAAAGGTAAGGTACTGGATCAGTTTAATAACCAAGATAACGCTCATGCGCATTTCCTCACGACAGGCCCTGAAATTTGGCAACAGAGTCTAGGCAAAATCACTCACTTTGTGTCAAGTATGGGGACGACAGGCACCATAATGGGGGTGTCTAAATACCTTAAAAGTTGTAATCCTGACATCACAATCGTTGGTCTTCAGCCCGCCGATGGCAGTGCTATCCCTGGGATCCGGCGTTGGCCGCAGGCGTATTTGCCTGGGATTTTTGATGCTTCCAGGGTTGATTTAGTGATGGATATTGAAGAGCAAGATGCAAAAGCCATGGCGAGAACCTTAGCGCGAGAGGAGGGGATTTGTGCCGGAGTCAGCTCCGGTGGTGCCGTGTTTGCGGCGCTGGAGATTGCTAAACAATATCCGGGTTCTGTGGTCGTGGCGATTGTCTGTGACAGGGGCGATCGTTACCTTTCGTCGGGGCTTTTTTCCTGAGTTCTAGACTTTTTTTCTAAGCATACATATCGATATGAGTGCTTTATCGGTAACTAAAAATGGGCGAGATACGCCCATTTTTACCATGTAAACCTGATCATTTTTTCGGTGGGAACTGGGCTAAGATCCGGCTGACGGCTTTAGCTGTGTCTTGGGCTTTTTCATTACCGCCTGCGTCGAAGTCATATTTGTCGCTGCCTCGCCAAATTAATTTATTGGTCTTAGGGTCGATAATATCTATCTGAATCGTTTGTATTTTTGCGGTATCACTCCCCAGCGGCACGCCAACACTGGTGCCTATTCCAATTCCGCCTGAACTTCCGAAACTGCCTGTTCCTAAGCCAATAGAAAGACCTGAATCCTTAGGTTTATCTTGGGTGAGTAGGGCGTAGGCAACATTAAAATCGGGTGATACTGTGTTTTCTACAAACCCCTTTTGAGCCAATTGCTGATTAATTTCTGTTTGAATACGCTGGGCACTTAGCGGGTCGTCCGTTGACGATGGTGTGAGCTGGGTGAAGTTGTGCAATGTGCTGAAGTCGTAATTGAGGTCGTAATCGTTTTTAGGTTTACTGCTGCAAGCGCTTAATAGGGCGACTGCGAGGAGTAGGTTAATAAAGTGTCGATATCCCATGATATTGCTCCAAAAGTTGTACAAACTCTGCTCAATGTGCCTTGATTAAGCTTGTTCCTGCAAGTACTTTAGATAAGAGTGTTGAATTTTTAGCGTTAATTTAATGGCAGGTTCAATACGCTCCGATTAATGCAGATGAATTATGGCAGAGAATCTCTATCATCATGGAACAGTTAGCCTTTTTTGAGATCCCAAGCCCTTGTATCGGTGTGTGTGCAACCGATGCGCGGGGCTATTGTAAAGGTTGTTTGCGTAGCCGTGATGAACGCTTTAATTGGCTGAGTTTCACCGATGCACAAAAGTACGATGTGATCCGCCTCTGTAACCAGCGTAAGCGTCGCCGCCAACTGGCAGCGATCAAGGCGCAGCAACTGCAAATAGCACAGGAGAGGGCGGCATTAAATCCGCAATTGAATTTTGAGCCAGAGAGCTGCACAGATTTAGACTTTGGTGACTTCGAGCTAGATTGAGATGTTGGATAACGTCTAGGTTAGATAACCTGCTGAACTTGCCGTTTACATTTCCCGTTATATTTATCGCAGGCTGTTACTCGATTTATCCTCACCCTGACTAGAATTTGCGCTTCTTCGGCCACGTTAGGCTAAAGCGTGTTTGTTGCGGGTTGCTTACCACAGTCACATCCCCTTGATGACGTTGCATAATACGTTTGATAATCGCCAATCCTAATCCATGCCCTTTATTGCCATTTTGTACCGACTGACTGCGATAAAAAGGTTCAAACACTTTGGGTAAATCAACTTCTGGGATAGGTTCTCCATCATTGCTCACACTTAAGGTGACCTTCTGCTGGGTTTGGGTGACTTCAATGTTGATACCTGTGCGGGCGAAGCGTTGAGCGTTAGTGACTAAATTTTGCAGGGCGCGCTCGATTAAGGCGGGCTCACCGATAAGGGCTAAGGTACTGAACTGTGTTTGCAGTTGAATAGGGAGCGGGCTTAAGCTTTCTAGGCGTTTAATGGTTTGATTTACCAGTTGGATCAGATCGTACTCATCCAGTTGAATTCCTTCCCGCTGGGATTCTAGGCTGGCGTAGGTCAATAATTCGTGGAGCAGATCTTCCATTTCCTTAATATCGAGTTGCATCTCATTGAGAAAATCTTGGCGCTTTTGTTCGTCAGAATCCGGCTGACAATACATGGGCATAAGTGCAAGGGCGAATTTGAGCCTTGCCAGTGGCGTGCGGATCTCATGGGATACCGCATTAGAGAGGTGTTTTTGGTTCTCAATTAGGGCGCTGATATGGCGCGCCATTTCATTAAAGGTGCAGGCTAAGGGTTTGACTTGGGAGCGATTCGACAGGGTTATACGCGTATCCCATTTTGCTTCACCAAATTCCTTTGTGGCCTTACGCAGTATGCTTAAGTCCCGAGAAAGGGGGCCTACCCAAATTAGCGCGACTAGGGCAAGTGACAGATAAAAGAATAAAGTGAATAAGTTACGTAGGTTAGCCCTAGGATCTATATCTAAAGGTCCCGCCATCAATACTTGATCGCCAACCATGATAAATTGAAACTGCTCGGCATCGTTCGTGGTGGTGGTCACCACACGATTTGGACTGAGTTGTTGATCCTTGGCTAAGGCAACTTGGTCGGCATCGAGCAGGTTTAAAGGCAGTTCAGGATTACCCGGCAGCGCCTCAAGATACGCTTTACGAGTATCCTGAGGTAGCTGTGCCAAGAGCTGCGCGAGTGCAACGAATGGCGCATCGAGTGCATTGTTATCATCGACATTTTTCTGCCATAGGCTGTCGAGTGTCCACCCTATGCCAAGAAAGCTGAGGCTAAGTAACAAATATAAGCTGATAAAGAGACGTTTCACTGTTGTGGCTTAGTTATTCCAGGCCTCAGGAGCAAAGAGATAGCCTTGGCCCCAAACGGTTTTAATTCTAAATGGCGTCTCTATATTATCGTTGAGTTTTTTACGAAGTCTTGAGATGCGCACATCAATTTTTCGATCTTTCCCATCAAAATCAATATTAAGCAGCAATTGGTAGATATATTGACGGCTTAGCACTTGTCCCGCTTGCGAGGCCAGTAGCCACAGCAACTCGAACTCATGGCTGGTTAAATCGACTTCTTTATCATCGAGTCTAATCGCATGGGTGTGAGGATCTATGCTCAGTTTTCCAAAGGTTAAACAATGGGATTCGGCTTGAGGAGGTTGGTTTTGGCGACGCAGTAAGTTGTTGATCCGTGCGACTAAAAGTGCGGGATCTACGGGTTTTACTACATAGTCGTCGGCGCCGAGTTCTAACCCTTTGATTTGATCTTCACTCGAACCTAGTGCGCTCATTAGTAAGATAGGGCCGGCAAAGTAGTCGGGTAACTTTTCACATAGGCTAAGGCCATCCATGCCTGGCAGCATGATGTCTAACAAGATGATATCGGGTTTGTAGTTGAGTAAGCGTGTTAATACTGTATCGCCTCGGCGTTCCACTTCAACGTGCATGCCGTGGGATTTCAAGTAATCAACAATTAAATTCGCAAGACGGACATCGTCTTCAACCAATAACACTCTGTGGGGTGATTGTGGATTCGTCATTAAAATAAACTCCAAGGGTTACGGTAACGTCTGCGCACCTGAGGCTGCGAGGTTGACGTGATTTTTAGTTTTGCACCTGCCAAGGTTTGATTGCTTTCCTTGCTCACCAAGACGAAATGGATATCGGTCAAGGTGCTCACATTTAAGCTGATGCTTTGTTGTTCTGGTGTATCACTACACCACTTAGGGTAGTCGGCATTATCTGACAAGATACAAATCAGTTCGTTGTGGGGGGATTCCCAACGTAATTCGACTCGGATCTCACAGGCTTGTTCATCGGCGCCTGTGATGCATATTTCGGGTGTTAACTTAAGACTGGAAACATCACTCGAGGCGGCTTGTGCAACATTAAGGCCCATCAAGCCGAGGCTTAGACCTAATCCGCAAAGTAAGCTAATACGAGGATGAGCCACTAATGTTAAAACCTATAGGCTGCGCCAATAAAATAGGTGCTGCTATAGTCTTCATCGAGCAAGGGACTGGCGGCAATTTCATCGGCAATTTGAGTGTAGCGAACTGCCAATAGCAGATCCCAGTTGTCTGTTAATATATAGCGTGCCGTGACTTCTGCACCTTGGTTCCAACCCGAATCAGCTTGGTACTGTTCACTCCAGTAGGCATTTTCACTTGGGCGAACACCGTAGTAATAGTCCACAACCTTTTCACTCTTCCAATCAAACACCAGCGACAGGTCGATAATCCAGCGATCAGGATGCCAGACATAGGTCCACTTTATTTGCGCTTCAGAGCCGTTATGCACATTAAACATATCATGGGTGTATGCCAATCGAATTGTACCTAACTGACTGTAGATAAAGGCTTCGGCACCACCAAGTAGGGTGAAGTTCCGCGACTCCAGCGAATTAAATTCGGGATCAGGTTCACTGCTCAAAGAGTTAGCGGTTTTAAAGTTAGCCTGCTCCTGTGTGCTACGGGCAAGAAAGATATTGGAGGGATCCCAACGGTAAAAATAGGCCCTATCTAAGCTATAGCTTGTCACTAAGTTGAGGCTAAAATAATTTTGTTCGGTCAAGTTATAACCGACATTGCCATTATCGAAAAACCAATGTTCGCCATAGTAAGCCACTGAGGGAATAAAAAAGACGGGAATATCGTCGAAATCCCTTAATGGGTTAGTTTTTTGTCCCCAACCAACGGCAACGCCTAAATCCCAATTTCGCATCTCTATACATTCATCTTTTGTCGCGCAGGAGTCCTTCGCCATTCCAATAGAAGGCAAACAGAGGCTGGTCAATAAGATAACTAAAATACGATACATGATTTAGCGTTTGGGATAGAGGTTGTTATCAGAGGGAAACAGATTAGCATTTTATGCTGAATTCGACAGTGCTTTCACCTGAAGGGATGCAAAATGATACAGATATCATATAAATAGCTGTAATGTAGATGCTGTAATGTAGATGCTGTAATTATTTGAAAGATAACTTGAAATGCACCAAATGCTTTATTTGCAGGTTGCTGTGCGGTTAATGCAGGTGTTAATTCTATGTATTGTTTTATGGTGAGATGCAGCTAAAAAGATGTGAAAAGTGAGGGTTTTTGAAATGAGTAATGCCATTCGATAGGTGAATGGCGTTACAAAAAGCGCTGAAAACCGAGGAAGGAGACTACGCTAAAGGAATGGGGTGAATAGCCTTAATTGAGTTCTTTTACGGTTTGATAACCCATTTCAGTTAATTGGTCATTCACACAATCGAGCACGTATTGCTTTAATTCGGCATTTTCTACTTGATCTTCAGATGCCATCTGTTGGCAAACCTCAGTCAGTTGAGCTATGTCGCTTGCAGGCGCGGGGGGAAGGGTCGATTCATCGGCCAGGGTTGCAAAACTGATTAAGGCCGACAGAGTGATAATAGTAGATAACGTCTTCATTTTATTTCCTTTAGTTATTGATTGTTAACATCAGACTAAGATTTGTGTTCTCAATTTTACTGCGTCAACAGCAGCAATTTATCACTGCTATTATTTTTTGGATATAAATAATTGCGAGTGAGTTTGCTAAGTATTATTCCCTATAGCGGGCAAGGAGTTATCCCTCTTGCCTCCGCCCTTTAATCCCTGCTCGCTTAGCCTAATTCAAGCGTTGATGCTGATATATGTCCCAAGGTCGCTGTGGACCTTCTCTCTGAGATTACTTGCTATGGGGGATGTCGCAGAACTAAGGGATATAGATGAAAATTTGTTTAAAGTAGGATTTATCTCACTCTTCTATCAATATTGTGATGAAGCTAATAATTTACGCTGTTTTTATGGCGCTTTAGTCTTAGCTTATTTATGTGCAAATGATTGAACTTTGAACTGGTGCAAATTTGCCTGCTAAAGCTTGATGCGACTCACTCTTTGGTGGGGGTTTTTATAGTTTATTGAATCTTAAAAGATTAATTTTATGGCGAATTTAAATCATGCCAATTTTTAAAAGTTAATTAATTTATGTTACTGAATTTATTGTATTTAAATCTTGATTTTTAACTTTTTATGTTTTCATTGCTAATAGTTTAACTGTTCAATAGAATGCGTCACTTTCGTTAATTTATTGTATCAGTGCACTTTGTAATGTATTGATATTTTGGTTAAAAATCTCTCGGAGATCTCTCGTGTCGACAAAATTGGCAAATCCTGCACCATTAGGTCTAATGGGCTTTGGTATGACGACCATTCTGCTAAATATCCATAATGCTGGATATTTTCCCATCGATTCCATGATATTGGCGATGGGTATTTTTTACGGCGGTCTTGGCCAAGTCATTGTAGGTATTATGTGTTTTATGCGTGGCGATACCTTTGGAACAACGGCTTTTACGTCCTATGGTTTATTTTGGTTGACCTTAGTCGGGTTAATTTTGATGCCAAATGCAGGTATTGCCGCGAGCCCAACCTATTTTATGGGATGGTATTTAACGCTTTGGGGGATCTTTACTGCGTTTATGTTTGTAGGATCATTGCGTTACCCAAGGGCTAAACAATTTGTGTTTGCTTCATTGACCCTGCTATTTTTCTTGCTGGCTGCCCGTGATTTTACTGGCAGTGCTTTGATCGGCACGATAGCGGGCTTTGAAGGGATCATTTGTGGTGCGAGTGCGATTTATTTTGCGATGGCGCAAGTGTTGAATAACGAATATGGCCGCACCATTTTACCCGTTGGTGAATTGAAAAAATAACCTCAAGATGATTGAGGATTGGGCAAGTTGATAGACAAAAGGCTGATACTTATCAGCCTTTTTTGTGGGTGAGATGTGGGGAGCACTGCTTTACTAAGTTTATCCAGCCTAATTTAGTTCATAACGGTTAAATTGAGTTGGTAACTGAATCTTGGTTTTTTGACCTCATATAGGCAATGGTGGCTGCATCTAGGCAACTTGAAGAGACATAACTCGTACCCGCTTTGTGGGTGAGTAAGAATCCCTTTGGGGTTTCTCTTATCTTATTTATGTCTGTCCAACGAATTTGGCTATTCACATATCGAGAGTGGGTACGAATACCTTGCTCATCAATGGTCAATGTGACTTCATTGCTTGCGGCTTTGCTCATCATCTGACGCATCAGCCACCACGCCTTGTGGTACTTCACATTGAGGGCTTCGATAACGCCTAACCCAACGAAGAAGTAAGCTAAATACAGGGTAATGTCGGTGAAGATAAGCGCGGTGCCGATGAGTACCAGTCCAATCCCTTTGTAATAGGGTTTAAGTGTGGGATCTGGGATAACGGACTGGGTATAACATTCATCAAAATGCGCTTTATCTAGGATATAAGTCGTGGAATAGGAATAAGGCGTAGGCATAGTGTCATCTAATTAGTAACTCGCTTTGTGACGGCTAGTGTAGCCATTTCCGTTTTTAAAGTAACGCATCAATAACGATTGCGTTCTGTGGGAATATCACTCAAATACTCCACAAACTCCACTTCGAAGCCATGGGCGTCGAAGAAGTAAATATTGCGGCGATAGGGATCGTCCATACCTTCTTTGGCAATCGGAAAGCCTGCTTGAGTTAATCTGGCGATCACGGCATCTAAGTTGTCGGTCACAAAGGCAAAATGCGCTAGGCCTATTTGGTGGCCCGTTAAATCTCGGTTTTCGCCTTCGCCATTGTCACTAAAAGCAATGTATTGATAACCATCGCCAAAATGGATCCAATTACGGGGCTTGCCGTACCAAGTGCCTTTATCGCCGCCGCGTACGCGCCAGTGGGGAAATGCCGCTTGATAAAAGCGTAGTGCTGCGGGGATGTCATCTACCACTAAGTTAATATGCTCTAAATGGATCATAATGCGTTCCTTGTCATGGGGTTTGTCGTTGGTGGTTTAAATTGCAAGCCGCTCACATACCGTAGCAATATTCCTGCTGCTTGGGGTACGCCTGCGTTGCGTGTCGCTCACGAATGGGGGCCAGTGCTTGGGCGTATTGATGCAGCATATGTAAACTATATTGCACTCTTTCCCTGAGCGCGATATCACGTTCACCCTCGGGAATGGCATTGAGTACATTGCTGACATTTCGAATAATCAAATGATCGGGAATAGGGACTAATTTATTGTTTTTGAGTGCATTCATCTTTACTTCAACTATAGGATAGGTGCCGCTAATTCCTGTCGATACTGAAATTAACAGTGCCGGTTTATGGGCAGTTTCTTGGCGAGTACACATTAATAAGAAATTCTTCAGTAATGGCGATGCCATGCCACCCCATTCTGGGGTGATTAGCACTAGCGCGTCGGCTTCATCGACTCTTTGCTCTATTTCGGACCAGTGTTCGCCCTTGTTGTCTTCCTCGCCATCCCAAAAGGGCAGGTTAAATTGGCATAACTCTAAGTGATGTATGCTGTCGTAACCCATATCGTGGGGCGATGAGAAACTGCTTTCGGCGATATAACGACCGACTTTAGCGCTCTGGGAGTCGGATCTTTGGCTGGTGCTGATGATGAGTAATTTCATTAAGTAAACCTATTTGTTTATAAATTATTTATAAGGTAATTGCTTTATTTAATCTTGTAAAGGATAAAGTAAATAAAAAAGTTTATTTAATCTGTTAAAAAGCGGGCGATTGGGGGATAATCCGTTGGGAAGACTGGAGATCTCAAATGAAAACCACTGATAAGATTATTCAATTGCTCAAGTTGCATGGCCCGCTCACCGCTAAAACCTTAGCGGAGGAATTGGCGTTAACGACTATGGGCGTGCGTCAACATCTGCAAGCTTTGGAAGAGGCTGGCGATGTGGATATTGAAGATAGAGTCGAAGGCCGTGGTCGACCAACGCGTTACTGGGGCTTGACCGAGCAAAGCCGAACCCACTTTGCCGATCGCCATGGAGAGTTGACGGTACAACTGATTGATTCTGTTAAAATGATTTTTGGTGATAGAGGTTTAGATCAGCTTATCGACCATAGGGAACAAAGTGCGTTGCTCCAATATAGTGCCGCTATGCTGGGGGCGACAGATATCCCGACACGTTTAGCGATACTCGCACAATTGCGCTCAAACGAAGGTTATATGGCGACGATAGAGCAAATCGATGGGGTGTATTTTTTACTTGAAAATCACTGTCCTATCTGCGCTGCAGCAACTCATTGCTTAAACTTTTGCCGCTCTGAATTGCAACTTTTTCAGCAGTTATTCGCCGATATCGCCCTAGTGAGCCGTGAAGAACATATCATCGAAGGCGCGCGCCGTTGTGCTTATCGAATGCATCCCCTCGGCCAGTGATTGAGGTCGATATTGGAAGCCACTTTTTATGGATTATTTAGGGTAAATATGTCGAGGTGTTATGCAATCTAAACGTGGTCGGCTCGATAGATTTCTGGGAGCAAAGCTGCAAATTCCCCGCAAATTAGTGCGAGATGTATTGCTCGCTGGCCGTGTGCGGGTTGACGGCCAGATTATGAAAGAGATGGATAGACAAGTGGATGAGTTTTCCCATATCCAGCTCGATGGGCAAATTTTACAGGCTAACAGCCCCATCTATATTATGTTGCATAAACCCATAGGTGTGGTGAGTGCCACTAAAGATGATCAGCATAAAACCGTCATCGAGCTACTCAACTGCGAGCAACGTGAGGAGCTGCACATTGCGGGTCGATTAGACTTAAATTCTTCAGGATTATTATTGCTGACTAATGACAGTCGCTGGTCAGAGGCGCTGATGTCGCCCACGCAGAAGGTTGAAAAAGTATATCGGGTCACGCTCGCTAATCCCCTAACGGAGGATTACATTGCCGCATTTGCTGAGGGGATGTATTTCGGATTTGAGGATATTAGGACGCAAGCTGCTAAGCTTACGATCCTCGGTGACCATGTGGCTGAGGTGACGCTGAGGGAAGGTAAGTACCATCAAATTAAACGCATGTTTGGCCGATTTCGTAATCCAGTGGTTGGTCTGCATAGAGTATCAATAGGCGATATTGTGCTAGATCAACAACTGGCACCGGGTGAGAGCCGCTCGCTTACCATCGCTGAAGTGGCCTCTATCCGGAAACATGGATAAAACCCAGAGGGCACGTCCGCTAATCCCATCATTTTTGTCGCTAGCGTTGGCCATGTTAAGCATAAAAACGGGCTTGAGAGTCTATTCCCCCAAGCCCGTGATAAGCCACTAGAGATCGGCGTGTGGACCGAACACCTCATAGTGCATGTTTTCAACTGCGACACCTAAAGTTAGCAATTGTTGCTTGATCGCTGACATAAATCCGATAGGTCCGCAGAAATAGTAACGAGCATGGGGAGACAGTTGATCTGCGACTTTGTTTAATTCCATTTGTCCTTCAAAATCATAATCTTCGCCAAATATATCGTTCGAGCTAGGCTCGCGATACCAAATATGGCTTTTCAGATTACTGTGCTGCTGGCGTTTGGCGTGGAGCGCATGTTTAAAGCCGTGTACGGCGCCTTGCTCACAGGCGTGTAACCACGTAATAGGGCTAGGGTGTTTCTGTTTTAGTAGTTGATTTAACATGCTCTTCATCGGTGTTTGACCTACACCTGCGGAAATGAGCACGACCGGCGTTTGCGCTGCGACGTCGAGGGTAAAGTCCCCCGCTGGCGGCATAACCGCTATTCTGTCACCGACTTGCAGCATATCGTGTAGCAGATTCGACACTTTGCCACCTAGTTCGCGCTTAACGCTGATACGATAACTCTTGCCATTTGGCGCATCTGAGAGGGAGTATTGGCGGATTTCTTCATACTCCAAATTGGGGTGTGTTAGTTTTAAACTTAAATACTGACCTGGGGTAAAATCTTTAACAGGCTTACCATCTTCGGGGGTCAATATAAAGGAGGTGATGACTGCAGACTCAGTGTTTTTCGCACTAATAATAAACGGACGCTCACCCAACCAACCGCCATCTTGCTCTGCATGTGTTTGATAGATTTGTGCTTCTCTTTGGATAAATATGTTGGCTAAAAATCCATAGGCTTGCGCCCATGCTTCTAATACTTCTTCTGTTACCGCATCGCCACCTAATTCTTTAAGGGTTGCCAATAAATGGCTGCCGACAATTGCATACTGCTCAGGTTTAATTAAAAACCCCGTATGTTTATGGGCAATGCGTTCTACCGCTGAGCCGAGTGCGGCGAGGTTTTCAATATTTTTTGCATAGGCTGCAACGGCGTTGAACAGGGCTACTGGCTGACCACCAGAATGCTGATGTGCCAAGTTAAAGACATCCTTTAACTCAGGATTATGTTTGAACATACGTTCATAAAAGTGAGTAGTGAGGGCGGGGCCTGCTGATTCTAAAAGGGGAATAGTGCTTTTAATAACTTCAATTGTACGGCTGTCCAACATAGAAAATCCTTAACATGCAAAAATAATATTCGTTTTGCATTTTAAAGATTCATTTGATTTGGATTAATGCAATTATTCCTTAAGGTGCTAGATGGCATGCGCCATGCAAGTCTTAGGCATGGCGATTGAGCATTACACTATGGAGCCTAATTGTGCTCGTTTAATCAAATGTTCTATGGTTTGGAACAGCTATTGAGTCATGTTTTGGTCAATTAGAGCCTAAATGCACTGACTTGATTACGCATACTGCTGGCGAGTTTTGTTAGATTTATCACCGACTCACTTAACTCAGCCGCGGACGTTGTCGAGTGTTCTGCAATATCACTAATGGCAATAATACTGCGGTTAATGCTCTCTGCTACGCTACTCTGTTCTTCCGCTGCGGTCGCTATGTGGGTATTTAGCTCAGTGATGCTATCCACTGAGGTGACGATTTCCTTCAATGCTTGGCCCGCCTGATTGGCTTTATCATTGGCATCATCAACTTGATTTATCCCTAGTTCCATCGCATTAACGGCTTCTTTGACGCCGAGTTGCAGGGTGGCGATCATTGCTTCAATCTCCTGGGTGGACTTTTGAGTTCGTTGGGCGAGTGTTCTTACCTCATCGGCAACCACCGCAAAGCCACGACCCTGTTCACCGGCACGAGCCGCTTCAATGGCCGCATTTAGGGCCAATAGATTGGTTTGCTCAGCAATACTCTTAATCACATCGAGCACGCGGCCAATGTTCTGGCTTTCATTGGATAGCACGCCAATCACTTGGGCCGTTTTTTGAATTTGATCTGACAGCTGCGACATACTGTTAATGGACTGCATCACAATGTGGTTACCATTGGCGGCATAGGTATCGGCGTCTTTGGCGGAATCCGCCGCGGCGGCAGCACTTTGGGCGACTTCGGCAACCGTCGCTGTCATTTCATTCATCGCGGTTGCGGTTTGTTCGGTCTCGGCCTGCTGTTGCTGCATACGTTTATTCGTCGCTTGAGTAAAGCCACTGAGATCGTTTGCAGAGTCATTGACTGTGGTTGCTGCCTCTGCAATCGAATTTAAAATACCCCTTAAGTGCTCAATAACTTGGGTGAGACTCGTGGATATTTGGCCTAATTCATCATCGTTGAACATCTTAAACTTGACGGTCAGATCTGAGTCTTGATGAATCGTCTTGAGTTTAGTGACTATATCGCTGATGGGAGCCATAACACTGCGATTAACCCAGAGTCCAATGCCTATGCTGATCAGCATGGCAAACCCTGCCAAGACCGCGAAGATAGAGATGGAAGATTGATACATTTCATTGACGGCATCCTTCTCTTGTCCTGCTATTTGGATTTGCAGTGCAATTAATTCTGAGATTTTTCCGCTGATGGGATCGACCGCTTGGTAGAGGGGTAAGATATCGGCGTTGAGTTGGTGGGCAATATTTCCATTGACTAGCCGTAAGCGCGAGATAAGTTGTTCAATCTGTTGGTTTGCAGGTGAAAATAAGTGTTCAGCCTGTTGCGCCAGTTGTGATTCTTCTCTGGTTAATTCCGTGGCGAGGTATTTTTGCCAGTGTTGATTAACCATAGATCTTGCACTTTCAAGTGCATCGATAGTCTGGGAGGCACTAAATCCACCGGCATTGGCTTTATTCACAGCATCAATGACATCGACTGCGTATTTATCGGCAATGACTTTTAAATCATCCAGTGGCACCACTCTGTCGTTATAGATACGTTCAACACCCGACTCGATTTTTCCCATCATATTAATAGCGATAAAACCGATAACCAGTAGCATTAAAAGTGGTACCAGAATGCCGATAAACATTTTTTGTTTGATCTGTAGGCCGTTCATATGGATTGCCTCGGTAGAACTAAGAGAGTCCTTTAGGCAGAGCTCGAGCTATCCCTATGATGAGCCTGTAAGATTAGTTATAGCAAAGTTGGGGAAATTAGGGGAAAGTGGAAAATATTTTATTGCAGAAACAAAAAAACCTCGCTAAGCGAGGTTTAAATGTTGGTACAGATGAGAGGACTTGAACCTCCACGCCCTTGCGAGCACCAGCACCTGAAGCTGGCGTGTCTACCAATTCCACCACATCTGCATTGGTATTCGGCCTTTAACCGAATCAAAACTTGAATTGCAATTTGGTACAGGTGAGAGGACTTGAACCTCCACGCCCTTGCGAGCACCAGCACCTGAAGCTGGCGTGTCTACCAATTCCACCACACCTGCACTGTACCTATTGCAATTCTTTAACTCTGGTCGCATCGGCAACCAAATTAAAGATGGTGCCCGAACCCGGAATCGAACCAGGGACACGAGGATTTTCAATCCTCTGCTCTACCGACTGAGCTATTCGGGCGACGGGCGCAATTTAAAGGCTTTTCGGCTTTTGAGTCAATAGATTTTTACTAAATCGAGTAAAAATCGGTGTGGTTGCATAAGTTTTACTCGAATAGGGTACACAACAGTAGATTAGGGGAATACTCGGGGGCAAATCATCAATAAAGGCATAGGGCTAGCGGTAGTAGAATAATCAAAATGTTTAGCGTAGAGCTAAAAAAATGCCCCTTTAAAAGGGGCATTCTTGGCTAGTTCGATAAGATTTCATTGTTTGGGAAGTTAGCTTGCATTACCATTAGCACGTTTTGCTTCAGTTGGTTCTGACCTAATTCGCCATAAGCTTCTATCATTATCTCTAATGCCCGTTCGGTTGAAGGGGTGCCTGGGTATGTTTCTAGCACTGATTGAGCTCGGATTGCCGCGGCGCTCCAAGCATTCATCTTGAGATAATACTCGGCAACTTGAATTGAATATTTTGCCAAGCGATTCTTCAGCGATAACATGCGCTTTTGTGCATCGGCGGCATATTTGCTGTTAGGGTAGGTTTTAATTAAACGTTCAAAATCCTTGAAAGCATCTTGAGCATTTTTAGGATCGCGGTCAGTTCGGTCGATATTTAACATATCGTGGAACATGTAGCTGTCCGCTTGCATATTGACGAGTCCACGCATGTAGTAGACGTAATCAATATCGGGATGGGTTGGGTTTAGACGGATAAATCTGTCTATATTGGCAATGCCTGAAGCGACATCATCCATTTTGTAGTACGCATAAATCAAATCTAATTGGACTTGAGTTTTATGGGGGCCGAAGGGGAAGCGAGAGTCTAATGCTTCCAAAGAACGGACCGCTTTTGAGTAATTGCCAAGCTCCATTGAGGTTCTTGCCTGAGAATAAAGTACGTCAGGTGAGGTTTTTGCGGCAATGTCGTTATCTTCAGGACTGCTACTACAGGCTGATAACGCTAGTGAAAATAGGACTAAGGTTACGCCTTTGGAAAATTTATACATACTTGAATTCAATTCTTTTTAAGTTGTAGTTAAGAATTTTTCCATTTCACTATAAAATAGAAAACATCCGATTGTAACAGATAGCACACATTTTTTGACCCCTAAATGGGGATACGGTTCCTATGACACAAGAGATTAATCTAAAAAGCGAGATTTCGGCAACACAAACTGGCCTGAGATTAGATCAGGCTCTGGCTGAGTTGTTCCCAGATTACTCGCGCACGCGCATCAAGGAATGGATCCTATCTGATGCAGTTTATGTTGACGGCGTGGTTGTTAATAAGCCTCGCGAGAAAGTATTTGAGCTACAACAGATCGAAATTGCAGCCACACTTGAAGAAGAAGTGCATGCGGCGGCGCAGGCCATTGAGCTGAATATTGTCTACGAAGATGACCATATTTTGGTTATCAACAAACAAGCTGGCTTAGTTGTCCATCCAGGTGCGGGTAATGCTGATGGTACGCTGATGAATGCACTTTTGCACCATTGCCCCGATATTGAGCATGTGCCGCGCGCAGGTATTGTGCACCGTCTCGATAAAGATACTACCGGTTTGATGGTCGTAGCAAAAACTGTTGAGGCACAAACTCACCTAGTCGCTGCATTGCAAGCCCGTGAAATCACCCGTGAATACGAAGCGATTGTGATGGGCACTATGACAGGTGGCGGTACTGTGGATGAGCCGATTGGCCGTCATCCCACTAAACGTACTCACATGGCGGTGCACCATTCAGGTAAACCTGCGGTGACGCATTACCGTGTGGCGGAGAAATTCCGTAACCACACTCGTCTAAGATTGCGCCTTGAATCTGGCCGTACTCACCAAATCCGTGTGCATATGGAATACATTGGCCACGTATTGGTAGGCGATCCTGTTTATGGTGGCCGTCCAAAACCACCAAAGGCCGCGAGCCCAGAGTTTTTTGAGATTTTGAAAAACTTTAAACGCCAAGCATTGCATGCTGTGCGTCTCGAGTTAGCGCATCCTGTGAGCTGTGAAATCATGAGCTGGCAGGCGCCAATTCCTGAGGATATGGTGATTTTGACCAAAGCACTGCGTCAAGACACACTCGAGCATCCGATCGAGTATTTGTAAGTGTTTAATCACGATTGGCCCGTTCCCGCTAATGTTGGCATCGCTATGACAAATCGTCATGGTGGTGTGAGCGAGCATCCCTATGGCAGTCTGAATCTTGGGCTGCATGTCGGTGATACACCTGAGCGGGTGATGGCTAATCGTGAGTTACTCTGCAAACAATTAGCGTTAATTGCCGAGCCTATTTGGCTCGAACAAGTACATGGCACTCATGTGCTCAATCTAGACACGCTTAACCTAGGTTATGCTGCGAATACTCCGATTGCCGATGCCAGTTACAGCCGAACCACTGGACGAGTTTGCGTTGTGATGACGGCAGATTGTTTACCTGTGTTGCTGTGCAATCATGCAGGCACTGAGGTTGCGGCGGCCCATGCGGGATGGCGCGGCCTGTGTGATGGTGTGATAGAGGCCACTGCGGCGCAGTTTAGTTCACCTATGGGTGAGTTGATTGCCTACCTTGGCCCGGCTATTGGTCCGCAAAAATTTGAAGTCGGCGCCGAAGTAAAGCAGGCATTCTGTAGTTTGCATCCCCAGGCGGCAGGGTGTTTTATTCCAAGTGGTGATAAGTTTCTTGCCGATATCATTGGTTTGGCCAAATTGCGCTTGAGTTTACTTGGAGTAAACCATATTTATAGTGCCGATATTTGTACTGTCTCTAGCCCAGATTATTTCTCCTATCGCCGCGATAAAGTGACGGGACGCATGGCTTCATTGATCTGGCTTAAGTCTTAAGCAAATTCCCCTACTATTTGTATTTAATTCCCTTCCCGTTGCTTGAAATTGGCTAAATAGTCCCCATCTTTTAACTAACGAAATGTAATACCAATCCTATTTTGAACTCTCCATCTGACACGCTGCTTCAAAGCCGTTCATTTGGTAAGGTATCTGGTGGATTGGCATATATCTAATATGTGAGTTTTAGGAGGCTGTATGCGACTCGATCGTATGACCAATAAATTCCAGCTTGCCATCTCAGATGCCCAGTCGCTCGCACTTGGGCGTGATCATCAGTTTATCGAACCGCTACATTTGATGATGGCACTGCTTAACCAAGATTCTGGTTCTATCCATCCCTTATTGACCCAGGCTGGTATTCGGGTGAGTGCGCTGCGCTCGCTACTTAGCCAAGAATTAGAACGCTTACCCCAAGTCGAAGGCTCTGGCGGCGATGTGCAATTATCTCAAGGGTTAATTCGTTTATTAAACCTGTGCGATAAGTTAGCGCAAAAGCGTAAAGACAAATATATCTCCAGTGAATTGTTTGTGCTGGCGGCATTAGAAGGCAGTGATGCCTTGGCTCAATGTTTGAAAAAGTCCGGTGCGACCAAAGAGCTCATGGAGCAAACCATTGAACAAGTACGCGGCGGCCAAAAAGTGGATGATCCTAATGCCGAAGATCAACGCCAAGCGCTGAAGAAATTTACTATCGATCTGACCGAGCGTGCCGAGCAGGGCAAGTTAGATCCTGTGATTGGTCGTGACGATGAAATTCGCCGCACCATTCAAGTTCTGCAACGTCGCAGTAAAAACAATCCAGTCCTTATCGGTGAACCGGGTGTGGGTAAAACGGCGATTGTTGAAGGACTTGCCCAGCGTATTGTTAATGGTGAAGTCCCCGAGGGGATTAAAAATAAACGGGTTTTATCCCTCGATATGGGCTCATTGATAGCGGGTGCTAAATATCGCGGTGAGTTTGAAGAGCGCTTAAAAGCCGTGCTTAACGAGTTGGCGCAGGAAGAAGGTCAAGTGATCCTCTTTATCGACGAACTGCACACTATGGTCGGTGCTGGTAAAGGTGAGGGCGCAATGGATGCGGGTAATATGCTTAAACCTGCATTGGCACGTGGTGATTTACACTGTGTGGGCGCGACCACGCTCGATGAGTATCGTCAGTATATTGAAAAAGATGCGGCCCTTGAACGACGTTTCCAAAAAGTGCTGGTGGATGAGCCCAGCGTTGAAGACACCATCGCCATTTTGCGTGGACTGAAAGAACGCTACGAGCTGCATCACCATGTGGAAATTACCGATCCGGCGATTGTGGCGGCGGCGACCATGTCGCACCGTTATGTGTCGGACCGTAAATTGCCGGATAAGGCGATCGATTTGATCGACGAAGCGGCATCCAGCATCCGCATGCAGATGGACTCAAAGCCAGAGTCACTCGACAGGCTCGAACGTCGTGCAATCCAGCTCAAACTGGAGGAGCAAGCGTTAGCCAAAGAGAATGACGAGGCGAGCCGCCGTAGACTCGATCATCTTCGAGTTGAATTGCACGAAGTTGAAGCTAAGGCATCTGAACTTAACGAAATTTGGCGTACTGAAAAAGCCGCATTGGCAGGAACTCAGCACATTAAAGCCGATCTCGAACAGGCTCGGATGGACTTAGAAGTGGCTCGCCGCGCGGGTGATTTAACTCGGATGTCTGAGCTGCAATATGGCCGTATTCCTGAGCTTGAGAAACAGCTCGATTTGGCGTCACAGGCCGAAATGCAGGATATGACCTTGTTACGTAACAAAGTCACTGAGCTTGAAATTGCCGAAGTGCTATCGAAAGCAACGGGAATTCCTGTCTCGAAAATGCTTGAAGGTGAGCGCGAAAAATTACTGCAAATGGAAGTGGCGCTACACGAGCGGGTTATCGGCCAAAACGAAGCCGTTGATGCTGTGGCAAACGCGATTCGTCGTAGCCGTGCGGGTCTTGCGGATCCGAACCGTCCGATTGGCTCTTTCCTGTTCTTAGGCCCAACGGGCGTCGGTAAAACTGAGCTGTGTAAATCACTGGCGAAGTTTTTATTCGATACCGAATCGGCTTTAGTGCGCATCGATATGTCTGAGTTTATGGAAAAACACTCAGTATCGCGTTTAGTGGGCGCCCCTCCAGGATACGTAGGTTATGAGGAGGGCGGTTACTTAACGGAAGCCGTGCGCCGTAAACCTTACTCGGTGATATTGCTCGACGAAGTTGAGAAAGCGCACCCCGATGTGTTTAACATCTTACTACAAGTGCTTGATGATGGACGCTTAACCGATGGTCAAGGTCGCACTGTTGATTTTAGAAACACAGTGATCATTATGACCTCGAACTTAGGCTCCGACATTATCCAAGAAGGATTTGGCCATGTGACCTATGCAGAGATGAAAGCGTCGGTAATGAATGTGGTGACTCACAGTTTCAGACCCGAGTTTTTAAACCGTATCGATGAATCTGTGGTGTTCCATCCATTGGATGCTGCCAATATCAAACGTATTGCTTCGATACAGATTGCTTCCTTACGCCAACGTTTGGCGGAAAAGGACTATACATTGGAGATCACCGACGACGCATTATCACTGATTGCGGAAATTGGTTTCGATCCTGTGTATGGCGCAAGACCCTTGAAACGGGCATTGCAGCAAGAAGTCGAAAACCCGCTGGCGCAGAAATTACTGCGTGGCGACTTGTTACCGGGTAAACCGATCAAGGTCAGCTGTGCGGGTGGCGAGCTAGCGTTCGAGCAGTAAGAGTTAGCGATTAAGCAGTAAGAAGTCGATTGATGGCTTAGTGCGAGAATGGCTAAATCAAGAGTTATCTCTTAAATAGTAAAAGAGCCGAGTATTGACTCGGCTCTTTTATATGGGGACTATTTTTTTTCACAGAAAAGTTTAATTCTCTCCTGCTGCTGTGCAATAGCGGCTTGCCTTTCTTCTTCGGTCATAGCCTCAGGCTCCTTGGTTGGATCTTCACTCTGGCGAATAAGCTGGTTGTGTGTCGTCAGTACATCCAAATTATGTTTGGCATTTTCACAGATCGACTGAGCTTGTTTAGCATCTTTTTCTTTAATGAGTGCCGCCGATTTTTCCAGTTCACTCACTTCTTGTGGTTGTTCTTTTTTGGTCGGTGCTACATAACCTACTTTGGCCGGTTCAATATCTTCACTATAGAGTTGATTGGCTTTCTGTTGTTCTTGTTCTGGTGGTTGTTGGCTGTAATGCGTGACACCCTGTTCATCAACCCAAGTGTAAATCACACCTGCAATTACGGGTTGTCCTAACAAACAGAGCCCAACTATGTAAAATAGCGGCGCCGTTAATCTAGTCATCTTTAACATGGGTATCATCCCTCATTGTCGCTCATCGACATGCTAGTAAAATATGCTATCTTGAAGCTTACTTTCTCTCCAGCTTATAACTTAATAAGTGTATGCAAAATTCTTCGAATCAAACAGTAAAGAATAAAGGTATCTATTTACTGCCCAATCTATTTACCACAGCAGGGTTATTTTCGGGTTTTTATGCTGTGATTGCCTCGATGAATGCCAATTTTGAAGCCGCGGCGATTGCGATATTTGTCGCAATGATCTGCGATGGTCTCGATGGCCGAGTCGCAAGACTCACGAATACCCAAAGTGATTTTGGCGCAGAGTATGACAGTATGGCAGACATGGTGTCCTTTGGCATGGCGCCCGCATTACTTGCCTATAATTGGGCGTTAGCCGATTTAGGTAAAATAGGTTGGCTAGCGGCGTTTATTTATTGCGCCGGTGCCGCCCTAAGGCTTGCGCGTTTTAATACGCAAGTTGGCGTAGCTGATAAGCGCTATTTCCAAGGACTTGCCAGTCCAGCCGCAGCTGCCGTAATCGCCAGCAGTATTTGGCTAGGAAATCAGTACAGCTTAGATGGCAAAAATATCAGCTGGATTGCGGGTCTTGTGACTGCGGCAACAGGCTTATTGATGGTGAGTAATTTCCGTTATCACTCTTTTAAAGAGATTGATTGGCGCGGTAAGGTGAACTTCATTGCCATCTTACTGGTTGTGGGCGTATTTGTGGTGGTATCGGTTCAACCTGCGCTGATCCTGTGTATCGGTTTCTACCTCTATGCGATATCGGGCCCTGTCATTACGATTAGAACAGTAAGAAAATTAAAGGTTGCCCATGTAGTTGGTGATAATGAACCAAGCGAAATTGACACTGATATAGCGACTGCCGCTGATATAGAAGCCGAACCCCAAAATAGACATGAAGAAGGTAAGCCTTAACGGGATATTTCACTTTCTCACTCCAGATATATGTTAGGTACACTTGCCTTGATAGATTGAACATAAGAATGTCATTCAAATCAGCTAACCACGGGAATGTTGGCTGATTTGGCTGATATAGCTAAAAGCTTCCACCACTAACTGTTTATGTACATTTGGTCTATTAAATTCTCTACACTCCTAAAATTCCTATGCCAAACTTACCAACCCAAGGGGAATATCCCTTTTAGTGTGCGTTTTGCTGGTTATTTGTTCGTTTGGCGTTAATTGTTAAAAAAGCCCTTGCACAAAATCTTCTGCTCCCTATAATGCGCATCCACTGACACGGCAGACAGCGAAAGCAAGCTGACGAGTGAGGTTGAATTGAGCAGCTTTTAAGCACTTAATTCAAGCGCAGCAAGAAGTTGAAAATACTCCTTGACGCGAAACGGGAAATGCGTAAAATACGCAGCCCTAGCCAACTGGAAGCGTTCGGCGCTCAGTATGGTACTTACCCTCTCTTATGAGGTTGAGTTGCTCTCTAACAAGATAAAACAAGAAATCTGTGTGGACACTCACAGGTGTTGAGTTAATCGAAACTGCTTAGCCTTAGGGTTGGCAGTCAAAGAATTAAATCAATGTAATAATGAGTGTTCATAGCAATATGTCGAGCGGCAGCACAAGGGAGTTTACAATGGGGGAAACCCTGATGCAGCCATGCCGCGTGTGTGAAGAAGGCCTTCGGGTTGTAAAGCACTTTCAGTAGGGAGGAAAGGTTGCAGTTTAATAAACTGTAGCTGTGACGTTACCTACAGAAGAAGGACCGGCTAACTCCGTGCCAGCAGCCGCGGTAATACGGAGGGTCCGAGCGTTAATCGGAATTACTGGGCGTAAAGCGTGCGCAGGCGGTTTGTTAAGCGAGATGTGAAAGCCCTGGGCTCAACCTAGGAATAGCATTTCGAACTGGCGAACTAGAGTCTTGTAGAGGGGGGTAGAATTCCAGGTGTAGCGGTGAAATGCGTAGAGATCTGGAGGAATACCGGTGGCGAAGGCGGCCCCCTGGACAAAGACTGACGCTCATGCACGAAAGCGTGGGGAGCAAACAGGATTAGATACCCTGGTAGTCCACGCCGTAAACGATGTCTACTCGGAGTTTGGTGTCTTGAACACTGGGCTCTCAAGCTAACGCATTAAGTAGACCGCCTGGGGAGTACGGCCGCAAGGTTAAAACTCAAATGAATTGACGGGGGCCCGCACAAGCGGTGGAGCATGTGGTTTAATTCGATGCAACGCGAAGAACCTTACCTACTCTTGACATCCAGAGAATTCGCTAGAGATAGCTTAGTGCCTTCGGGAACTCTGAGACAGGTGCTGCATGGCTGTCGTCAGCTCGTGTTGTGAAATGTTGGGTTAAGTCCCGCAACGAGCGCAACCCCTATCCTTATTTGCCAGCACGTAATGGTGGGAACTCTAGGGAGACTGCCGGTGATAAACCGGAGGAAGGTGGGGACGACGTCAAGTCATCATGGCCCTTACGAGTAGGGCTACACACGTGCTACAATGGCGAGTACAGAGGGTTGCAAAGCCGCGAGGTAGAGCTAATCTCACAAAGCTCGTCGTAGTCCGGATTGGAGTCTGCAACTCGACTCCATGAAGTCGGAATCGCTAGTAATCGTGGATCAGAATGCCACGGTGAATACGTTCCCGGGCCTTGTACACACCGCCCGTCACACCATGGGAGTGGGCTGCAAAAGAAGTGGGTAGCTTAACCTTCGGGGGGGCGCTCACCACTTTGTGGTTCATGACTGGGGTGAAGTCGTAACAAGGTAGCCCTAGGGGAACCTGGGGCTGGATCACCTCCTTACCTATACGACTAACTCGATGTTTGCTGAGTGTTCACACAGATAACTTGTTCTTGTAGAGCGAGTGGCACGTCTTAACGGCGATGCTTGTTCTTTAACAATTTGGAAAGCTGATAGTATTAAACACAATGATGTCTGTCGTTGTGTTGATACGAAAAAGGTTTAATGCGAGAGCATTGAACATTGAGTTCTCAAACACTTTATTAAGTGTCTTGAATATTCAAGTCTAAGGCGAGTCCATCTTCTTGGTCGAAGATGAGACAAGTAAAACCAGCTGGTCGCAACAATTCAAGTGGCTCACGCAAG
>NZ_JAKUKD010000011.1:0-204737 GCF_024197625.1 Shewanella sp. KJ2020 | reverse complement strand
ACTGGCTTTTTTGCGTCTGTAATTCACTCAATTTTGCTTTAAAGCCAGACTTATCCCAATCCCCATTAAAGTTTGCTCACCACACCCAATCTTTTGATTATGTCTTTATCATGCGTTTTGTATGGCTGATACCATGTATAGCTACAATCCCCACAATAACTTCATACTGCTTGAAATACCTGTTTGTTAGCCACTGCCATCCATGGTGACAACGGTATGACTTTTTGACTTAGTGTGCTGAGAAGCCAATGCCAGATACTGGTAGGTCGTCTGTTCTTCTACCTGTTGCTGAATAGTCTATGCCAATGAGATGGCATATTCGAACTGCTGCCGTCTTATGACCATCTACCGATATCTATTCCTCTACGTAGAGTCGAAGAGGTGATATTTTTGCATAAATCCTCAATATCCAATTTCCGGACGGTTGTTTTATTTCTGAACAATGACGTCATGGTTTCATTGGGAGAATGACTGAGCTAGGCTCATTATTTTTTACAATAAGATGATGGATATGCATTTAAAAGAGAAATTTATGAGAAATCATCAATAGCATTCAATAAATTCATCAATATTGGTAAGACCATTTTACATTATTGTGGTGTTATTAGTTTCTATTAGGTATGTTTGATAATTGTAAAGATGCAGGGTTATTTCATGGCGTGTGAATGAATAATCTTTAAATGTGATTTTGTATTCTTTGGTGTTTGCTGGCTCAGGGGAACATAAGTTTCTAGGTTTAGCTTGAAAAAGAGAGTCATCAAAATATTTATGGGTTATGTATTCATTAGTAAGGAGTTACAGGGGGATGGGGGAGTTAACTGAGCAGTTAATCGATGCCGTTGGAATTATGGTTTTAGGGATGGGGTTGGTGTACTTGTTTTTAAGTGTGCTTATTTTGGGCGTCCATATGGTCGCTAAATGGTGTGCAAGTGAGGTGGTGAATAGCAAAGTTGCAGTTAATCCATCGCGCGACGTATCAGGATTGACGGCGAATGCTGGCACTGTAGATCCCAAAATCGTGGCTGCAATCACTTTAGCCGTTCAGCAATTTCGTTCGCAGACAAAATAATGGGGAGCAGTATGAGTTCAATATATTCAGCATTGGCGCCAAAGCCATTAGTGTTAACCGATGTCGTTTTGCGGGATGCGCATCAGTCTATCTTAGCTACCCGTTTAAGAATCGACGATATGTTACCTATAGCACCATTGCTCGATAGGGTTGGTTTCTGGTCGCTGGAATCTTGGGGCGGGGCGACTTTTGATGCCTGTATTCGTTATCTTGGTGAAGACCCTTGGGACAGAATTCGTGAGCTGAAAAAGGCCATGCCGAATACGCCACAGCAAATGTTGTTGCGTGGTCAAAACCTCTTAGGTTATCGCCATTATGCCGATGATTTAGTGACGCGTTTTGTTGAGCGCGCCCATACCAATGGCGTCGATGTATTTCGTATTTTCGATGCGATGAATGATGTGCGCAACCTCGAAACTGCAGTAAAAGCAGTGCGCCAAGTTGGCGGCCATGCGCAGGGGACGATCTCATACACGACGAGTCCAGTGCATACCATAGAGACGTGGGTGGATATGGCAAAACGTCTCGAAGATATGGGATGTGACTCTTTGTGTATCAAAGATATGGCGGGCTTACTTAAGCCGATGGAAGCGTTTGAGCTTATAAGTCGACTAAAATCCCAAACGCAACTTGTGCTGTCAATGCATTGTCACGCAACGACAGGGTTAAGTACTGCCACTTATCAGAAAGCCATCGAAGCGGGTATTGATGTGCTCGATACGGCCGTTTCATCTATGAGCCAAACCTATGGACATACTGCAACTGAAACCGTGATTGCCATGGTGGAGGATACTGAGCGTGCCACGGGCTACGACATGGTGTTGCTTGAGGAGATTGCCGCTTACTTCCGTGAAGTACGTAAGAAGTACGCTAAGTTTGAGGGTGCGCTGAAAGGCATTGATTCACGTATTTTACGCGCACAGGTACCTGGCGGCATGCTGACCAATATGGAGAGCCAACTTAAGGAACAAGGCGCGGCCGATAAGATGGACTTAGTCTTGGAAGAAATTCCCCGCGTGCGTGCTGACTTAGGTTTTTTGCCCTTAGTGACACCCACATCGCAAATTGTCGGCTCGCAGGCGGTAATCAATGTGCTAATGGGTGAGCGTTATAAGTCACTGACTAAAGAGACTGAAGGCGTGCTTAAGGGCGAATATGGCGCAACCCCAGCACCAGTCGATGCCGCATTACAATCAAGAGTGCTGCAAGGGGCACAAGCCATTACCTGTCGTCCAGCGGATCTATTAACGCCAGAGCTGGCTAAGTTAAGGCTTGAGTTGGTAGATAAAGCACAGGAACAAGGCATTCGCCTATCCTCAGAGCATGACGATGATGTGCTGACCTATGCACTCTTCCCACAAATAGGATTGCAGTTCTTAAAGAATCGTGACGATCCGAGCGCCTTCGAGCCTAAGCCTGAGCTGACTTCGGCACTTGCTACTAATGCTGCTGATCGTGGCCCTGAAACCTACACGGTAACTGTCGAAGGGCAAGAGTACGTGGTTGAAGTCGCCGCAGGTGGTGAGATCTCGCAGATCCAGCCACAGGGCCAAAGTGTTCATGCCGTGCAAGCTGCTACGGCGAGCACAACGCTAACTACGAGCACTACGTCAACTGCGAGCCATGGTGAAATCAGGCTTGAAATGAGCGCGCCTTTGTCGGGCAATATCTTCAAAGTGCATGTTTCGCTAGGCGATAGAGTGTGTGAAGGCGATGTCGTGATCATCCTCGAGGCGATGAAAATGGAAACCGAAATTCGTGCTCAGGGCGATGGTATTATCGCCAAGCTCTGGGTGAAAGAGGGCGACTCAGTGTCTGTGGGTTCTCAATTACTGGCCTTAGCGTAGGAGTCATTATGGAAGGTTTAATGGCTTTTTGGGCCGAGACAGGTATTGCTCACTTTACTGGCGGGCAAGTGTTGATGATGGCGGTGGGCGCTTTGCTCTTATATCTCGCCATAGTGCGAGGCTTTGAGCCTTTATTATTGCTGCCAATTGGTTTTGGTGCTGTGCTGGCGAACATTCCCCATGCGGGATTTACCGAAGAGGGCGGCATGCTGTATTACGCCTACCACGTGGGGATTGAGACTGGGGTGTTCCCATTGTTGATCTTTATGGGTGTAGGTGCACTGACTGACTTTAGTGCTCTGATTGCGAATCCTAAAACCCTGTTGTTAGGTGCGGCGGCGCAGTTTGGAATTTTCGCGACATTAATTGGGGCGATAGCACTGAACTTAGTGCCGGGCTTTGAGTTCACTATGAAGGATGCGGCGGCCATTGCGATTATAGGCGGCGCCGATGGGCCGACGGCGATTTTCTTAGCTTCAAAACTGGCACCTGAGTTATTGGGGGCCATTGCGGTCGCAGCTTATTCCTATATGGCCTTAGTCCCGATTATTCAACCGCCGATCATGCGTTTACTGACCACCCAAGCAGAGCGCGAAATTAAAATGGAGCAGCTGCGTGAGGTCAGTAAAAAGGAAAAGATCATTTTCCCTATGATGGTACTGGGATTAACGATCCTATTCTTACCCGCGGCGACGCCTTTAGTGGGCATGTTTTGCCTCGGTAACTTGATGCGTGAATCGGGTGTAGTGGACAGATTATCGAAAACGGCACAGAACGAGCTTATCAATATCGTTACGATTTTCTTAGGGTTAGCTGTGGGCTCTAAGTTATCCGCCGATCAATTCCTACGGATGGAAACCTTAGGGATTTTAGTATTGGGAGCCTTAGCATTTGGCATTGGTACTGCGGCAGGTGTGTTAATGGCAAAACTGATGTGTAAGTTATCGGGTGGTAAGATTAATCCTTTGATTGGAGCCGCAGGAGTGTCGGCGGTACCTATGGCTGCGCGGGTCGTGAACAAAGTTGGTTTAGAGGCCAATCAGCATAACTTTCTGCTGATGCATGCTATGGGGCCGAATGTGGCAGGAGTATTAGGCTCAGCGGTTGCGGCTGGAATATTACTCGCCGTGCTTGGTTAACTATTTAATTGATAGCCTACTCAGGACGAGTAGGCTTTTTTATGCGGTTAGCCAAAGTAATAGCAGCAATAGTAAAATCAAAGTTCCACTGATGGCGATAATATAAATGAATCCGCGTTTGCCCTGGGCGAGGGGAAGTCCATTGGCTTTTAAAAACAGTGTCCACAGCAAACAAAGTATCAGTGGGATTAAAAAGAGTTTAGTCATAGAGGCTCAACTTTTTGTTTTATAGCATTACAGTCTGGTATCAATGAGTTTAACAGTTTGATCTTATTGGTGGTAATTTTATACCTATCCCATGGGTTATTGGCGGTTATTTCCCTAATAAAAAAGACCGCCGTAGCGGTCTTTCGATATTCCATTATTACTGAGCACTGCATTACTGAGGATTGGCTGGTGAAGTCTCCTGCATATCGTTCGAGTAAAACTGCGCTTCATCGAGTTCATTTTCGGATTTGCCGATCACCACAGCTGTCATCATATCGCCCGTCACATTGGTGGCGGTGCGGATCATATCGATAATACGGTCAATAGATGCGATAAAGGCAATGCCTTCAAGTGGTAAACCAATCACACCTAAGGTGACGGTAAGCATCACCATCGCGCTACCAGGGACTCCAGCTGTTCCTACCGATGCAACTGTGGCAGTCACGGCAATCATCACATAATCCAAGGTATCGAGGGGAATATTATAAATCTGGGCGATAAAGATAGCGGCTATCGCAGGGTAAATTCCGCCACAACCATCCATGTTCATAGTAGCCCCTAGTGGCATCACAAAGGCGCTATAGCGCTTTGATACGCCCATGGTTTCGACGGCGCGAGTGCTTGCGGGCAGCGTGCCAAAACTTGATGATGTACTAAACGCAACCAATTGTGCCGGCATGGCTTTACGGAAAAATTGCACAGGGCTTAAGCCTGCGACAAATTTAACTAAGCCTCCGTAGATAAAAATCATGTGGATGAGTGCTGCAATATAGATAGCGGCGATAAATTTACCTAGGGGTAAGAGGGTCGATAAACCATAGGCGCCGACCACCCAAGCCATTAGGCCAAATACGCCGATAGGGGTAAGCTTTAACACCATACGAGTCAATTGGAACATGACTTCAGCACCGGCTTCTATGGTGCGTTTAAGTGGTTCGGCTTTCTCGCCCACTTTATTAATAGCGATACCCACCAAAGCGGCAAACACAATAATCTGTAGTACTTTACCCTCGGCCAAAGAGGCGAAAGGGTTCACAGGGATCATATCGAGTAAAACCTGCGCAAAGCCTGGAATATTACGCTCGCGCACTTCGGTTGTTGTAAGCGCCATAGTGCCGCCCATATCGATCATCGAGCCCACGGCTAAGCCTATCAATGAAGCGATTGTGCCCGTTAGCATAAACATCCCTAGGGTCTTTAGACTCAGGCGCTTTAAACTGGTTTGTGAACCTAGCGAGGTAATACTCACAACAATGGCACAGAACACCAAAGGTGCAACCAACATCTTGATAGCACTGATAAATAAGTCACCTAAGGGTTTCAGTACTGTTGCAGTTTCTCCTAAAATGACGCCAACAAGCGCCCCTAAGATAAAACCTGTGAGGACTTTTTGCCAAAAAGGAATGCGGCTAATAGTTTGTAGGATCATGGGTTTTCCAGAAAAATAATATAAGTACAAGTCCATAGACCCGAGATGCTAGGATGTGCCTTCCATAGAACTAAGCGAACTCCTCGGGTATAGGAGATGTTTGCCATTAAATGCATTGTATAGATAGAGTTGGGGTTATAACAAACCGATTTTCTTATAACTTATTGTGATAAATGAGTTTGTTGCAAAAAGGTTGCGCTCCATATTTGCTTAACCATGGCATTTTGGCAATGCATTTCTACACAGCAGTATGTTTTCACAGAGTTATCATTTATGTCCGAATTAAGCCTTATGTTTTCTGGTGCGTTTTTAGCGGCCACTTTGTTACCGGGCGGTTCTGAAGTTTTACTTATTGCGCTTTTAAATCAAGCGCCTGAGACTTGGCTTTCCCTAGTGGTGGTGGCGACGATTGGCAACACATTTGGTGCTATGACGAGTTTCTACTTGGGGCGATTAGGGCGTTTTGCCAAGTCGCCCGAGGAGTTAAGTGGAGCAAAGTACGCCAAAGGGTTAAATTTGATAGAAAGTTATGGCGTCTGGGCGCTATTGCTGTCATGGGCACCTGTGATTGGGGATATATTATGTCTGCTGGCTGGGTGGTTAAAGTTGCCACTGGTATCGTCATTTTTGATGATATTTATTGGAAAAACAATTCGTTACTTGCTTGTTGCCGCGGCGGTTATGCACTGGTTTGCTTAAGCGTTAGTGTAATAGTTTGGTTTTCTTTAACGGTTGTCAAAGGGATAAATTCTTGTATTAATAGGAACTTAAATCGGAACTCAAATAGGAACTTAGTCACTGTAGCCAAGTCATAGTAACCGAGTCTTAAAAACCATTGTTTATCGATTTAGCTGTATTCTGACCAATTGATGTATAAGGGGAATATTTTGAAAAAATGGATATTAGCACTAGCGATTTCTGCCGCTTTAGCCGGTTGTGCATCCGATACCACGACAACGAGCTTACCCGCTGGTGTTAGCCTGATTGAAAATGTACAACTTGCCGATCAACAAGTAGGCATTCCCTATAAAAAATATCAGTTAGCCAATGGGTTGACCGTTATCCTGCATCAGGATAATTCAGATCCTTTAGTGCATGTGGATGTCACTTACCATGTAGGTTCTGCCCGTGAACTCGCCGGGCGCTCAGGTTTTGCCCATTTATTTGAGCATATGATGTTCCAAGGTTCAGAACATGTCGCCGATGAGCAACATTTTGAGGTTGTGACCGAGGCGGGCGGTACGCTTAACGGCTCAACCAATACGGATAGAACCAACTATTTTGAGACTGTGCCGAGCAATCAGCTGGAGAAAATTCTGTGGCTAGAGTCCGACCGTATGGGCTTTTTATTGCCAGCACTGACCAGTGAAAAATTTGAAGTGCAGCGTGAAACGGTAAAGAACGAGCGGGCTCAACGCATTGATAATCAGCCCTATGGCCGCATGACAGAGCGGTTTAATCAAGCTTTTTACCCCGTTGGACACCCTTACTCTTGGCCGGTTATTGGCTGGCCGGAGGATCTTAATCGGGCAACTGTGGATGATGTAAGGCACTTTTTTCAGCGTTGGTATGGACCGAACAATGCCACATTGACCATAGGCGGTGATTTCGACGAAATGCAAACCCTAGCATGGGTGAACAAATATTTTGGCGAGATCCCCCGAGGCCCAGAGGCCCAACCCGAGCCTAAAGCTTTAATTCATCTGGATAATACAAGGTATATCTCGATGGAGGATAAAGTGCATTTGCCACTTATCCGTATTGGTTTTCCAACTGTGTATGCGAGCCATCCCGATGAAGCTGCGCTCGATCTCCTCGCTAATATTTTAGGGGGCGGGAAAACCTCTTTGCTGTATAAAAATTTGGTTAAAGATGGCTATGCAGTGCAGGCCAGTGTGAGTCAACCCTGCCAAGAATTAGCCTGCCAGATGTCGATTTACGCCCTAGCAAACCCAGAGAAGGGCGCTAGCTTGGCTGATCTTGAGCAGCGGATCCTCAGCTCTATTAATGAATTTGAACAACGCGGTGTCACCGATGAAGATCTGCAAAAAGTGAAGGTGCAGTTTGAAGCTGATAGTATTTTTGCCTTGCAAAGCGTGAAAGGTAAAGTGACGACACTCGCCTTGAATCAAACTATGTTTGGCGATCCTAATAAGATTGCCGCTGATCTTGAACGCTATGCTAATGTCACTAAAGACGATGTGATGCGAGTCTTTAAACAGTACATAAAAGATAAACCTCGGCTAGTCATGAGCGTAGTGCCAGAGGGCATGACGGCACTCGTCGCCCATCCCGATAACTTTACACCACAAACCTTACCTGTTGCGCAAACGGCCGTTCAAGGTGAGTTGCCAACGGCAAAAATCACCTCTCATTTCGACCGTTCAATCATGCCCGGATCGGGTGCTGCGCCTATGCTTAAAGTCCCTAAAATTTGGACGACTAAGTTAGCGAATGGCATTGAGGTGATGGGGACGCAGAGTGTGGAAACCCCAACTGTGGAATTAGTAGTTTACCTCAATGGTGGCCACAGATTAGTTCCCGTTGAAAAGGCGGGGCTTGCGAGTCTGACGGCGGAAATGCTGAATGAATCCAGCCAAAAACGTAGCAGCGAGGCTCTTTCTCAAGCCCTAGAAATGCTCGGCAGCACAGTCGACTTCAGCGCCTCTGAATACCAAAGCACAATTAAAGTCTCTACCCTGACAGAGCACTTAGATGAGACGTTGGCCATTCTGGAAGAAAAACTCTTCCAGCCGGGTTTTACTGAACAGGATTTTGCAAGGGTTAAACAACAACAGTTACAACAGATCCAGCATATGCAGTCCAATGCTGGCTATTTAGCCGACTCAGTGTTGTTTGGGCTACTCTATGGCAAAGATAATGCCCTCGGTGTAAGCGATAGCGGAACCTTAGATTCGGTTGCCGCCTTAACCCTTGAGGATGTGAAAGCCTTTTACGCAGAGCAATATCGCGGTGCTAATGCAAAAATTATCACAGTTGCGGATCTCTCTGAGTCGGCCCTACTACCTAAATTAGCCGGGTTAAGCCAATGGCAAGGCCAGGCCACAGTGCTGCCCCCCTTAAAGCCATTTCCGTTATTGAAGGGAGGCACTATTTATCTGATTGATAAACCTGGGGCGGCGCAATCGGTGATCAATATCGCGAAGCGTGCTCTGCCCTATGATGCAACCGGGAATTATTTTAAAGTCTCGCTGATGAATTACCCCTTAGGCGGTGCTTTTAATAGCCGTATCAATCTGAATTTGCGTGAGAATAAAGGTTACACCTATGGGGCTCGGACCGATTTTTCTGGCGGCGCCGAAGTCGGAGATTTTGTGGCATCGAGCGATGTACGTACCGATGTCACCGCTAAGGCCTTAAGCGAGTTTGTGAAGGAAATCAGTGCCTATCAGCAAGAGGGGATGACGGACGCTGAACTTGCCTTTATGCGCAACTCCGTTTCCCAAGGTCAGGCTCTCGATTATGAGACACCCTATCAAAAAGCGGGATTTATGCGAATGATCCAGCGTTATCAGCTCAGCCCAGATTTTACCGAGCAGCAGGATAAGATCATCAATACTGTAACAAAAGATGAACTCAATGCCCTTGCGGCTTCTGAGCTAGATATCAAGCAAATGATTATCTTAGTCGTAGGGGATAAGGCTAAAATTGAAGCGGATTTAGCAACATTGGGCTATCCAATTGAAACTTTAGTATTGTAAATTGGTATTTCGCCCTTATATAGGTGATGGACGAGGGCGTTAATTAACACCCATTAGTCATAAATTGACATCGAAAGACGGTGACAGCATTAGCTGTCACCGTCTGCGTTTTGCCATAAAAAAATGTAATTTGGCTTGCCCCATACACAGGTTTAGATTTATTTTGAGGCGTATTCTGAAAGATAAGCCTCAAAATAAAGGTCTGACTGTTAACCATGTCGCGATAGCGAATCACCAATCAGAGAAGCGCAAATTGAAGCCATTCAATGAATTAGTACAATATCTCTCGGACGCTCATGGGCGGACCGCACTCTTAGGTATGTTACGTGGCATAGAGCGTGAGGCATTACGGATCGATGGGTCTGGTTTCCTTGCTATGGATACGCACCCCCGCGAATTGGGGTCAGCGTTAATGCATTCACGCATTACTACAGATTATAGTGAAGCGTTACTCGAATTTATTACCCCAGTGAATAATCAGGTTGAAGCACTCTTACAGGGGTTGACCGAAACCCATGCCTTTAGCGTCCGCCATTTAAATGGCCAGCGTTTGTGGCCAGTGAGTATGCCCTGTTACGTCAAAGATGAGCACAATATTCCCGTTGCCCGCTATGGCTCATCGAACACCGGCAAAATGAAAACCTTATACCGCAAGGGGTTAACCTATCGCTATGGCGCCCTGATGCAGATTATTTCTGGAGTACACTTTAACTTTTCCGTATCTCAGGCACTGTGGCAGCGTCTCTATGAATTAAGTGATAAGAGTCTGACATTAGATGATTTTATCTCTGAATCTTATTTTGGGCTGATCCGTAATTACCGCCGTCTAGTCTGGGTATTGCCGTACCTCTTTGGCGCTTCACCAGCCCTGTGTAGTTCTTTTATTAAGGGGCAAAAAACCGATCTGCAGTTTGAAAAGTCCGGTCGCGGCACTTTGTATTTACCCTATGCAACATCACTGCGAATGAGTGATTTAGGCTACACCAATAAAGAGCAGGAAGATCTCAATATCAGCTATAACTCTTTACCTGAGTATTTGGCGGGCGTAAATGCGGCCATAAAAATGCCATCGGCAAATTTTGCCAATATTGGGGTTAAGGTTGATGGAGAGTACCGACAGCTTAATGCCAATGTCTTGCAGATTGAAAACGAGTTTTACTCGCCCATCCGTGCTAAACGCGTGACTCGAAGTGGCGAAAAACCCTCAGAAGCTCTCGCCCGCGGCGGAGTTGAGTATATTGAAGTACGGGCATTAGATGTTAACCCCTTTAGCCCTATCGGTATTGAAGCGAGCCAAGTTCGTTTCCTCGATTTATTCCTACTCTACTGTTTATTAACCGAATCTCCTAAGTCAGATCCCAACGAAGAGGCACGCCTTAGCGCGAATCTTAAATCGGTTGTGCTTGAGGGGCGTAGACCTGGCCTTGAGTTATTAACTTCGACTGGAGCTTTACCCTTGAAAACCTGGCTTGCAACCTTGTTCGATGAATTGCAACCACTGGCTAAGTTATTAGATGGTGACGCAACGGATTATCAAGCAGCCTTAGCCCATTGGCGCCGCGCCGTGGATGATCCAACTCTGACCCTATCGGGGCAAGTGAGTCAGCATTTAATTGCTAAGGGTGAAGATCATGGACACTGGGTTATGACACTTGCCCAGCAATATTATCAGTACTTTATTGATTATCCGCTCTCCGAAGAGACTATTGCACAGTATCAAGCCGAAGCCAAAAGTTCGCTGGAGAAACAGGCTGCATTGGAGGCCGAGCAAAGTGCCGTTTCCTTTGATGATTATCTCGAGGACTATTTTGGAGTAAGAGCGTGAGCGCCCAAGGGATAAATATGCCGCGATTGGGTCTGTTGGCGAGTTTGTTTGGTGTCAGCGCTTTATTATCGGGCTGCGCAAGCTCGCCCGAAGATCCGCTCCTGTGTGGGACAGTATCAGGCTATTTGCAGCCCGATGCCAGTACCCACTGGTATCGTGTCGTTGTTACGCACTTAAACGGTCAAGCCGTTATTTCTAAACCCAATTATCAACTCGCAACAGGGGATTATGAGTTTACAGTGGCTGAACTCATCGATGATCCCTCACTGGGTGTCACACTCAGCGCCCGTGTGCCTAAAACATTTAAGCTCACCGTCGAAGGAAACCAGCGTTACCATATTGGCGCCTTGTTCCATACGGATAAGCGCTACATGGGTAAGGACCCTTCCTACTGGGAGCCCGGGGTGTGGCAACAGGAAAGCCATGAGTGCCAACTTGAGTTGACTCCTGAAACTAAATAATCCTTAGCGTCACCTCCACCAGTGTTATCTATGGGCACAAAAAGGCATTTTATGTTTGCCTCGTTGTGAGTGTATGCCATCATTGGGCCTCTTAATACTTTGGAGAACAAGCGATTAATGAACTGGCATTGCGTAATACTACTCTGTGCGTCCATAGGTTTACTCTCAGGATGCGCCACATCGCCCCCCAAATCCCCTGACAATTTATGTGATATTTTTCAAGAACACCGCTCTTGGTATGACGCTGCTAAAGATACCCGTGACAAATGGGGCGTGCCAGTTCATGTGCCGCTTGCCATGATGTACCAAGAAAGCTCGTTTAAGCATAATGCGGCGCCGCCGATGGAATATTTTTTAGGTTTTATCCCCATAGGCAGGGCAAGTGATGCCTATGGCTATGCCCAAGCAAAAACCATGACCTGGGACGATTATGTGCGCGAGACGGGTAACAGCTGGTCGAGCCGTAGTGATTTTGATGATGCCATGGATTTTATGGGCTGGTTTATTTATAAAACAAATAAGATCAATGGTATATCCAAGTGGGATGCGAGAGCACAGTATCTTAATTACCACGAAGGTTGGGGTGGTTATCGCCGTGGTAGTTACAAGTCTAAGGCTTGGTTAGTTAAAGTAGCGGCTAAGGTTGACGATAGGGCTAAGCGTTATGCGGCCCAATATCAAACCTGTAAAGAGGATTTAGATTCATCTTGGTTGTGGCGATTATTCTTTGGTTAGGCGCTATGGCTAGAACAATCCCAATGAGTCATGTCAACACACAGGGCTAAGTAGCCGTTATGTTTTTGCCGTTAAGGTTTCTAATGCCTTAATGGCTTTTTTCTTGGCGCGTTTTTGCTCATACATAGCATGGTCGGCTTGCTTAAAGGCGGTTGACCAATTGCCATCAAACGCTGCTATCCCAAAGCTAAAACTGAGGTTTAACTGATCTTGATGTAACTCGATGCGGATTTCATCGAGGTCGCCTTCAAGTTGTTCCTTTGGGCCGTGGCAAAGTGCAACAAACTCATCCCCTCCAAAGCGCGAGATAATCCCTTTATTTTGCCAATAACTCAAAATAGCGTTAGAAACCCGCTTAATGGCGGTATCACCCACCTGATGGCCATAGGTATCGTTAATGGCTTTGAGGTTATCCATATCGATAATGATCAAAAAGCTCCCAAGATGGGATTTAGCTTGCCAATGCTGCAGGGCATCCTCGAAATTTTTGCGATTATAGAGCCCGGTTAATGAATCAAAATTGGCGAGTTTAGAGATCTGTTGCGACTTCTGATACAGGGCTATCGCATTGCTGGCCTCGTGGGTCAGAATCGAAACTAAATTACGGTCGTAGTCACTAAAGGCCCCGACAATACTACTATCGAGGTTAAGCATGCCGTAGAGCTTGCCATCGATACGAATGGGGCTTGAGAGTGTCGAACGTATGGGATGTTTGGCCGCGGTCAATAAAATTTGTTGGGCTTCTTCCGATAAGGTACTGCCGGAATTGATATTTTGCATATCGTTGACCACCACCACACGGTCACACTTGCCCTTTGTTAGACGATATTCAAAGGATTGCTCTAAGGTAAAATTAAGTTGTTTTAGCTTGGCTAAGTCGAGGCCGACAACGGATTCAAAATGCAGTTTATTGCTGATTTCATTGATTTTAATGATGCTACCCATTTCGGCACCATTGATAATGCACACTGCTTTATTGAGCAGGGCATCGAGAAAGGCGTGCTCATTCTTATAATGGCTCGACAAATGGGCGAGTTCGTAAATGGCATCATTAATATTCACCACTTGCTCCAAATGCAGCCAGAGGCGACTCAGACGACCTTGATGCAGGTAGTAAATTAAGCTGTAGGCAATCACATAGATAAGGCAAACAAACAGCAGAGGCAAGATAGTCCAGCCTTCTGTGGGGGCATTAAAAATAAACAGCAGAACGAATAGCACTATTGGCACTATGAGTAGCAATAAGTGATAGCGATAGTCTAAGCGGTCTATGGTTTTACGTTTAAAGTTATCCCTTAATTTCACTCGGCAGTTCCTTTGTTCGTGCTCCGGTTAGTCAGTTTTAATCACTACATCACTAACTCATTCACGCTGAGTATGGATAAGTATATAACGAAGATAAAAAAATGGCTGATAAGGGAACAAATTTGCTCCCTTACCAGTAATCTGTGCGGCCCAATTAGGCTTTAGCAAATTCAGCTAAAATCCACGCGAGGGGCGCTTGGTATTGGCTTGGCATCCAAGCTTGCAGTGAGGCAATGCTGTCGTTCAGTACCGCTGGATTAGGCACAGAAAGGTTTAAATGCCCCACTTTTCGGCCTGGGCGCACTTCCTTGTCGTACCAATACAGTTCCGCATTAGGCAGACTTAACCAGCGCAGGTCATTATCGATACCGATAAGATTGACCATCACACATTGAAAATTCACCTGCGGCTGTGGGATAGCAATGCCACACAGGGCCCTTAAATGTAGCTGGAATTGGTCCATATGGGTGCCAGCTTGCGTCCAGTGGCCAGAGTTATGCACCCGCGGTGCTAATTCATTGACCAATAAACTATTGCCAACACGGAAACATTCCATCGCCATGACACCGACATAGTCTAATTCGTGCATGATAGTGCTGAGCATAGCTTCGGCTTGGGCTTGCAGCGGCGTTAGGCGTGCCAATGGCGAAATAGAAGCCATTAAAATACCGTCTTGATGGAGATTGAGCGTCAAGGGGTAAAATATGCATTGCCCTTCGCGGGTGCGCACGCCCACTAAGGACACTTCTTCATCAAAATTAATCGCCTGTTCGGCAATGGCTAAATTGCGCCAATCCTGTGGAATGTCTCCGGCTTCGGCTTGTTTTAGCCAGTGTTGGCCTTTGCCATCGTAACCGCCTGTGCGGCGCTTCATTAATACACGTGCACCAAAATTTTGGTAGAGACTTTCTACTTGGGTATGGTCATCGACGAGTGTCCAAGGCGCGGTCGGCACTTTGATTTGGTCGAGCAAACTTTTTTGGCTATAACGATCCGCGAGGCGGCTAAATACGGGGCCGTTAATAAACTGAGGGTGGCTGCTTAACTGCAAACTTAAGCTAGATTCAGGCCACTGCTCACGCTCGGCGGTAATAATATCATGGGGGGCGAGGGGGAGGATTTCATCCGTTGGCGTCATAATATCCACTGCACGAACATCGATCGCCAGCGGTTCACCCGCGTGGGTCAACATGGCGCCAAGCTGGCCATTACCTAATACCCAAACCTTAGGTTTTGCGCTTACTTGAGTCATTAGGCTTCCCTCGGATCTGGATTGTCCAGCACGGCGCGGGTTTGTTCTTCCCTAAAGGCTTCTAAACGGGCGGCAAGCTTAGCATCGTTATTGGCCAAAATTTGGCAAGCCAGTAAGCCCGCGTTAAAGGCACCTGCGGTACCTATGGCTAAGGTGCCAACGGCAATTCCCTTAGGCATTTGTACGATAGATAACAGGCTGTCCATGCCTGACAGCGCTTTGCTTTGTACTGGTACACCTAATACGGGTAAGCGAGTTTTTGAGGCAATCATGCCTGGCAAGTGCGCTGCACCGCCCGCGCCACCAATGATGATTTTAAAACCACGGTCAGCGGCAGTGGCTGCAAACTCCATCAGTTTATCTGGCGTTCTATGGGCGGATACTACTTCAACATGATAGGGCACTTGCAGTTTATCCATGATCTCAGCGGCGGCTTCCATAGTGGGCCAATCACTCTTAGAACCCATAACAACAGCAACAAGGGCTTGCATGATAACTCCTTAACTCACTAATTTTAATTATATTTTGACCTTGTCTCAGGTCTGGGTACAGTTGATGTCCAATGCGTCGGTAATAGCGGGGAGCATCATGGCGCAGAATAATACCATGTAAAGTGCCATTTCTGGCGTTTTTTGCGCGCAAAAATAGTGTCCTAGGCACGGAATTGAGTGTTTATAAAATCAGGGCGAGTCGCATTTTGTGCCCGCCATTTCCCCTAAAGCCGGCTTATGTGGTTTTAGGGGAAAGCGGTTAAGGAAGGGACTTTATTTAGCTTTGCAAAGTATGCTCCGGCGCGGGAGCCTCGGCTAAGGCTTCACGCAGGGTGGGATAAAATTTGAGTACACCTTCGATAGGTTGAATTTTTGCCCTTGCCAGCGTACGAATAGGTTGGAACTGCAAATCGGCAATGATAAGTTTGGTGTGGTTAAGTTTGCATTTCTCAATCAATTTGGTGAGTGCCGCTAAGCCACCGGCATCGAGTATTGACACCCCGTCGAGGTACAGCACTATCACTTGTTTATCTTGGGTCAAGGCCGCTATTTCGGCAAAAATACGGTCGGCCGCGGCAAAGAATAGCGGGCCATTAATTTTGATCACAGCCCAATCGGCAGGTAAGTCTTGATCGACATAGCGCTTATTGCTGCTGATGTCGTAAAGTTTTGTCATTTCTGCAATTTCTTTCATAAAAAGCAAAGCCGCAAGAATAATTCCTACGCTGATGGCTATCACCATATCGAAAATCACAGTCAGAGAAAAACAGCTCAAAAAGACTAAAATGTCGCTGGTGGGCGCTGTTTTGACTAAATGCACCGCCTTTGGCGCTTCACTCATATTCCAAGCGACCACCAGTAGCAGTGCCGCCATGGCCGACATGGGTAAGTAGGCGAGCACTCCCGCTAAGGCGACTAAACCTATTAATACCACGAGTGCGTGGGTCATAGAGGCGATTGGACTCTGTGCCCTTGCTTTGACGTTGGCAGCACTGCGGGCTATTGCAGCCGTAGCAGGAATACCACCGAAAAAAGGCGTGATGATATTACCAATGCCTTGGCCGAGTAATTCACTGTTGGCGCTGTGGCGTTTGCCCGTCATACCATCGAGCACTACAGCGCACAGGAGGGATTCAATTGCCCCTAACATGGCAATGGCAAAGGCTGCGGGAAGCAAGGCTTGAAAGGTGGCAAGATTAAATTCGAAGGCTTGTCCATGGGCGCCCGCCTGTAACCAAGGCCATTCGAAGCTCGGGAGCACGGGAGGGATCCCTGTGCCAGTGGTACCGTCACTTAATTGGTAATGAAAACGTGTCCCTATGGTTTCAATATCCGCGCCCATCGCATTTAGCACTAAGGCAACTATGCTACCTAAGGCAATGGCCGGTAAATGGGCTGGGATATGAATTTTCAATCTTGGCCAGAGTAACATAGTGGCTAAGGTGATCGTTGCGACCAATAGGCTAGGCAAGTGCATAGTGGGAAGCGCTTTGCCAAGGACCATGATTTTTGAGAAGTATTGTTCAGGCATATGTTCGATCTGCAGCCCGAAAAAGTCCTTAAGCTGCAGGGTCGCAATGACAACCCCTATCCCGGCAGTAAAGCCTAAGGTGACGGACTCTGGAATATATAAGATCAAGCGACCAAGGCGCAGCATGGCCATGGCGACTAACATCATGCCTGACATCACAGTGGCAATTAATAATCCCGCTAAGCCAAATTGCTGGGCTATGGGGTAGAGCAGCACTACAAAGGCGGCGGTAGGCCCGGATACGCTGTAGCGCGAGCCGCCCGTCATGGCAATGATAAAACCACCGACAATCGCAGTATACAGACCGTATTGCGGCGCGACACCACTGGCGATGGCCAGTGCCATCGCCAGTGGGATTGCGATAATGCCCACCGTGAGGCCAGCGAGAATATCTTGTCCAAAACGTTTAAAAGAGTATTTATCTTTTACGCAGGCTTCGGTGAGGGCGTGGGCAATTCTTAACGAAAATAAATGAGCAGAGTGTGGCACGGGTGGGTCCATAGTGCGGGCTATTACTAGGCTCTATTCTAAGGTCCTTGAAAAAGCGCTTGTGTGATCAGTCTTGCAAAAATAAGTTAAATGACTTTGTTTTGAATAAATAATGTGCTTGGGAGGTAAGGGCGCGTTGACAGTGATAAAAGTGTTTGCGGGATAACCCTTTTTACCTAGAGTCGCGTTTATAGGGGGTATAAACCTATTGAGGCCCTGACCATGAAAAAATCTTATCTCCCGAAACAGTACGCAGTGACTGACCTTGGCAATCCCACTGTGACTGGGGATGTCTCTACTAGACCTCCTCATATGACACTGAATCCTATTCTTCTGTTATCTAGCTTATCGCTCGCCGTCCTATTGGGGTTAAGTGGCTGCACAGATAAACCCATTGTCGATGAGAAATTGCCTGCACAAGCCCCTGAAACGGCAGAGCAACAAGCGCAATTGAAACACAAACGTGAATTAGAGCAGGCATTATTACAACAGGCGGAGCAGCGTAGCGCGAAGGACAATATTCACGCCACGGAAGTTGCAAAAATGGTTGCAGCGCAAAGGGTTATGCATATGCCCCCTCAATCGATGCAGGTGGAAGCGCCTTTGGGCGTCGCAGTTCCTGCGGTTGGACAGGTTTGGCATGCAGATAATCAACCTGAAGCTAACCAGTTCGCGAAGCAAGTGCAAAATGGCATTATGGTGGCGGGTGAAATCCCAGTGTCCACCTTTGCTATCGATGTGGACACCGGGAGTTATTCGACCCTGAGGCGAATGCTAAATGAAGGCCGCTTACCGAGCAAAGGCACAGTGCGCATCGAAGAAATGCTCAATTACTTTCACTACGATTACCCATTACCGGGTAAGAATGACGCGCCTTTTAGTGTCACGACCGAACTCGCACCATCGCCGTATAACGACGACACTATGCTGCTGCGGATAGGACTGAAGGGTTATGAGGTGGCAAAGTCTGATCTAGGGGCGAGTAATCTGGTCTTTTTGCTCGATGTTTCAGGCTCAATGGCCTTTGCCGATAAACTGCCACTCTTACAAACCGCCATGAAAATGCTGACCCAACAGCTGAGTGGGCGCGATAAGGTTTCCATCGTCGTTTATGCGGGCGCGGCTGGCGTGGTGTTAGACGGCGCTTCTGGTAATGATGCTCAAACCTTGAACTATGCATTAGAGCAGTTACGCGCTGGCGGCTCGACTAACGGTGCAGAGGGGATCAATCTTGCCTATCAATTAGCACAAAAGCACTTTATTCAAGGGGGGATCAATAGAGTCATCCTCGCGACCGATGGTGATTTTAATGTGGGGCTGACAAATTTCGATGAATTAATCAGTTTGGTTGAAAGGGAGCAAGCGCGGGGAATTGGGCTCACTACCTTAGGGTTTGGAATGGATAACTATAACGATCGGTTGATGGAACAACTCGCCGACAAGGGCAATGGCCATTATGCCTATATAGATACCGCCAATGAGGCGCGCAAAGTGCTGGTGGAACAATTGAGTTCAACTTTGCTGACCATTGCCAAGGACGTTAAAGTGCAAGTGGAGTTTAACCCTGCCCTCGTCGCAGAATATCGTTTACTTGGTTATGAAAATCGAGCGCTGGCCCGTGAGGATTTTAACAATGATAGGGTCGATGCCGGGGAAATTGGGGCTGGCCATACTGTGACCGCACTCTACGAATTGCGCTATGCTGAGTCGGGTAATATGGCCAATGATAGGTTACGTTATGGTTATAATTCGCAAACGGGGCAGGAAAAATATAGCCGAGATGAAATTGCTTATCTAAAGCTGCGTTATCAGTTACCCGATGCCACAGAGAGCCAATTACTAACCTATCCAATTCGAGCGGATCAGAGCGTGAAATCCCTAGAGCAGGCAAGCGATGATTTTCGCTTTGCGGCGGCGGTTGCGGGTTTGGGGCAACTACTGAATCAAAGTCACTATTTGCATCAATTTGATTATAATAAGCTTAGTGTTTTGACTCGTTCAGCCCTAGGTAATGATAGCGATGGATATCGGCATGAATTTATGCAATTGGTTGAGATTGCCGCAGCACTCACACAATCGAATCGAATACCGTTAAATAAATTCGATACTGGTGATAAGCCTTTTCCTCCCGAGGATAAGCTCCATTAAGATGCTAGAAGCACTATCTTCATAAAATGATTTGAGATCATAGGTTAAGTTAACAATAAGGGAGCTGTCATGGCACTCGCGATACCGCAAATACATGCCCATGAACATACCGATGAGCACTTAATGCAGCGCTATGCCAAGGGGGATAGCAAGGCATTCGAGCAGCTATACCTTAAGCATAAGGGAGCATTATATCGATACTTTGTGCGCCAGTTGGGGGATAAGCAGCTCGCTGAGGATTTATATCAAGAAACCTGGGGGAGGGTGATCCGCGCTGCCGCAAATTATGAAGCTAGCGCCAAATTTAATACTTGGCTTTATCGTATCGCACATAATCTATTGATAGACCATGTGCGAGCCGTCAAGCCCGTCGATTTAGTTGGCCACGATGAGGGGGATGCTAGTCTCGATGCTTTTGCTGGCAAGGAGCAAGATAAACCCGATGTACAGTGGCAAGAGGCACAAAAGGGATTGTTGCTTAAGGCCTGCATTGGGTTATTACCCCAAGTGCAGAAAGAAGCATTTATTCTTAATATCGAAATGGGATTTACCGCCGCGGTGATCAGTGACATTGCTGGGGTTACGCTCGAAGCGACAAAAAGCCGGATTCGCTATGCCTATCAAAGTTTGAAAGATTGTGTCAATGCGAAGTGGCAGGAGGCTGGCCATGAGTAATTCCACCCAACAAACACAAGACCAGGCGCTGCGTCAGGAAATCTCGGCTTGGTATCATCAACAGGCGCTTGAGGTCCCCTCTGAAAAGTTAGATCAGGATATTCTAAGATTGTCGCAAACTCATCTTGCTGAAATGAATATCACTAAACTTAAACCCGTGATAGCACCGCTTTGGCAACGCTTCCCTTGGGCTTTTTCGAGTGCGGCGTCCCTAGTGATAGTGGTTGGTTTGCTTGTGCTTAATCGCCCACAGGTCGATAGGGCATTGATGACTCCTAGTGCGGTGATGATGGATGCACCTACGGCATCCTCTGCGGCTGAAGCCGAGTTAAATGCGGCGCAGGCAAAGAATGCTCAAATTGAACAGCAAGCTAAGATGCAGGCTGAAGTGGCTGAGTCACAGGCGATGAAGGCTAAATCACGCATGTTAGCTCAAGAACAGGCCCAATCCGCCGCGCGCCAAATAAGCCCAATGGTAGCCTCACAAGCTTCGCCCCCCAGTTTAGCAGCGACTCCCAATGTGGATGAGGTTCAAACTAAACCACCATTATCATCACTCGCCGAGTCTCTGGCGCATTTGAAGGTATTGATTGAGTCTAAACAAATTGACGAGGCATTAGCCCTAGAGCAAAAACTATTGAATGAATACCCCGCATTATCCGAAGCGGGAACTGGAGATAAGATCCCCGAAGGAGTAGAAACTCCTCGAGCAACATTTAAAGCATTGCAACTGCAGTTACACCAAGGGCGTCAATAGTTTTCAGTGCGGGCATTTGGGGATGACACCGCAGCTTTTTAGTTTGCGTTGGGTTATTTACTTGATCGTTGTCATAAAGTGAATAGGATTTAGCCTGCTATATTGGAGATCGATGCACGACTTGACTAGTATCAATAGTTAGAGCCCAAGTTTAGGAGGCAATATGCTTAAAAGACTCATGCATGATCATAAACATATAGCAGTTTTATTGAATGTCTTGAAAAACAAGCAGATGAAATTATCTGAAGGTGAAGCGATAAATTTTATCGTAGTACGAGACATAGTTGAGTATATGCAAGGATATGCTGAGCGTTGCCATCATCCCGTTGAAGACATCATTTATGCCTATTATCTAGCCCATAAAACGAATGGCGCAATGGATAAACTCAGTGCGGAACATGAGGTCGTGATCCAAGTTTCAGCGGCATTAATGAATACCTTAAACTTGATCCTGAGCGATATTGTGGTTGCTCGGGAAAAGCTGATTGCTGACTTTGCCGAGTATGTCGAGTTGCAAGAGCGGCATATGCAAATGGAGGAGCGGGAAATATTTCCCCTCCTTGCTCAAAACCTAACCGAACAGGATTGGCAAGTTATTGAAAAAGAATGCCAAGACTCTTTGATTGATGATCCTTTGTTTCTTGACCGCGAACAACAGGAGTTTGATGAGCTGCGCGCTTACCTGAACTCATCGGAATGAGGGGGCTGAGAGTGACATAAAAAAAGCGCCATAGGCGCTTTTTTTATGTTCTAGATTGTATCAATCCTTATTAAACATGTGGTTACAACTGGATCGCGTCGATATCATAGTCAAAGTTATTATCTATCTCTTGGAGTTCTTTGAGTAAACGATGCTTATCCTTTAACGCTTCGATCTCTCGCCATTTACGCTTCTTATTGGAGCCTCGCGAGCGATCGGGTCTTTCAACGACTTCATCTAGCGCACAACCATAATCTAAACGATCCATGGTAACCTCCTGTTGTTGTATGTTTTGTCAGCGATTAAATAACATATTTTTAAAACAGGGTGCAAGAATTATGTTTCATTTGTGTTAACTTGAAATGAAGTTTGAGTGATATGTCGTTGATATTAAGTGGGTGAGCTTTAGATTTAAAGATAGATAAATTGAATATAAATAAAGAGATGCAATAAAAAAGCCAGCGATTGCTGGCTTTTTGTTCGATCAGATTTTACCCTGTCGGTAAAGGTTTATCAGTCCATTACTCGAGACGTCTAAGCTATGGGTATCTTCGCTGGCACCAATACGTTCTAACACATCGTTGCCTAAGATCTTACCCAGCTCAACTCCCCATTGATCGAAGGAGTTAATATCCCAAATGGCGCCTTGAACAAAGGTTCTGTGTTCATAAAGGGCAATAAGTGCACCTAAGGTTTCAGGCGTGAGCTTATTCATTAATAAAGTATTGCTGGGTTTATTGCCTGGCATCACTTTATGTTTTGCGATAAGTCGTTTCTCATCTTCGCTCATCGGGCTATTTGCTAACTCTGCTAATGCCTCTTCGAAGGTACGGCCCTGCATAAGAGCTTGGGTTTGCCCAAAGCAATTCGATGCAAGTTGGTCATGGTGCTCACCAATAGGGTTGTGGCTCTGCAATGGCATAATAAAATCGGCTGGAATGAGCGCCGTACCTTGATGCAGTAGCTGGTGATAGGCGTGTTGACCGTTCGTCCCTTCGCCACCCCAAATAACAGGCCCTGTGCTGTAATCGACATCGGTGCCATTTAATGTAACTGATTTACCGTTACTCTCCATATCGAGCTGCTGAAAATACGCGGGTAGGCCGCGCAGATAGTGATCGTAGGTCAATACGACATGGGACTGAGCATTAAAAAAGTTACCATACCACAGCGAGAGTAACCCCATAATGACGGGCATATTTTCCGCTAATGGCGCATTGGCAAAGTGCTCATCCATCAGGTGTGCACCTTTGAGTAAGCCCCTAAAGTTATCCATGCCAATCAACAGCGCAATAGGCAAGCCAATCGCTGACCATAAAGAATAACGTCCACCAACCCAATCCCACATTGGGAAGATATTATCGGCATCGATACCAAAATCAGTGGCTTTTGCTACGTTGGAGGTTACCGCCGCAAAGTGCTTTGCCACATCCGATTGTGAGCCACCTTTGGCTAAAAACCATGCTTTGGCCGTTAAGGTATTGGTCAGGGTTTCTTGGGTGCCAAAGGATTTTGATGACATGATAAACAAGGTTGTTTCGGGATTGAGCAACTTCAGCTTTTCAGTGATAGAAGTCCCATCGACGTTTGCCACAAAGTGGCAGTTTAACCTTGGCGTCCAGTAGGGACGAAGTGCTTGAGACACTATTTTAGGGCCAAGAAAAGAGCCCCCAATACCAATGCTGACGATATCGGTAATCGCTTTGCCGGTATAACCCTTCCATTGTCCCGATGTCACTGAAGTGACAAACGCCTGCATTTTATTCAGGGTCTGTTGAACTTCAGGGACAATATCTTGACCCTCGGCTGCAATTGACTGGCTCGCAGTGCTACGAAGCGCTGTGTGTAAGACTGCACGTTTTTCTGTGGTGTTGATAATATCACCAGCAAACATCGCTTTGATTTTGGCTTCGAGTTTCGTCTCATTTGCCAGAGCGTAAAGCAGTTCTAGCGTTTGTGGAGTGGCTCTATTTTTTGAGTAATCCAGAAATAAACCGCAAGCCGATAACGACATGTTATTGAAACGTGCCGTGTCATTTGCGAACAGCTCCCGCATATGGGGAATATTTTTGCTGTGTGCCGATAAAGCTTGCCAAGTAGTGCTTTGGGTCAAGAATGTCATCGAGTTGTCTCCGCGGATGCTTAGTTTGCCAGTTTTGCCTTGAGCATCACTTCAAGTTTGCCTTGGTCGATAGCAAAGTTGCGAATACCTTCGGCTAACTTATCGACTGCCATAGGATCTTGGTTGAAGTCCCAGCGGAATTGAGCTTCTGTTAAGGGCTCCACAGCACTTGCGCTTGAATTGGCTGGCAAAAGTTTAGGCTGGATCTGTTGCTGAGAGTTGGCTAATTCTTCGAGCAAAGAGGGACCAATGGTGAGGCGATCACAACCGGCAAGTTCAATAATCTCACCAATATTGCGAAAACTCGCGCCCATCACAACAGTCTTATAGCCATGCTGTTTGTAGTAGTTGTAAATTTCTGTCACCGACACTACACCTGGATCATTGGCGGGAGTGTAATCTTTGCCAGTGTCTTTTTTATACCAGTCCAGAATGCGACCAACAAAGGGGGATATTAAGTAAACCCCGGCTTCAGCACAGGCACGTGCTTGAGCAAAGCTGAAAAGTAGCGTTAAGTTACAGTTGATCCCTTCTTGCTCTAATTGTTTAGCGGCACAAATACCTTCCCAGGTAGAGGCTAATTTGATCAGGATACGAGATTTATCAATGCCAGCGTCTTGATATAGACGTACCAGTTTATGGGCTTTGGCGATGGACTTTTCTTTGTCAAAGGAGAGGCGGGCATCAACTTCAGTTGAAATTCGGCCAGGCACGAGTTTGAGGATCTCAACACCGATATTTACGGCAAGCTTATCACTGGCGTCATCTATTTGTTGCTCAACATCAGAACTCTGTGACTTTGCCCATGCAATGGCATTATCAATTAAAGCACTATATTCAGGAATTTGAGCGGCTTTCAAGATAAGTGATGGATTGGTTGTCGCATCTTCAGGCTGGTAGCGTTTGATTGCTTCGATGTCGCCTGTGTCAGCAACAATGGTGGTATAAGACTTGAGTTGCTCTAATGTATTGGCCATGAAAAACATCCTTCTGAGGTAGCTGTCTAAACTCGGAATTTACTGATGACTATTAGAAGCGATTTTGCCAACTTTTCCAACCTTGAATGTAAAAAAATTACAAAAATGACAAAACTATGTCGATTCTAACTAAGACTGACCCAAGTGGTGCACTTGGAGTGGAAGCTCTAAAGGAAAATTAACCCTATGTTGCTTTCCAAAAACAAAAAAGTCGCTGCAAGCAGCGACTTTTATATTACTGAAAGTAAATGATTACTTTAGTACTGGTTGTTTCGTAGTGGTGGTCACGATAGCTTCAATGCGGCGGTTAGCTGCATGGGCTTCTTTTGAGTCACCAGCGACGATTGGTTTAGTCACGCCGTAGCCATTAGAAGTTACGCGGCTTTGGCTGATACCATACTTTTCAACAAGAATTTTAGCGACAGCATCGGCACGCTTGTCTGATAGCACCATGTTGTATTCAGGTTTACCTACGTTAGAGGCGTGACCTGCGATTTCAACGGTGAACTCAGGGTTTTGATTTAGGTAGTTAGCCAGTTTTTCGATTGATTTGTAGTATTCTTTTTTAACTACAGCTGAATCGTTAGCAAACTGGATAGAGCCTACATCTTCTTGTTGTTTAACGTTTTCATAGATAGTACAACCAGTTGAGTCAACTTTGTGAGTTGCTGGAGTGGCTGGACACTGATCTTTATCGTCATATACGCCATCGTTGTCAGAATCAACAGGCGCTGCTGCAACGACTGCTGCTGCGGCGGCAACTGGCGCTGCTGCAGTACCGAAACGGTAGCTTAATTCTAAGCCCCAGTAGTTGCTATCGGCATTAACTGGAACTATGGCACTGGCACCAGCGTTATCATCTAAGCCTTCATAACGACGGTATTTAGCTTGTAACTTCAGGTTATCAGTGAAGTTATAACCTACGCCCGCACCAAAGTATGGTGCAAAGTCAGAATCACTGTAAGAACTAGAAGTTCCATTGAAGTTTTGGCTGTTTTCTAGTGTGTAGTACATTACACCGGCTTCTGCAGATAGGCTCCAACGGTTCGCTAGTGGCCATAGACCCACTAAACCGAGAGTAGTACCTTTAACGCCTGCATCGTTGCTAATGCCTGCAGTGGTCCAATCAGCATTACCTAGATCGCGATAGCCGATTTCTGCACCAAAGTAGTCATTAAACATATAGCCAGCAAAGATGTCCCATGCGTATGGGTTGTCATCGCCGTTTTGAGTTGCAATGTGTTCATAGTTATTAACGCCTAGACCTGCACCAACATACCAAGGTGTTAGCTCCTGAGATGCACTGGCAGCAAGTGGAAGCATTGACGTAAGTAAAACTACTTTTAATGTATTCTTCATCATTTTCTCTAAGTCCATTGTTTATGATTCTCCACCAATATGCTTTGCGGGTTTTATGCAAAACATTGCTAGCACTTAGTGTGGGGATCCTTTGGTATTGTAGCCAGCGGTTAATTATCACTGCATTTGTTAAATTTTTCCAGTGGTTAATCTTAAGTTTTTTATCGTGCATCATTCTGTTAATGAGATTGGATGTTAAAAAGGCATTCCTTAGAATGCCTTTTTTGTGTGTTTTTTGTTAAATATATTTGTTGCTAGCGTGTCCAGATCCAGTTTTCAATCTCAACAGGATCGACACCATTAGCCTTAATATAGTTGCGATGGTCAACGAGTCTTTGCAGCATGTCGGTCGTGATTGAAACATGCTTAGTTTCATCAATAGCGCCCTGTTGGAACAGTTTGTATGCCATATCAATCACTAAGTGGTAGCGAGAGGTGCCATTACGAACGCCCATGTCGAACGGTGTTGTTGTTGAACCTTCTTCCTCATAACCTTTAATTCTAAAACGACGACTTCCTTTGTAATCAAAAATTAACTTTTTGATTGTATTTGGGTAACCGTGATAGTTAAAGACAACCCCTTTATCTTGAGTAAATATCTCGTCCATTAACCAAGGTTTTTCTTTAAATTTGCGACTACCTAAGCCATCACTGCTTAATTCAGTTACGCTAACAAAACGAATTCTGACTCTTGGAAGTAATTCACGAATTAATACTAAAGATGCCATACATTCTTGGGTGACATAATCACCACAACCTGCAAGCACAATATCTGGATTTTCATCAGATGCGAAATCCCAAACCATGATACCGTCTTTAGCTTGTTTGCGTGCCTCTTCTAAACTGAGCCATTGTGGCAGTTCTTTTTTACCTGCTACAAGGATGTTGAGTTTGTCACGATCCGCAAATGCGCGCTCTGTGTAAACTAAAGTGCTGTTGGCATCAGCGGGTAAATAAGCCGAAATAATTTTTGGATGTTTTTCTAACATCGCCCCAAGGAATGACGGGTTTTGATGCGAATAGCCATTGTGGTCTTGACGCTCTAACAATGAAGAGAGCACAACGTTACATGCTGGGAGTGGTTTGCGGAAATGTACTCCTTGGCTGGCATAGACGTATTTACAGTATTGATCCGCCATTGATGAGACGACCTGCGAAAATGATTCGTAGGTTGGGAACATCCCGTGACGGCCTGTGACTGTATAACCATGTAACATGCCAAAGAGTAAGTTTTCAGACAGTAACTCGAGCACGCGACCATCGCGTGACATGTCTTCATCCCAACTTTCGATTGGCCATTGCCAAGCACGATCGGTTTCTTCAAATACAGCTTGCAATTGATTCGAGTAAGTTTCATCTGGGCTGAAAATACGTAGGTTATGCTGGTCACGGTTGAGTTTGAATGCGTCACGCATCCATTCGCCCATTTTCAACATAGAGTAGCCGCGATGACCACGTGGAACCTCTGGGCCGTAGCTTAGTTTTTCAAGATCAGGATTGGATAAGGGTCGTACAACTTCGCCACCATAGGTTAAATGTTGGCGACCACAGGCTAAGTGCTTAGGTGGGATTAATGAGCAAATATCGGCATCAAAAATCAGCTCACCTTTGTCATTCATATGATACAGCTCTTGGAAATGATAGTTGGCAAGCCAAGTATCCAGAGCTTCGAGATGACCTTTATCGGTAGCACACTTATTGACGATCACTTGGTGTGATTCGCAGTTACCTTCTAATTTTTTACCATTGTATTCGCTAACACCCGTCCAGCCTTTGGCTGTGCGCATTAAAATCACTGGCCAGCGTGGTTTGACAACATCTTCACCGCTACGGGCACGGTGTTGGATCTCATTGATCATGCCATAGGCGGTATCCATTGCGTTTAGCATTTGTAGATAGATGTCTTCTTCTTGCTCGCTATCTACAATAATGGGGAAATAGCCAAGACCACGGAATTCAAGATCCAATTCTTCATGGCTCATGCGTCCCATGCGGGTAGGGCCAGAAATTTTATAACCATTGATATGGACTATGGGTAAAACGGCGCCATTTGTTGCAGGAGATACTAAACGGTTTGCATACCAAGATGCTGCCAGTGGGCCGGTTTCAGATTCACCGTCGCCAATTAATACTGTTGCAATCAAGTCTGGGTTGTCTAAAACCGCGCCCCAACCAACCGCCAGTGAATAGCCAAGCTCTCCACCTTCGAGGATTTGACCGGGTGCCTCTGGGTTAGCGTGTGAAGGGTAACCATAGGCGGCTGAAAACTTTTTACAAATATCTTCAATACCGGTTTCATTATAGGGAATCGTCTCGGGGTAGAAATGGCTTAATGAGCCTTCGAGGAATAAGTTTGCCTGTACAGCAGGAAAACCGTGACCTGGACCGACTAAATAGATGAATGGACGATTATGTTTGACTATGAGTCTGTTAATGTTGGCATAGACAAAGTTGATCCCTGGGCATGTGCCCCAGTGACCGAGCAAACGTGGTTTAATGTCTGAATGTGCTAGTGGACGTTTATGTAAGACGTTTTGTTTTAAGTAAATTTGTGATGTTGCGAGGAAGTTGGTGGCTCTAACGTATTTTTTTAGAGCATTAATTTCATGTATGTGGGTCATATTAAGCCTCACTAGAGCTGACGAAAGTGTGTGGGTTTTCGATGTGGCTACTATATTTGTAATTTTATTACAAAAATGTGCCCTGCATCCAAATTTTAAAAGTTGTTTTAGCTGTTAAGTATAGTAGTTCGAGATAGATTATTTGTTAATTTAGCTTTAACAAAGGCTTGGAAAAGTTATTCGCTGTGATAATGGTGGTGTTTGTGTGTGCAAGCGTGAGCTTGATCACATGAGTAATTTCGAATACTGTGCTATTTTGCCGCGTTGAATTCGGTAGCCGTGTTGTTGTAAATTCACGGAAGGATAATTTGAAGAAATAAATCTACTGATATTCTTATCTTTAATCTGGAAGGATTCATTCACCTCAAATATTGTGCCTCTCGCTGTTACCGCGTATGGGCAGGGTATTTGCTACGGGAAGACGTAAAATAATGTTAGAAACCATTGTTAATTTTTTGAACGCACTGCTTTGGGGTAAATTGTTAGTTTATGGACTGGTTGGCGCTGGTCTCTATTTCACCCTTAGATTAATGTTTATTCAGCTTACTCACTTCAAACACTCTCTGAAAGTCATGGGCATGAGCCGTCAAGGCTGCGATAGTGGGTTATCGTCATTTCAAGTCTTTTGTACCAGCATGGCGGCCCGTGTCGGAGCGGGAAATATGGCGGGGGTTGCGGTTGCTATTGGGGCTGCAGGACCTGGAGCCGTATTTTGGATGTGGTTAATTGCGGTCTTGGGGATGGCCACGGCTATGGTCGAGTCCACCTTAGCTCAAGTTTATAAAGTACGTGATAGTGATGGTCAATTTCGTGGTGGCCCTTCTTACTATATGGAAAAGGGCTTAGGACAAAGGTGGATGGGGGTGTTATTTGCCTTTTTCTTAATCATAGCCTTCGGACTCGTTTTTAATGCTGTACAAGCTAATACCATCACAGGTGCAATGGAGCGGGTGTTTGGCTTTGACCCAACCTATGTAGGAATTGGGTTAGTGATTGCCAGTGGGTTTGTTATTGTTGGTGGTCTACGTAAAGTGGCTCGGGTCTCCGAGTTTATAGTGCCAATCATGGCACTGGCCTATATTTTAGTCGCTTTTATCATTGTTATTTTCAATCTAGAGCAGTTACCAGCAATCATTAGTCTTATCGTAAAAAGCGCTTTTGGTTGGCAAGAAGCGGCCGCTGGTGGCGTTGCCTATACAGTAGCGCAAGCTATGCAAGCGGGTATTGCACGCGGCTTATTCTCTAACGAGGCCGGAATGGGGAGTGCTGCCAATGTTGCCGCAAGTGCTTCACCAAATCCCAATCATCCCGCATCCCAAGGATTTGTGCAGATGATGGGGGTGTTTGTCGACACTATTGTTATCTGTACTGCAACTGCTGCCATCATCTTACTTTCCGGCGATATAGGTTCTAGCGAAGATGGCATTCGTTTAACGATTAATGCCATGTCTAACCATGTCGGTGATTGGGGCGGGGCCTTTATTGCGGTCGCTATTTTCCTCTTTTGCTTTACTTCGATTATTGCAAATTATTCCTACGCTGAAACCAATGTGATGTTTTTGACGGGGAACAGCACAAAAGCACTGCCTTTATTTCGACTATGCGTCCTCGGTATGGTGATGTTTGGCTCCGTCGCTAAGATTAGCCTAGTGTGGAGCTTAGCTGATGTGTCTATGGGGCTGATGGCTACGGTGAATATTGTGGCGTTATTGCTATTGTCTGGGTTAGCTATTCGAGTGATTAATGATTATCGTGAGCAGCTCAAGGCGGGCCAAACTCCAGAGTTTGATCGCAGTAAGTTTCCTGAGTTGATGGAACAGCTAGACGATGATATTTGGCAGGATACAAGTGCTACTGAACCGGTTGAGAGTCGCTAGCCGTCCCCTAGATAGGTTTGGCTGATGACCACTATCGGAAAAACCACGCAGTCAATGCGTGGTTTTTTTATCTCTATTCCGTATCATAGGTGCGTATTATTTCTCTGTTGGAGTTTTTGATGTTGATATTGGTTTCACCTGCGAAAACCTTAGATTTTGAGCAACCTCCGCTGACTCAGGTCCATACTCATCCCGATTTTTTATCCCATAGTCAGGAATTGATCCAGGTCTGTCGACGGTTAACGCCAAGTGACATAGCCACATTGATGAAGGTCAGTGACAATATTGCAGGATTAAATGCCGCTCGTTTTGGGGAATGGCAGCCTAATTTCACCCTTGAAAATGCGAAGCAGGCGATTTTTGCTTTTAGAGGAGACGTGTATACCGGTTTTGATGCCGATACATTATCAACTCCAGAGTTGGAAAGGGCGCAATCTCAATTGCGTATACTGTCAGGATTATATGGTTTACTGCGTCCACTCGATTTGATTTTACCCTACCGTTTAGAAATGGGGACTTCATTAGTCAACCCAAAGGGCAAGAATCTTTATGAATTTTGGGGCAATATTTTAACCATGTCGGTTAATCAAGCCATAGTTGAGCAAGGTGATGACATCATTGTTAATCTCGCCTCGAATGAGTATTTTAAAGCCATTAAAGTGAAGCAGTTAGAAGGTCAGCTTATTACACCTGTCTTTAAAGATTTAAAGAATGGCCAATATAAAGTGATTAGTTTTTTTGCTAAACGAGCCCGGGGAATGATGGCCCGTTATATTATTAAACAGCAAATTAATTCAATTGAAGGATTAAAAGGATTTGATGTTGCAGGCTATTACTATAGTGAGGAATTGAGTAAGCCGAATGAACCAACATTTTTACGTGACGTGCAGTAATATAATGCGTCTTAAATAAAAAGAGCAACCTTAGCTGCTCTTTTTATGTGCGAATTATTTGTCGATGGAACCTTATTTTGAATCAATGCTAATTGGTGTTAGCACTATATTTGAATTTGCCATGATATAAGCAAACTGGGCATAGGCTGCAACATTTTGGGCTAGTGCAGTCGGATCGATTTTGTCTAAGGTATCATTTGGGGTATGGTGATAATCAAAATAATCATGGCCATCCTGCCTCAATGATGCAACTGGTACACCTAATGCTGGCAGCATTGATACATCGGGTCCTCCAGAGGCTTGGTTATTACCCAGCGCGACACCGTTAGCAGTCATAAGGCTAAGGGCGGTTTGGACTTCAGTAAAGACACTGTCATTCACTTTCGTATCGATTTGATAAATCCGCCCTGCGCCGAAGTCTGATTCCGCGGCAATATAGTGTTGAGTTAACTCGGTTTTATGGGTATCGCTATAGGCTTTACCTCCGATAAGTCCCATTTCTTCAGCGGCATATAACACGACCCGGATTGTACGGGCGGGTTTAACTTTAAGATCTTGAATGTGCTTGGCTGCGGCCGTGACAATCGCGACGCCAGCGCCATCATCGATAGCTCCCGTTCCCTCATCCCATGAATCTAAATGAGCACCAATAAGGACTATTTCACTGGGTTTACTGCTACCAGTGACTTCGGCAATCACATTATAGGAGGTGTTAAATCCTAAATCTTTTGGTGACATATGCAACTCGAGTACGGCATTGGGATCGCGTTTTAATATGGCATCGATTAAATCTGCATCTGGGTTTGACATGGCCGCTGCGGGAATTTTGGGTATACCATCTTGATAGCGCATCATGCCCGTATGGGCCATACGATCATGATCTGTGCCTATGGAGCGAATAACGATAGCAACGGCTCCTTTTTGCGCTGCTGCAACAGCTCCTTTGGAACGTCCTGCGACACTTTTACCGTAACCTTCCCCCGTGATATGTCGTTCGGTCTTTTGGTCAATAAAGGCAATCTTACCCCTTACTTCATCGGGGGTTGCCTGTTGAAGTGCTTCTAGGTTATCAAAGCGTGCTATCTGAGCTTGAATGCCTTCAACTGGGGTCGCAACACTTCCCCCTAATGCGGTGATGACGATTAGCTGTTCTGTCGGAGAGATAATTTTCGCTTTGGCTTCACCACGTTCCCAGATTGGTACTTGCACTGGTTCTTTGTAAACGCGATCAAATCCAAGACTTGTCAATTTATCCATAGCCCAGTTTACCGCAATAATATCCTTCGGACTGCCTGGCAATCTTGGGCCAACTTCTACGGTTAAGGATTCAACTATCTCGTATCCAAGCGATGAGGATAATGCAGTTTGTTTTAATTGAGTGACTTCATCTGGTTGAGGTGTCCTGTCAATGTGATTTTGGCAAGCACTTAAACCGCTAATTAAAAGGCCAGTTATTAGTGCTGTCTGATAGGGTTTCATAGGTTTCCTTTATTTTTATTAAGCATGTCCCATTTTTAAAAACAATCTAGCAAAAAGTGTGCTTTATGTCCCGACTATATCTGTAAGGCAACGCTATATTAGCGCAGGGGTTAGTTTTAGGAGAAAAAGTGCGTAATGAATATTGAATTGATGCAGGAGCGAGCCGATCATGCCGTAGTGCTATTAAAGGCACTAGCGAATGAGCGCCGTCTATTTATCCTTTGTTATTTATTGAATGAAGGCGAGATGTGCGTTGGCGAAATGAATAAAAAATTAGGCTTGAGTCAATCGGCACTATCACAACATCTTGCTTGGTTACGTAAAGATAATTTAGTGACCACACGCAAAGAAGCGCAAACGGTATTTTATTCGCTGAAGAGTGATGAGGTACGTGAGATGATCCATCTACTGAACAACATTTATTGTCATTAATAGTGTTTTTCAGATATAAAAAAACCGGCAATTGCCGGTTTTTTTCTATTTGCTAGAGATATTAAGCAGCGATTGCTTTGATCTTAGCGTTCAAGCGAGCCTTATGACGAGCAGCTTTATTCTTGTGAATAAGGCCTTTAGTCGCCATACGGTCAACGATTGGTTGTGCAGCAGCAAAAGCTTCTGTTGCTGTTTTGTGATCGCCTGCTTTAATTGCAGCGATTACTTTTTTAACATATGTGCGTAACATTGAGCGACGGCTGGCGTTATGCTGACGACGCTTTTCAGATTGAAGCGCGCGCTTCTTTGCAGACTTGCTATTAGCCAAGGTGCAACTCCTAAAAACTGGATTTGATACTTTTAAAGGCCGAGGAATATGCCTGCATTTAGTCACTTTGTCAATGACTATGATTGAATATTCATCATAAAGATAAATTAATCCAACCTGCCTTGGCTATCTTCAACCCAACTCGTGTAATATGTGGCGCAATTCTAACAGCTATTGCTGCGGTGTGACAGAGCCTGAGTCGATTTTTTGAGATGAATCACCTAATCAATTCGATGTAGGTCTGGGGGACGATTGAGTAAAAAATTATTAAAATCTGGCATGATCGTTAGTGCTATGACATTGATATCTCGTGTTTTAGGCTTAGTTCGAGATGTTGTAGTTGCCAATTTAATGGGAGCTGGGACAAGCGCCGATGTTTTTTTCTTCGCCAATAAAATTCCCAATTTTTTGCGACGATTGTTTGCCGAAGGGGCATTTGCGCAAGCTTTCGTTCCCGTTTTAACTGAATACCAAGAAAAACACTCTTCGGATGAAACCCGTGAGTTACTCAGCAAAGTGGCTGGAACGCTTGGTTTGCTCGTCACTATAGTGACTTTAGTTGGTGTGATAGCATCGCCCGTTTTATCTGCGCTTTTTGGTGGCGGCTGGTTTGTAGCTTGGCTGAACAATGAGCCCGACGGCGCGAAATTTGAACTTGCCACCGTTGTGCTTAAAATTACCTTTCCTTACCTTTGGTTTATTACTTTTACGGCGTTAGCCGGCTCGATTTTAAACACTCGTGGACGTTTTGCGGTATCTGCGTTTACCCCCGTCTTTCTCAATGTGGCAATCATTGCCGCCGCCATTTTTTATGCTCCGACATCGAGCCAGCCAGAGATAACCTTGGCGTGGGGAGTATTTTGTGGTGGTTTGATCCAATTTCTGTTTCAAATTCCATTTCTGTTACGGGAAAAGGCCCTTGTGAAACCTTCTTGGGGGTGGCATCACCCCGGCGTGGTAAAGATTAGAACCTTGATGATACCTGCATTATTTGGGGTCTCGGTTTCACAAATAAACCTGTTGTTTGATACTTTTATTGCCAGTTTTTTGATGACAGGCTCCATTAGTTGGCTGTACTACTCTGATCGTTTGTTGGAGTTTCCCTTAGGTTTGTTTGGCATAGCTATCGCCACCGTAATTTTACCCGCGTTATCACGAAACCATGTCAATGATGAAGGTGCGGGTTTTGGCTTGACTATGGATTGGGGAATAAAAGCCATTCTCTTGCTTGGATTGCCCGCAATGATGGGGTTAATTGTACTCGCTAAACCTATGTTAATGGTGCTGTTTATGCGCGGCGCTTTTTCAATAACGGATGTTGAAATGGCATCCTATAGCTTGATGGCCTACGGCAGTGGTTTGCTCAGCTTTATGCTGATCAAGGTTCTGGCTCCGGGGTATTACTCCCGCCAAGATACTAAAACTCCAGTGCGTTATGGTATTATCGCCATGATCACTAATATGGGTTTTAACCTTTTGTTTGCAATACCTTTTGGCTATGTGGGGTTGGCGATTGCAACCTCGATGTCGGCATTGCTCAATGCCGCATTATTATACCGTGGACTGCATTTAGCGGGTGTTTATCGAATTTCACGGCCAACGATAGTGTTTTTTGTTAAAGCCGTGGTCTCGACGGCCCTTATGGTGGTAGTCTTATACTACTTTTTACCTTCGCAATCACAATGGTTAGAGTGGCATCTCATCGATCGCACCAAAGCATTGATAGGTTTGATTTCTATGGGAGCGATAACCTATCTAGTTGGGCTACTTTTGCTTGGAATTCGTCCTTGGTCTATTAAACGGGGAGTTTGATTGCTGATTCTCATCGCGAGCTGTTATATAATCAGCCGATTTGCGCTTGGCAGTTGTCTAACGTTATGGAATTAATCCGCGGTATACATAACATTTTGTCATCTCACCACGGGTGTGTTTTGACTATAGGTAATTTTGATGGCGTTCATCGCGGTCATGCACAAGTCATTGCAAACTTAGTGCAGAAGGCCAAGCAGTTATCGCTTCCATCTACTTTGATGACGTTTGAGCCTCAGCCGCAGGAGTTATTCAGTGGTGATAATGCTCCTGCCCGTTTGAGTTTATTGCGAGATAAAGTCATTTTGCTCGATGAGTTGGGTGTCGAGCGGTTAGTATGTGTTAACTTTAATCGCGCTTTTGCCGATCAACCTGCCGAGCATTTTATCGAAGAACTGTTAGTTCGTAAGCTAGGGGTGAAATACCTCGTTGTCGGCGATGATTTTTGCTTTGGCAAAGGGCGTAAAGGCAATTTTGAAATGCTGATGCAAGCGGGCGCTCGCTATGGTTTTACCGTAGTCAGTACCCAAAGTTTTATGCTTGGCTCACAAAGAGTGAGTTCCACGGCGGTGCGTGAGCAATTGGCTAAGGGAAACCTTGAACAGGCCCGGCGTCTGTTAGGTCATCCTTTCACCTTGAGTGGACGGGTTGCCCATGGGCAAAAAATTGGTAGGACCATAGGTTTTCCTACTGCCAATATTGCACTTAAACGTAATGTTGTGCCTGTGCGTGGGGTATTCGCGGTTAAGTTATATTGGGATGATAGTGACATTTATGAAGGGGTGGCCAATATTGGCTTTCGCCCAACAGTCAACGGCCAAGTGTGTCAACTCGAAGTCCATCTATTTGATTTTGATGATGACATTTACGGCAAACACGTTGAGGTTGAATTAGTGGCAAAGTTGCGGGATGAACAACCCTTCGATTCATTAGATGCGCTAAAACAACAAATTTTAAATGATGCAAATGAGGCCAGGGCTTTATTTGGTAATGATGCAGGCTGAAATTTATCAGTTTAATTAACGGTATAGGATCAATGAGCGACTATAAATTTACTTTGAATTTGCCGGAAACAGAGTTTCCGATGCGTGGTAATTTGGCAAATCGCGAGCCAGAGATGTTAGAGCGCTGGACAAAAGACGGTCTGTACCAGCAGATCCGCGATAGCCGCATTGGCCGCACTCCCTTCATTTTGCATGATGGTCCACCCTATGCGAATGGCAGCATTCATATTGGTCACTCAGTAAATAAAATCCTTAAGGACATCATTGTTAAGTCAAAAAACCTATCCGGTTTTGATGCGCCTTATGTGCCTGGCTGGGATTGTCATGGCTTGCCTATTGAACTCAAAGTTGAACAAAAAGTTGGTAAGCCTGGCCAAAAAATCTCTGCGGCAGAATTTCGCGAAGAATGCCGTAAATACGCGGCTGAGCAAGTGAATGGCCAGCGGGAAGACTTCGTTCGCCTAGGTGTGCTCGGTGATTGGTACAATCCGTATCTCACTATGGATTTTTCAACCGAAGCCAATATCGTACGCTCTTTATCAAAAGTGATTGAAAACGGTCACTTGCACAAAGGGGTGAAGCCTGTTCACTGGTGTACTGACTGTGGTTCAGCACTTGCCGAAGCCGAAGTTGAATACGAAGACAAGACATCCCCCGCTATCGATGTGGCTTTTATTGCCGCAGATAGTAAGGCTGTTGCAGCTAAGTTCGGCGTAAGCGATTACTCACATCCAGTCGCAATGGTGATTTGGACTACTACGCCATGGACCTTGCCTGCAAACCGCGCTTTATCTATCAGCCCAGAGCTTGATTACAGCTTGGTTGAATTTGTTAAAGATGGCGTGACCCACGCGGTGATCTTAGCCGATGTGTTAGTTGAAGCTTGTATGACTCGTTATAGCGCCGAGAGCCACAGCGTGTTAGCCAAAGTAAAAGGCGCAGCACTTGAGCTGGTTCGCTTTAAGCATCCATTTTTAGCCTTTGATGTGCCTGCGATTTTAGGTGATCACGTGACAACCGATGCGGGTACCGGTGTGGTTCACACCGCCCCTGGCCACGGTCAAGACGACTTTGTTGTCGGTCAAAAATACGGTTTAGAAGTGGCAAACCCCGTTGGCGATAACGGTGTTTATAAGCCAGATACAGAATTTTTTGCTGGCCAACATGTCTTTAAAGCCAACGACAATGTCGTCGCGCTGCTGAAAGAAAAAGGCGCATTGCTGCACCATGTTGCCTATCGCCACAGCTATCCACATTGCTGGCGCCATAAGACACCGATTATTTTCCGCGCAACGCCGCAGTGGTTTATTTCTATGGATAACCACGGGTTGCGAGCGCAAGCATTGAAAGAAATTGAACAGGCCCAGTGGATCCCTGATTGGGGTCAGAGCCGTATCGAGAAGATGGTCGAAAATCGCCCGGATTGGTGTATCTCTCGTCAACGTACTTGGGGCGTGCCTATTACCTTATTTGTACATCGAGAAACCGAAGAATTACACCCAGATTCTGTCTCGTTAATGGCGCGGGTAGCCAATCGTATTGAACAACAAGGCATTCAAGCCTGGTGGGATCTAGATGCTGCCGAGTTGCTCGGTGACGAAGCGGAGCAATACCGTAAAGTGACTGATACTTTGGACGTTTGGTACGATTCAGGTTCGACTTTTGCCTCTGTTATTGCCGCTCGTCCTGAATTCCACGGACATGGCGTTGACTTATATCTTGAAGGTAGCGACCAACATCGTGGCTGGTTTATGTCATCGTTGATGATTTCGACAGCAATGAATGGCAAAGCACCATACAAACAAGTGCTTACCCACGGTTTTACCGTCGATGGCAAAGGCCGAAAGATGTCAAAATCGATCGGTAACGTGATTGCACCGCAAACGGTAACGAATAAATTAGGCGCCGATATTCTACGTCTATGGGTTGCAGCAACCGACTACAGCGGTGAAATGACGGTTTCCGATGAAATCTTAAACCGTAGCGCCGATGCTTATCGCCGTATTCGTAACACAGCTCGTTTCCTATTGGCCAACTTAAACGGTTTCGATCCTGCGAAGGATTTAGTTGCCGTTGAAGATATGGTGGCACTCGATCGTTGGGTTGTTCGCCGTGCGGCAGCGCTGCAGCAGGAAATCATTGAAGCTTACGAGCAATACAACTTCCATAGTGTGACACAGAAATTAATGCAGTTCTGTTCAGTTGAACTGGGCAGTTTCTACTTAGACATCATCAAAGATCGTCAGTATACGGCTAAGCAAGAAGGCCATGCGCGCCGTAGCTGTCAATCTGCACTGTTCCATATTGCTGAAGCTATGGTGCGCTGGATTGCGCCAATTTTAAGCTTTACCGCAGATGAAGTATGGCAATTATTGCCAGGTGAGCGCGATGCCTATGTCTTCACTCAAGAATGGTACCAAGGTCTTCAATCTATCACTTTAGCGACGGATCTGAGCGATGACTATTGGCAGCAATTGTTGACTGTGCGCAATGAAGTGAACAAGGTCATTGAGCAAGCTCGCCGTGATAAACGCATTGGTGGTTCATTAGAAGCGGAAGTGACTCTATTTGCCGATGCTGCGTTGACCGAACAATTAACCCATATCGGTGATGAACTGCGCTTTGTACTTTTGACCTCCGCAGCGAAAGTGTTACCGCTTGCTGATGCAACGACCGATGCGGTTGAAACTGAGCTGGCTTCATTGAAGTTATTAGTGACGGCAAGCGCTGCACAAAAGTGTGAGCGTTGTTGGCACCATAGGGAAGAAGTGGGCACCATTGAGGCCCACCCAACCCTCTGTACTCGTTGCGTAACAAACATTGAAGGCGACGGCGAAGTTCGTCAGTTTGCGTAAAGGATCTGTATGCCATTAACTTGGAAGGACAGTGGCTTACGTTGGTATTGGGTAGCTGTATTGGTGTTTTTGGCCGATCAGCTATCTAAGCAATGGGTCTTAGCCAATTTTGATTTGTTTGAATCTGTGCCGTTATTGCCCTTTTTTAATTTTACCTATGTCCGCAACTATGGTGCCGCTTTTAGTTTTTTAAGTGAAGCCGGTGGTTGGCAGCGTTGGCTGTTTACTATTATTGCTGTGGGGTTTAGCACTTTATTAACCCTTTGGTTGCGTAAGCAATCGGCTTCATTATGGAAACTGAACTTAGCTTATACCTTAGTGATAGGTGGCGCTTTAGGTAATTTAATCGATAGATTGGTGCATGGCTTTGTGGTGGACTTTATCGATTTTTATTGGGGAAAAAGCCATTATCCGGCTTTTAACATTGCCGACTCAGCGATTTTTATCGGTGCCGTATTAATCATTTGGGATTCATTCTTAAGCGGTAAATCCGAGCAAAATACAAGCGAAGGAGTGAAGTAGTGACTATTACACGTTCATTGTTGTGCCATATGAATATTGTGCTAGAAGATGGCTCAACGGCTGATAGTACTAAAGCTTCTGGTAAACCAGCGCGTTTGAATGTGGGCGATGGTACTTTGAGCCCTGCATTTGAGGCTCAACTAGCCAAACTGAACGAAGGGGATAAACACAGTTTTACCCTAGACGCTGTGGATGCCTTTGGCGAATCCAATCCTGATGCAATCCATTATATGGATAGAAGCCGTTTCCCTGCGGACATGACGTTAGAAGCGGGTGTGATTGTCAGTTTTGCCGGGCCAGGCGGCAGTGAGATCCCTGGCATTGTCCGTGATGTTGCGGGTGATTCAATTACTGTCGATCTGAACCATCCTTTGGCTGGGCACAAAATTACATTTGAACTGGACGTTGTAAAGGTACTTTAAAATGAAATTCGATCCTACCAGCCCTAGTTTGAATATTATGCTTGCCAACCCGCGTGGCTTTTGTGCAGGAGTGGATCGGGCGATTAGTATAGTCGAACGTGCACTTGAGCTATTTTCACCCCCGATTTATGTTCGCCATGAAGTGGTTCATAACCGTTATGTGGTGCAGAATCTTAAGGATCGGGGTGCTGTTTTTGTCGAAGAATTAGACCAAGTTCCTGATAACAATATTGTTATCTTTAGTGCCCATGGGGTTTCTCAAGCTGTAAGGGCAGAGGCCAAGGCGCGTGGCTTAAGGGTCTTCGATGCGACTTGCCCCTTAGTCACTAAAGTACATCTGCAAGTGACCCGTGCTAGCCGTAAAGGGATCGAATGTATTTTAATTGGCCATGAAGGTCACCCAGAAGTTGAAGGGACAATGGGTCAATATGATAACCCTAATGGCGGTGTTTATCTGATTGAATCCCCTGCAGATGTTGATACTCTAGTCGTTCGCAATCCCGATAATCTTTGCTTTGTAACCCAAACAACCCTATCGGTTGATGATACGCTAGATATTATTGCGGCTCTGCAAAAACGTTTCCCCTCTATCGAAGGGCCGCGTAAAGATGATATCTGTTATGCGACACAAAACCGTCAAGATGCGGTGCGCAATTTGTCTGCCGATGTGGATTTATTGATAGTTGTAGGTTCTAAGAACAGCTCTAACTCAAATCGGCTGCGTGAGTTGGCATTAAAAACGGGAACTCAATCATATCTCGTTGATACTGCGGATGATGTTGAATCAAGCTGGTTTAATAATGTGACACGTGTTGCTGTTACCGCTGGGGCGTCTGCACCTGAAGTATTAGTACAACAAGTGGTGCAAGCGATAGCCAAGTTGGCTCCAAGTGTTGTAACCGAAGTTGAAGGCCGTAAAGAAGACACTGTTTTTGCTGTTCCAGCTGAATTACGTTGATTCACTTCAATTAATCCACTTCAATCTAGCTAATAAAAAAGAGGCCTAAGGCCTCTTTTTTATTAGCTAGAATTTCCCAAATGCATACAAAGCATAATGGCATCAAGGCTTATATGCTATTGTTACTGGCTACTTACATTTTAGTCATCTATTATTAACTCCTGATGATGTTTTTATCGTAAGATTAAGATTTTTAAAGGGTAAATTGCTGAAAAGCTTGTCAAAAATATGACTAAATTCGAACATTTGACACAAAAGGGATTTCAACGGGGCTTCTCATTAATCGAAGTGCTTGTCGCATTGGTGATCTTAATTATCGGTTTAATAGGCATTTTTAACCTGCATATAGTCGCAAAGCGAAGTAGCTTCGAGTCATTCCAGCAGACGCAGGCCTCATATTATGCCAACGATATCATCAACCGGATGAAGCTTAATCGAACGCAGCTCGGTGGTTATGTAGGTGAATATACGGGGACTCCAGATGCTGCTGGGAAGGAATGTACTAACACCACTCTATGCAGTCCTACAGAATTACAGCAATGGGATATTTTTGAGTGGCAGTCAGCTCTCATTGGTGAAGCAGAAACTATTGGAACTCAAAATGTGGGTGGACTTGACTCTCCCACTGGTTGTATTCAAGTCACTAATAATGATGTTTTAGTGGTGATTGTATGGCGTGGAATACGTAAGACCAGTATTGATACATCAGCTATTGAGGACGTCTCTGATACATGTGGTGCGGATACGGAAAATCGCCGAATATTTTCCATTAAAACGGTGATCATATAGATGAAAATAGCAATTATGGTTATAGCAAAGATGAAACCGCAGTCAGGCATGTCACTTGTCGAATTGATGGTTGCTATGGTGATAGGTCTATTTTTAACGGCTGGCGTATTCACTATGTTTAATATGTCGTCATCAAATGTCACTACAACCAGTCAATTTAATCAATTACAGGAGAATGGGCGTATCGCATTAGCCATTATGGAACGGGATATCAGTCAGTTAGGTTTTATGGGGGACTTAACAGGGACTGATTTTATTATTGGAACAAATACAAATGTTGAGATAGCAGCCTTAACTTCTGATTGTGTTGGAGCTGGGTTAAATAATGCAACTTTACCTAATGATAAGCCTGCACATTTTAGGCGACTTTGGGGGTATGAAAACACTGCCACGAGTGAGTATCTCAGTTGTTTGGATTATGATGATGTGAGAGCTAATACTGATGTTTTGCAGTTAAAACGTTTCCTAGGTCCAAGTGTATTAAAGGGCGATAGCAATGCAATTTATGCCGCATCAAATTCATCACAAGTGGCTTTTTTTGTTGGACAGAACCCTGTTGCAACGATAGAAAACTCTAGGATTTGGGAGTATCAGCATCATGTGTACTTCATTGCAGATGACGCAAGTGGAATACCTATTTTGCGGCGTAAAACTTTAACCAGCACAGGTATGAGTAACGATGAGCAATTGGTTGAAGGTATAGAAAATATTCGGTTTTTGTATGGATTTGATAATGATGGTGATAGTACTCCTGATAGTTTTATGTCTGCTTCAAATGTGACTGAATTGATGTGGGATAATGAAGGATTTCAAAGACTTGTGGCTATTAAGGCTTTTATATTAGTTCGTTCTATTAATCAAGATAGAACTTATACCAATGAGACACAATATCAGCTTGGTGATAAGACAATAACTATCCCTGAAAATGACCACTATCGTCGTAAAATTATGTCCACAACAATAGTGCTGGAAAATCCAGTACTGATTCGTAGTTGACTGGAGTTGTGAATGAAGAAGCAAAAAGGTGTAGTGCTGTTTTTCGCATTAATTGTTTTGATCATTATGACGGTCATTGGTGTTGCTTTGGCTGTTAATTCAACACAGTCATTACGAATGTCTGGTGCAGGTACAGAAAGGATTGAGGCTAAGGCAATTGCTGACGGTGGCTTAGAGCAGATAATTTCTGATTATTCAGGAGCACTACTAGCTAATCTTAATGCAGAAACAGATACGGCTGTCTTTAGTGGGAATCAAAAGTTAACACCTTTGCCTGAAACTGGTGTGCGTGATGTTGGGTGTCAAAGAACTTCGAATGCAACGGGTGCGAATTTGGTTAGTTGTAGGAGAGTTGAGATTAGTAGTTCTGTGACTTTCGGTCGGGATAACCTTGGCTCGTTAACTGTTGTTTCGGGTGTCGAGCAGCAAGTGCTAACAGGAAATTAAAGTTATGTTGAAACAAATCTTTTGTGCTCTGATTGTTACAATGGTAACCATTACAGGGCAAATACATGCAGATGATACAGAGCTTTATCTTGTTGATTCCACAGTGAGAACTGGCAAGCGTCCACAAGTATTATTTATATTTGACAATTCAGGGAGTATGTCGACTGAAGATAGCAATGCAGTCAGTTCCTATTGCTCAGAGACCGAAGAAGCCGCTGGTGCTTGTTCGTATCCAGCAGGGTTTGAAGATTATTTAAATAATTACTCTGGTTATATAAATGAAAAGGGTACTTATTGGAATGCTGGGGGGATTGATAATACTAGCAATATGCCGACACCGGATGATCCTAATGATGGACGTCGTTTTTATAAAAGCAATAATAATTGTAATACAGCTGCGAAAGCGTTAGTTGAAAAAGGGCGTTATACAGGTTATTTACGTGAATATAAAAATAAGACATGGGAGCCATTAGCAAATAATAATGGTTTTAATCAAAATGATATTGTTGACTGCTTCGAGGATATTTTAAATGCAGATCCAAAAAATCCAGGGAATTACAAGGGAACTACATTTGCCGATGGCTATCCTATAAATACTAGTAAAAAATATACATCTGGCAGTGCAGAAAGTGATCGTTTAAATAGCTTGAATAACACCAGTTTTGGTACTGAAAGGCCTGTGACTCTTTATACCGCACATTATTTAGTATGGTATAAATGGGCTACTACTACCACTGACGGGCAGAATAGTGGTGGTACAGGCACTCGCTTAGATGTGGCAAAAAGTTCATTAAAGTCAGCACTAGAGTCATTAGCTATACCAATTGATGCAGCACTTGCTGTTTATAATTTAAATTATCCTTCTGAAAACTATGCAGATGGTGGTCGTATTATTTATGATATGAGTGAAATGACACAAACCAATAAAGCGTCATTAATTTCATTGATCAATGGAATGCCTGCTCAAACAAACACCCCCTTATGTGAAACATTATACGAGGCATATCAGTTTTTTAGTGGTGGCCCTGTAACATTTGGTAATGATGATAAGAATGCTACGGGAAATAATAAAATAGATGATTATACTCCCAATGCACCTCCAAGCATTTTAATGTCAGGTAATTATACGACTAAGTTTAAAACGTGCCCAGATACTGCATATATTATCTACATTACCGATGGTGCACCAACACTTGATCATGCAGCGGATCAATCAATACAGCTTTTAACCTCTAATGCTAAGGTTGTTGCTGATTATAGTACTACGGTATTTAAAAATGAACGAGGGGAAGATGAGTTTAGTTATATGCCTGCACTTGCTGCATATATGTATAATAATGATATTGTAGTAGGACCTAAGGATTCCAATGGTGTCGATAATAAACAAAATGTTAGATTATTTACCATTGGATTTTCTGATGGTGCAGATCAAGCCGCTTCACTTTTAGAGGAGGCGGCTTTTAGAGGTGGAAGTCCGAGGGTTAATGGTATTTCAAAAGGGTATTATGTTGCAAAAACAGGCTTAGACCTGATTGAGGCTATGAATGATGCTCTAAAATCAATTTTAACTATCGATTCATCTTTCACTTCACCTAGCATAGCCAGTAATAATTTTGATAAGACTCAAACCTATAACTCCGCTTACTTTGCGATGTTTTTACCAGGGAATGGACCTAGGTGGAGTGGGAATTTAAAGAAATTAAAAGTTAACTCTTCTGGTGAAATCGTTGGCCCAGGTGGTGTGGCTGGCGCAATAGATACAAATGGCAATATATCAAGTACAACGTGTACTTATTGGAATACTTGTGCTGCAGATAATATTGATGGAAATAAAGTTAAATCTGGGGGTGTATTGCCAGCATTAAGAACAGCATTAAAAAATAGAAAAATATACACAAATAGTGGAAGTGGATTGACTCTTGTTAATAGCGTGTCGGAGTCAAGTATGTATTCTCTGTTTGGAAGCCCTTTAACCGATTCTGTTTCTGATCTTGTAACCGAAAATCGTGACTGGATTTATGGTGTGGACGTGGATGATGAGGATAATGATGAGGATTATTCTGATCCAAGGGAAGATATCATGGGAGATCCATTACATTCAAAGCCATTAGCAATTAATTTTGGAAATAAACCATCTAAAGATACAGATGGGAATGTGACTTCTGATAATCTTGATGTTCGAATTTTAGTTGGCACTAATCAGGGATTAGTGCATATGTTTAAGGACTCTGATACTGGTAGTGGAGATTATTCTGTCGGTTCAGTATCAGAATCTTGGGCATTTATTCCCTCAGAACTTTTGCATAATATACCTGTTTTAAGGCAAGATGATTCAACTGGAAGCCATGATGTTTACGGCATGGATTTATCACCTGTAGCCTATACTGAAGTAGATTCAGATGGGAAGGTTAATAAAGCTTGGGTATTTTTAGGTATGCGACGCGGTGGTACTTCTTATTATGCATTAGATATAACATCACCAGACTCTCCAGCATATAAGTGGAAAATTGATTCATCGACTACTAAATTTGAGGACCTTGGACAATCATGGTCAGAACCTGTGGTGACTTTTATTGCTGGAAATACTAAGCCAGTACTTATTTTTGGTGGAGGCATGGCCTCGTCGGATGGTTCTGGATCTGCTATTTATATAGTTGATGCTGAGACTGGTGCTTATAAATATAGTTTTACAGCTACTGGGATGGGGAGTGTCCCTAATAAGGTTGCGATATTAGATAGTAATAATGATGGATTAACAGACCGAATCTATGCAACGGATATTGATGGTAATGTTTGGCGTATGGATTTACCTTCGGCAGTTGATTCTACTTGGTCTATTTTTAAGTTTGCATCAATTAGTTCTGACAGTTCGCCAAATAATAGAATGTTTTTCGCTGAACCTACGGTTGCCCAAACCCAATTTAATAATCTTCATTCAGAAAATGGTGTTTTGTCATATCAAAATATTCCATATGATGCAGTTACTGTAGGGACTGGAAACAGAACGCATCCGTTAGACACTACTACCAATGATATGTTTTACGTCTTTCAGGATAGGAATGTAGTTACAAAGCAATACACTGGTACTGATGTGCCATTATCTTTGACGATTTCAAATTTATATGACGTCACATCATCAGCCCCAGCATCGCAAAGCGAAAATATTGCTTTTGGTGAAAAAAGAGGTTGGTACTATGATTTTCCTGCGGCAGGTGAGAAGAGTCTTTCTTCCTCATTAATATTCGATGGGAAAGTTTATTTTACTTCATTTGTTCCCCCTACTAATCAAGCAGTAGATTTAGATGCCGGAGTTTGTGGTTTTTCTGGGCAAGGTAGACTCTATGTTTTTGATTTACATAAAGGTACAAGGACATCCAGTACACTCTACTATGAAGTAGGAGAGCGTGTTCCCGATACTCCGCAGATTGTTATTCCAAAACCTGAGGATGGTAAGGAAGCCGAAGCTTATGTAATTGGCGTCGGTAAAGGGGAGTGTGAAAATGGTGAATGTAAGGGCACTATTGGACTCGGTGGTGGCTTAGATACCAATAAAATTTATTACCATATTGATGAGTGATGATGTTGATGAAAAAGAAGAATAGTTCACAGGGCTTTACTTTAATTGAAGTGATGATTGCAGTTGTTATTATTGGTATTTTAGCTGCGATTGCCTATCCATCGTATATTGACTACATCATTAAGAGTGGGCGTTCGGAAGGTGTTGCTGCGGTAATGAATGTGGCAAATTTGCAGGAGCAGTATTATTTGGATAATCGTGCTTATACGACGGATATGACAAAGCTTGGCCTATCAGCTAGCCCCTTTCTTACTGAGCATGGATATTATAGTGTTGCTTCTGCTGGTACGAGCTCGTTTACGATTACGGCAACAGCGAAAGGGAGGCAAGCAAGCCGAGATTCCACCTGTGCAACTATTACTATGACATCAGCGGGTGTAAAAGGCCCATCAGCGGAGTGTTGGAAATGAGCAGATCTCTTATTGGTTTAGTGTTAGGTATTTTTTCTTGTATGTCCGTTGCAGCTACGAGTGAATCAGCACAGGACTATAAATGCCACATTACGGCATCTAAAGGTGATAAGGTGGTTTTTTATCGTTGGAAGGTAAAAGACGTTAACCTGAATATTGCCAGTTTACCAGGCAAGCAGCTAACCGCCTCAGATGGTAAAAAGTATTTTATTAAAGATGTCGTCGAGTGCGTTCCTCTAAGCCAAGAATTTACCAGTGACGAGAGCAAGCAATTAGATAAAATTACGCTTAGATAAATACTCATTCGAAATTGGTGATTAACAGCTGCTGCCATTAGCGCCGTATGAAATGATGCCACCAACATTTACTATAACGCCCTTTGATTCCGCGGTTTTTCCTCCGGGACAATAAATTAATGTTCCTCCAGAAGAAAGGCCGTCAGCGGAGAATGTTAGCGAATCAACAGAACCTGTAATTTTGTCACTCGAATGGAAACCGTCAATAGCCCGCAATTCTTTATCAGTCCCAATATATACACGAATTCCTTTGCTCCAGTCAGCACTTGCATCACATGATGAGGCACTCCCAAAGGGGCATACATTCACTGTGGTCCCATAGCTCACCGCCTGATTGCGGGCAAAAACCATAATGTCATGGATTTTTGTAATATTATTATTTACCCGCATACCTTCGTAGAGAGAAACCAGTGACGGTACTCCAATGGTTAATAAAATTGCTGCAACTGCAATAGTGACCATTAATTCAACTAAGGTAAAACCAGCCATTTTGTTCTGCATACGAGCTATCCTCACTAATACTCTATAGAGTATAAGCGAGAATGCTGTTGATTTCAGTATCTAACGAGTGCCTTTTTAATCTTATGTTTTTGATATGAAATAGCTTCCTTGTGATGATATTAAGTATGGTTCACTCTCAAGATATAAACGCTTAATTGTTATCTTAGTGCTTAGGTTAAGTGCAATTTATATTACTATCCGTTGAAATACGTGTTCTACCAGCTTGATTAATAACGATTGCTTGTGAATATGGACTTGTCGGGCTGGATGGACAATATTTAAGCGTTCCATTGGTGCCAGAAGCTAATCCATCGGGTAAAAAACGAATGACTGCACGATTGTATTTAACAGTATCTTTTGAGTGAAAAGCATTGGTTGTATAGATCTTTTTATCACTGCTATCTAGTTGATTGTTATTATTCATGTCAATGAAAACGGTGAGGCCTACTTGCCAGTTTGAATCGCATTTATCATCGATAAGAGCGCAGACTGTTACCTTACTATTGAAGGAGATGGCTTGATTGCGTGCGAACTGCAATGTTTGTTGGATCACTCGTATACTGCTATCGGCTCGATATCGGGTATAAAAATCTGTCAATGGTGGCGCACCTATGGCCAATAGGATTGCAGATACTGAAAGCGTGGTAATAAGTTCGATAAGGCTAAAGCCTTTTGGATAAATGCTCATAACACTTCCTTGTTTGTATTGCGCTTGCATCCCGCGAGCGAATGGGTCGAGAACGACGAGAGTATAAGTATAAAATCTTTGAGCTTCAGCAGGGGGCTTTTTTTAGACTGTTATGTGCTAACCGCAGTTTTGTAGAAACTGTGTTTTATGAGCAAAGCAGCGTATGTGCTTCAATATTGACGTAAGCCCGTGTAAGCTAGTGCTATTCTGTTTGATTATGTTAATGCAAGTGCCGAGGAATTTTTGATGAAAAAAGTTGAAGCCATTATTAAGCCTTTTAAATTAGATGATGTGCGCGAGTCACTTGCTGAGATTGGTATTACAGGGATGACAGTGCTAGAGGTAAAAGGTTTTGGACGCCAAAAGGGGCACACTGAATTATATCGTGGTGCTGAATATATGGTGGATTTTTTACCTAAAGTGAAGATTGAACTAGTTATCCAAGATGAGCTTGTTGACCAAGCGATTGATGTTATTGTCGAAACCGCTCGTACTGGTAAAATTGGTGACGGTAAAATTTTTGTGACCGATGTTGAGCGTGTTATTCGCATCCGCACGGGTGAAGAAAACGAAGAGGCTGTATAATCCATCATAATGATTTTAAAGGGCCTTAAGGCCCTTTTTTATTGGGCTTAAAGCGTTCTTGGCATCTACTCTATATGCCACATTCTGAAAGATCTTTAATGGAAAATAGCCCACTTTACTTGACTAAAGTAGTTATCTCTTATCTGTAACATGGTATAACTTAGCCTCTTAAATGGGTTATCGAGGTTGTTATTTTGGCTACAAAAAGAATAGTGATTGTGGGTGGTGGCGCCGCCGGTTTAGCGCTTGCATCTAAGTTGGGCCGAAAATGGGGCGGTAGTGATGTCGTCGATGTGTGCTTAATTGACAAAAGTCCTATTCATATATGGAAGCCTAAATTACATGAAGTCGCAGTTGGTGTGATAGATCAATCAATTGAGGGATTACTCTATCGTGATCATGGGCTTAAAAATGGCTATCGCTATATTCGAGGCGAAATAGAACAATGCGAACCCGATGCTAAGATTATTCAATTAGCTGCGGTCTATAGTGATGACGGCGAGATGCTGTTAGCGCCACGGCAAATAGAGTATGACTATTTAGTGCTTGCATTGGGTGGTGTCTCGAATAGTTTCAACACCTTAGGGGCAGAAGAGCATTGTATATTTCTCGATAGCTTAGAAAATGCGAATCTGTTCCACCATAAATTGCTTGATGCTTTGCTGCAGCTAAATGAAACACAGGAAAGAGTCAGTATCGGTATTGTGGGCGCTGGGGCTACAGGGGTTGAATTAGCCGCCGAGCTTCACCATGTGATTGAATCAGTTAAAGAATATGGTTATCTCAACATTTCGAAGCATCATCTCGATGTACATTTGATTGAGGCCTCCCCAAAAATACTTCCGCAGTTGCCTGAGCGAGTGAGCGCTAGAGCTCAAGCAGTGCTTGATAAAATTGGTATACGTTTACATATTGGTGTGCAAGTAAAGGAAGTGACACGTAATGGTTTTATCACCCAAGATGGCGATGTGATTGAGGCCGGATTAAAAGTATGGGCTGCAGGGGTTAAAGGACCTAAAGCTTTTCAAAATTTCACAAAGCTCCCCATCACAGCGCGCAACCAAGTTGAGGTCGACACTTGTATGCGGGTAAAAGGGCATCAGGACATTTATGCCCTCGGTGACTGCGCTTTGTTAATCCTTGAATCGGGCCAAGCGGTTCCTCCAAGAGCTCAAGCTGCAGCCCAGATGGCTGATACTTTATTCAACAATATTGTTAATCGGTTACAGGGGAAATCAGAAAAGGCCTTTGAATATAAAGATTATGGTTCACTGGTGTCATTGAGCCGCTTTTCTGCTGTGGGAAATTTGATGGGGAACTTACGCTCTGGCACTTTCTTTGTTGAAGGCCATATTGCACGAGTTATGTATATCTCTTTATATCAAAGGCACTTAGCGAGTCTTTATGGTTGGTTTTCAGCGATCGTTTATCGCATTGCACAAAAACTATTAAAGTGGCAACGGCCTAAACTTAAATTACATTAAAATTAGTGGCTTATTAAATAAAAACAGAGAGCATTTGCTCTCTGTTTTCGTTTAGAACATTGGATAATGTTAGCGTTTTGGTGCTGCGGATGAATCGCGGATCACAGGCTCAGGTGTAAAGGTTTTCGCATATTTTGCATCTTGCTCTCGGCGTTTTGCGATAAGTAGCTCTGTTGCAACCTGGGCAATTTCAGAATTGGGTTGATGCACTGTGGTGAGTTTAGGCCAAGTTTGACGGGAGAAAGGGCTGTCTTCGAAGCCGACAATCGAAAGATCCGAGGGGATATCTAACCCTGCTAAACGGGCCGCAAAAAGTGCCCCGGCGGCGATTTCATCGTTACATGCGACTATCGCCGTAGGGCGATGTTTAAGCTTGATAAGACTGTTAGCGCCTTCAACACCAGACTCAAATGAATACTTCCCTTCAATTATGTAATCTTCATTCAGAGCTAAATGGTTTTTTGTTAATGCTTGTTTATAACCGAGTAATCGTTCCTTGGTCGATTCGTGATGCAAATCACCACTTAAGAATGCGATTTCTTTATGGCCTAAATCGATTAAATGCTGGGTGATTTCGATAGCACCGGATTTATCGTTAACAAGAATGGTGAGCCCATCCTGATCTTTTACGTTTTCGCCTGCGATGATACGAACGTAATTAGCATCAATTTCACTCAGCGCTTTAAGTACGGTTGGGTCTTCAGAAAGGGGAGGCGTTAGCACTAAACCTGCGAGTCTTGAGTACTTTACGAGGGCCGTTAGCTCTTCACATATTGACGCAGATTTTGCATTGCAGGGATGAATAACCAGCTCATATCCTTTGTCTTTACAGGCCGACAGAATCCCATTTTGCATATCAATAATGTAATAGGCGTTGGGATTATCATAAATAAAACCAATGGCATAGGATTTTGTCCCCGCGAGATTTCTCGCCGCGAGATTAGGCTGATAATTTAGTGCTTTGATAGCCTCATTAACTTTATCAACCGTGGCCTGCTTCACCGATGGTTCGTTATTCGTGACACGGGATACTGTCTTAATTGACACTCCAGCATATTTAGCTACGTCGTTGATGGTGACTTTCATTGATGTAAAAACTCTTTATCTAAGATCGCGAAGGGCTAGCTGTTCCATGAACGTAAATGCTTTAACAGCAATTTACAAGCTTACATTTTCGTAGCCATTTTTATATTTGTGGGACTTATAGTGCGAGCATTTAAGGTGCTTAGCAATGGCAGATTGTTACAAACTGGCATTATTTTCATTCTGTTACGGGAGAGTTGATGGTTGTAATTTTACACCTATTTTTATAACTGCATGTTTTATAATTGAAATTCAAATTCTCATTGTTTAATAATTGCGCTTTATGACATTTTTTTTCGTCAGGCGTTATTTTGTTGTGGCAAGGCTGTTAATTATTGTGTAATGTTTGCTTCAGACATGACAGCGTTGTCATTCCGTGGGGAATGGTTATGAATACTAAAACGATAATAAAGTTATGGAAGGGAAACGAGATGCGACCATCAACCTTTAAGAAAAGTGTACTAGCTACAAATATTGCTATCCTACTCGGTAGCGCTGTCTCTATCAGCGCTGTTGCGGCGGAAGACGCTGCGGCAACCACAGCTGCGCCAGAAAATATTGAAAAAATTGAAGTCCGTGGTATGCGTGCTTCTATGAAAGCATCGGTTAACGATAAACGTTTCTCTGATGCTGTAGTTGATGCTGTTACCGCTGAAGATATTGGTAAATTTCCTGATGGTGATGTCGGTGAGTCTTTAGGCCGTATTCCTGGTGTTGCTGTAAACCGCCAATTTGGCCAAGGACAGCAAGTGTCAATCCGTGGCGCTTCTAGCCAATTAACAAGTACATTGCTAAATGGTCATGCCGTTGCTTCAACGGGGTGGTTTGATCAACAAGCCATTGACCGTAGCTTTAACTACAGCTTACTGCCACCAGAAATGGTCGGTGGTATTCAAGTTTATAAATCATCTCAAGCCGATATCGCTGAAGGTGGCATCGGTGGAACCGTCGTTGTTGAAACTCGTAAGCCATTAGATTTAGATGCAAACTCAGTCTTCTTGAGTGCAAAAGGCGATTACGGCAGTATCTCTGAAGAAATTGATCCACAAACATCAGGCCTATACAGCTGGAAAACGGAAGATGAAAAATTTGGTTTCTTAGTCGCAGGTTCATTGGATAAAACTCAATACCAGCGCAATGGTATCGAAACCTTGCTGGGTTGGGGGGAAATTGTCCCAACAACATTCCAACAGGATCGTGAACGTACGGCCTTAAATGCGGCGCTCCAATACCGACCAACAGAGAATCTTGAGTTTGGTTTGAATCTGATGAGTCTGCAGCTTGATGCAAACAATGCGAACACGTCAATTTTCCTATTCCCAACTCAACAAGGTGAGAATACTTGTCTTAAGAAAAATGCCGCCGGTGTTTGTACTTTAGTTGAGCATACGGATAAAGGTGGTTTTGCTTGGGCACAGACATGGGCGCGTAAAGCAAGTATGTCCTCTGATACTGTTGACCTGGATTTTGCATATCAAGCAGATGCCTATAAATTAGAAGGCCGTATCGGTAAAACTAAAGCCGAAGGTGGTACAGATCTTACATCTAACTACGGTCAATCTATTGGTAAACCAGAAGATTTTGCTGGTACTTATGACGCGACCGGTGATGTGATTGATATTAACATCGCCAATAACTCGTTTGATGCGGGCGATTTTAATGGTCAGTTAGAAACTGCTGGCTGGGCCCTTAAAAAGCAACCCAATACAGATGAAGAGTCGTTCGCGACCTTTGATATTACCGTTCCCCTCGAACTTGGCGTTATTACCTCAATTAAATCAGGTATTAGCTATGCCGATCACGATGTAACTCAAACGACAGAAGCTGCTCAATCATCAAACATCGTTGCCAAAGATGCCTCTGAATACTATTCAGGCACTATGTCATCAGGCGCAGGTTTCACTTTGCCTAAGCCTATTTTTGATAACATGATTAACGATGCTTATGCTGCAATCGATGGTTTTACTCTCGATAAATCTGGCTATGGTACTTTGCAGGAAAAGAACTTCGCTCTGTATAGCATGGCTACATTTGCGACTGAAGGTGTTCGCGGTAACGTCGGTTTAAGATATATTTCTACTGATGTTGAATCTGATTACTATGCATTTAGCCAAACGGGTACTTATGCCGATGAGTTAAGCACTGATAAAGCGAGTTATAACGATGTATTACCTAGCGTAAACATTGCATTCGACTTAGCCAGTGATTTAATTTTAAGAGCCTCGGCAGCACAAGTTATTTCTCGTCCAAACTATGCTGATTTATTCGCCACATCTAAATTGCCTGGTTTTAATGATGGGACGCCAGGTAACGAAAAGAAAGTCACAGGTAGCGTAGACCTACAACCCTTTAAAGCTTCTCAAGCTGATTTAAGTATTGAGTGGTATTTCAGTGGTGAAGGTTTATTTGCAGCGACTTACTTTATTAAAGATGTTAGCTCATTTATCTCTACTAGAGAAAAACTGAATCAACAAATTGGCATTGAAGATCCTAACTTAGTTGCAGCGGGTGGTAGCTCATGTGGTGCTGGTGTCTACGACTGTTGGACAGTGAGTGAAAACTATAATGCTAACGGTGGCTCTATCGATGGTATTGAACTTCAGTTACAGGATGGATTCGATAATGGCCTTGGTTACTCTGCTAACTACACCTTTGCTGATGCTTCTTCTCCAGCTGAAAACTATGCAGACCGTGTAGGTGTATTCTCTGATTCATCTAAACACACAGTGAACTTAGTTGGCTATTACGAGATGGATGATTTCTCTGCCCGTGTAGCCTATAACTGGCGCTCTGAATATATGATGCGTGAATTACCAGGTTTCTACGGTAACCGCGAACATCAAGCCTATGGCACAGTAGATTTAAGTGCTAACTATAATGTGACCGATTACTTATCTGTTACCTTTGAAGTGGTTAACTTACTTGAAGAAGACAGCATACAGAAAGGTGTTGCACCAGTGGATGCTGAAGGCGTTATCAGTGAGTTTAAAGATGACTACCCAGTATGGAGCTTTGAAGGTGAAGCCCGCTATAAACTCGGTGTAGCATTACGTTTCTAAAATGATAATGTAAAAATAAAAGCCTAGCACTCGCTAGGCTTTTTATTAAGATTCAAATTTATCTATTAAAAGTAAAATAAATACAGAACGAGTAAGAAATATAAACCTAGCTGTTCATGTTTCTATCTAAAAGGTGGGGCGAGTTATGACAATTAGAAAAATCGCCATTATTGGTGGTGGAACTTCTGGCTGGTTAGCGGCTAATCATTTAGGCCGCGTATTGAAAGATAATCCTGAGCTTTCCATCACCTTGATAGAATCGCCGGACATTCCTATCATTGGTGTCGGTGAAGGGACAGTGCCAGCTATTCGAAGATCATTACAGAGTTTTGGAATTAGTGAGTCAGAGTTCATTCGTTCATGCGATGTCACCTTCAAACAATCAATTAAGTTCGTTAATTGGTTAGATAAATCTCGCCACGGCAAAGGGAATTTTTATCACCATCTTTTTGATATGCCAAATTCCTTAGGTGAGGATTTAACGGCAAGTTGGTTAATGGATAAGAGTGAACATTTTGCGGAATATGTGTCTCCGCAGCATGCTGTTTGTGAAGCCAATAAGGCTCCAAAGCTCATTACTACTCCTGAATATTCAGGCGTGCTTGGTTATGCTTATCATCTCAATGCTGCCAAATTTGCAAAGTTATTAGCGAAGAACGCAGTAGAAAAGTTTAAGGTTGAGCATATCTCTATGACTGTCCGGGATGTTAATTTAACTGCAGATGGCTCAATTGCGTCATTGCTGACTGACAATGGCGTTTTGTCCTTTGATTTCTATATAGATTGCAGTGGTTTTGAATCGATTCTTTTAGCAAAAAAATTAGACGTCCCTTTTATTAATAAATCACACCAGCTTTTTATTGATACGGCATTAGTGGCTCAAGTACCGACACAGCAATCGGATATTATTCCCCCATTTACTCTTGCAACAGCACATCAAGCGGGGTGGATTTGGGATATTGCGCTAACCCAAAGACGCGGCACTGGCTTTGTTTATTCTTCCCAGCATATGGAACATGCTGAGGCTGAGGCTAAATTTGACCGTTATTTAGGCGGTAAGCTTGCGGATATCGTTCATCGAAAAATCCCCATGACAGTAGGCTATCGCCAGCAGTTTTGGGCCAAAAATTGTGTGGCTTTGGGTTTAGCGCAAGGTTTTTTAGAGCCTATCGAAGCCACATCAATACTTTTAACTGATTTTTCAGCACGTTTGCTGGCCGAACGGTTTCCAACGGATAAAGAGGATATCAGTTATTTAGCCAAACGATTTAATGATACTGTTTCCCAAGCATGGGAAAGGGTTGTTGAATTCGCCAAATTACATTATTGCCTATCGGATAGAGCTGACTCTGCATTTTGGCGTGATAACCGAGCCGATGAGACTATCCCAGATTTATTAAAACAGCGGCTTACACTGTGGAAGCAATTTATTCCGATCCCAGAGGATTTCCCATCAAAGTTTGAAGTTTTTAATATGGATAATTACTTGTATGTTCTTTATGGCATGAAGTATCCGACTAAGCAGTCCCATACTCACCCTGATTCGCTGAAAAATGCCAAATTGTATCTTAATGAATTGAGAACCATAACACAGCGAATGGTAGGCGGACTTCCCGAGCACAGGGAGCTTCTGGAAAAAATCAGTCTTTACGGGTTGCAACGGATTTAAAATATCAGAGTTAATGTGTTAATAAAGGAAAATAAAATGAAAACACAATTTGTGCCTCTAAATGACGCTGTACATAAAAATTTAGCTGTAAATGATGTCATTGATTATAGTTGTTTTGAAACTGCCCATATGTTACCCCTTCAGGTGCAGGAGTTTATGTCTGCTGCTACTAGTTTTCCGATTATCTTTACAAAGAATGCGCAAACAGGCGAGTTTATCTCAGTGGCTATAACGGCATTAAAACCTAATAGCAATAAACTGCTACAGAACGGACAGTGGCTATCCCGTTACTTGCCGATCCAAGTGCAGCTATATCCTTTCGGTATGAGCGATACTTCGGAAGGGAAAATTATTTTAGGTATAGATATTAATAATTCGGCAGTGACCGAAAACGGTTCTAATCGATTATTTAATGATGCTGGTGATAAAACTACTTATCTTTCAAAGAAATTAGAACTTGCGGCATTACAGGCTGATTACAGAGTGATGACTAAATATTTTATTGACTTGTTACTTAAGCATAATCTATTGCAGCCTAAAGCTTTGACTGTTACCGGGCTAGATGGTGCTAAAACGAATATTGATGGGATTTATACTGTCGATGAGCAAAAATTACAGCAGCTAGATGATGTGATTTTACTCGATTTTGCGAAGCGCGGTTTTTATTCTGTTATTTATGCTCACCTTTGCTCGCTGAGTTTGATTGATATTGTAATGGATAAATAAGTTATTAAACTAATAATGATGGCGATCCCGAGTACTATCGAGAAAATGCTGAAACTTGTGTGCAGCGAAGAAGGGGAATTAAGTTGCAATAGCTGGCTAGTCCATAATCCTAATACCGAAAATATGGCTGTAAATGATGACGTCTTTATCAAGCTCAACCATAGATTATCTTGGTGATGCTGTTTTCGATAATACACGGACCATGAAATCGCGCCTGCAGTCATACCAAAACATTGGATCATAAATGATGTTGCGACACTTTGGGCTTCTGTAAAACCGAGGCTCGAAAATACCGGAATAAAGATCACTCCACCGCCTGCTCCCGTCGAGTTTGCAAATATCGCTCCTGTGATGCCTAGAAAAACGAACCGACCATATTCTTGGATAAGATCAAATAGCGGATGAAAATGGCTCGCCCAAAATAACCAAGTTCCGCAAAGCAGCAATACCAAGCTGAGGTTTCGGTAGTGCCGATGTAAGCGCACAGCTGCTTGAGTATTGCTAGGGGTTAATGTGTTAAAGGGATCCATCGATAGCTACTGTGATCTTTGTCATGTTATCGCTATGTTACCAATGAAAGACAGCGTTGTCACATGGGCTTGAATAAATAAAGTTGGCAATTTAACTATATGAATAATATGGATTAAGTATATCTTTTCATAAAAAACAACAACAATTGTCAAAAAAATGTAGAAATCATTATCTAGCGTCAATTATCTTGGCCGGTTTTCCGACAATTATCTTGGCCGGTTGATACCGAATTTTAATCGCCCTTACTCAGGGCCGTTTTACGACGATAACTTTCACCTTCGCAGTGAATAATCGTTGCGTGATGAACTAACCGATCGATAGCAGCTATGGTCATCGTTGAGTCATCAAAAAGCTCATCCCATTGGTCGAACGATTTATTCGATGTGATGATCATGCTGTGGCGCTCATATCGATGCGCAATCAGCTCAAAAAGCACACTCGTTTCTTGTTCCGTTTTGCGAACGTAACCAACATCATCGATGATCAATAAACTGTACTTATCAAGCTTTAGAAGCTCATCTTGCAGTCGTAAGTGTTGCTTCGCCTGCTGCAGTTGCTGAACAATAGCTGAGGCCGCAATAAACTTAACTTTGTGACCTTGTTCGATAAGGCCGTAGCCAATGCTGCTTGCGATGTGTGTTTTACCTAAGCCGCTGGCACCAAAAAGTAGGATGTTGCCACCAAGCTTTAACCAGCTTGGTTGATTAATTAAGTCGGCAATAAGATGCTTATTAACACCTTCAACAAGATTAAAATCGAAGTTGCTAAGGTTCTTACCCACGGGTAATTTAGCTTCCTTGAGAAGCCGTTGAAGACGCCTGTCATCACGCGTTGCAAGCTCGATGTGGCATAGCTCAAACAGATATTGCTGAGGGCTCCATTGTTCTTTTATCGCCTTTTTACCCAGCGTGCTCCATTGCTGAACCATGGTCGCGAGCTTTAGCTGCTTGAGCATGATCGGGAGTGAGGCGGTTGAGTTATCCATTTAAGCCCCCAGGTATCATGCTGTTGTAAGAGCTCAAGCTGTGCTGCTTTATCGTCATTTGGGGTGTGTTTGGTTCAATGAACAAAAACTGCTTCTCACACTCTCGGATGGCCGGTAATTGTCGCTGAGTAATTGACGCTGCCACAAAACGCCCTAATTGACGCTCACAGCCACTTTGTTTGGCTAAATGCAGCAGTTTTACCATGTAATAGCTCGCTTTATCCGCTAAAAGGTGTTCGTCGACGTATTTCCAAATGGCCTTGTAATTGTCGTCCGGAAGTAAATCATCACGTAGCTGCGAATTGCGAAACGCCAATGGCTTTTTAACTAGCGCGTCAATTACATGTAAGTAGCTAATACTGCGAGCTCGAGAGCCTTTAGACGCATGCACGCGCTCTAACTCTTGAATTAAATCAGTACCATAGAATAACTCTAGTCGGTTATCGTATAGTCGAACCAATAATCGACTACTAATAAGGCGCGATGGCACACTGTAGGTAACACGCTTTAATGAGATCGTACTTGTGCGTGACACCGTTAGATAATGCTCGGTGTAATTGACGCTCATTAGTCGCGGTAAAGCCTGTAATTGTCGCTGCTCGATTAGGTACTTATCACTGATGCGACGATTACGCCGAGCGACAATATCTGCCACAAATTGCTCATAGGCTTCTCGTGTTTCAAAGTTGTAGCTTCGACGAATTTTTAGCGCTTGTTCTACTTGTGACTTGAGATGTCCATGAGGGCTCTCTATGGCGCCGTTCTCGTGCGCAACACCACGATTGTTGCGGGAGGCCTTAAAGCCATAATGAGTAACTAACTCATTAAAACGCTCAGTTAAGTCGTCATCATTTGAATGGTTTCGATAGGCCGCACTGAGACTATCCGTGCGTACCTCTTTCGGAACACCACCTGCGGTCTTAAACGCTCTCTGCAGGCCATCAGAGAACGCAGCAAAGCTTTCACCACCATAGATGACTTGAGCATATGCCCAGCCACTGGCGGGCATGCGGTAATGGAGGAGCATATGTTTAAGCGGCTCATGCGCAATGGTCACGGGTGACTGAACATGAGTGAAGTCGGTAATACCCAACGCACCGTATTCATGCGTTTGGAGGAACATAACGTCCTTACTTGAGCCGTTGAGAGCTCGCCATTTATGAATGCGACGCTCTAAAGTTCGGCGCGAGCTCGGACTGAATTTATCGGTATGAAACTCACACAGATGATCGAAAATACCGACGGGCATTAAGGTTTCATCATCTTGAAGTAAGGGAACAACAATACTTTCCCAAATAGCTTCAAGTGGATCTTTGCGTGTTCGCCATTGACGCTTATTCGACGTTTGCTGCTCGTTTTGTTTATCGATTCGCCTTGCAGAACGCTCTGAAATACCCGCTTTTGCAGCAGCGATAACTTGGCTATGACGTTTTCTATGTCTCATGTAAATGGTGACCTGTTGATGAGTGATTCGTGTTCCCGGCACAGTGAACTCCTCCGTTCTGCTGTACCGAACCTTATCAGATCAACCGGCCAAGATAATTGTCGCTAGACCGGCCACCGTAATTGTCGCTTAATAGAAATCATGTTCTTTCTTGTGTAATTTAATGATGACAGCGTTGTCATCTGCTTGTGTGATACGTTGTCTGTAAGGTCTACATGTGAGGATGAGGTCTCCTTTTCATGTATTTGGCAGGAGTATTGCTGTCGGGCGGCGATACGTTTGTCTTTGATATTTTGATAGTCTCTCCCCAGAAACTAGCGTTGGCTGGGTACTGTAAAAAGTGCCCAGCCATTTTTTTAGAATGTTTTTACGGTATTACTCAACTGCCTATCTCAGCATTTGAACATTAGCGGCATAGATAAATAAAACTCACTGGTAAAAACCAGATAATAAAAAGAGGCTGCAATTTATGGCGATTTATTTAACGGCTGTGGTGCGTGTTATTGCAACGGGTATGACGAATGGCATTCGCCATGTTTTTTGCTATATCACCCCAAGTGCTTACACGGTCGTTATCACTAAACGAGCTGTTTGCTTATTATCTTTCATCCTTGCATCAGCCGCTGTTTCGATGTCCTCATCTTTTACTGTGTTTGCAGCCGATAACGCCTCCAGTCATTTCGCCGCGGATTCTGGCTCTAACTCTAAGTCTGATCCCATAAAATCTGGCGTTTCTAAGGCTGTTAACACTCAGCCATCAACCTCTAAAACAATCGTCACCACAGCGATACAGCAGACATGGCTACTCAACTTACTTGAAGAAGCATTGCGGCGCTCGGATTCGGGCTATCAAGCGCAAGAAATGTCGACGCAGATGAATCAAAAACGTAAGGTCGAAGAAACCCTAGCAGGGACAGTCGATGTGTTTTGGAGCATGACATCAAAAGAGTTGGAAGAAACTGTGTTACCCGTGCGCATTCCCTTGTTTAAAGGGCTGCTCGGTAATCGGTTATTGATTATCCGCAAAGCGGATGAGATGCGATTTGCCAATGTGAAAACCATGGCGGATTTTAGGCAGTTAAAGGCGGGGCAAAATCGTTATTGGCCCGATGCGACTATTCTAGAAGCCAATGGATTACCCGTGGTTACGAGTTATCAGTACAGCAATTTATACCCCATGTTAGAAGGTGGGCGTTTTGATTATCTCGCCCTCGGCGCCCAGGAGATTGGCGATGAACTCGCAAGCCACCCCGATCCCGCACTTAAGGTTGATAGCCATATCCTGTTGCAATATCGCTCGCCGGCGTATTTCTTTGTGTCCCCTAAGCGTCCCGAACTCGCTGCGGCCATTTTAGCCGGGCTTGAAAGTATGATAAGCGACGGCTCCTTTGATGAGATGTTCAATCGCGAGCTGAAAATTGAGCAGTTGTACCGTGAAGCCAAATTTGATCAAAGGGTCATTATCCGCCTCAATACGCCGGATTTAAGCCCGTTAACGCCAATAGATCGCAAAGAATTATGGTTAGATCTTTTTAGTATGCAAGGTGCAAAATAATGAAAACATTAGCCTTAAAAGTACAAATTGGATTAGCGGCAGCAATTTTTATGATTGTTAGCGTGCTGTTTAGCGCATCTTACTGGTTGGCGAGTGATAAATTAGCCGCCAGTGAAATCGAGTTTGAAAACAATACCGTCGCCAATTTGCAAGTGACTATGGCACAGCCCATTTTTACCTACGACTATGAGCAGATCCGTGCCGTGTTATCTGTGATGCTTAAATCAGCGCAAATTTATCAGATAGTAGTGACGGATCATCGCGGTAAAGTTCTCGCGCAACATCAACAGACCGAAGCCGTGTCGGACAGTGATTTGCTGAAGCGCGACATTCAGTTTTCAGATCAAGGTAATCCTACGGGGCAATTGAGCATCGCTTTTTCAACATTGCCGATGAAAGCCCAATTGTCTGATTTGCTATTAGGTTATTTTCTCCAAGCCTTAATGATCTTAGGTGGCAGCTTAGTCGTGATCTTCATTATTTTGAAGCGGCTCGTCATTAGGCCACTGGCCAATATAGTGCAAGCCATGGAGGAAATTGCCAGCGGTGACGGCGATTTATGCCACAGATTACCGGTTGAGAGTCAGGATGAGATTGGTCAGCTTGCCAAGGCATTTAATGGTTTTGTGGAGCAAATCCACGGCACGATTTCCAAAGTGCACGAAACCTCAGGGCAATTACTGGGCGATGCCAAAGCGCTGGGGTCGCTGTCGCAAACCAATAATGATCGCGTGCAAACCCAACTAAAAGAAACCGAAGCCGCGGTCACGGCGGTAACTCAACTGAGCGCCAGTGCTAATGAAGTCGCCATTAATGCCAAACGCACCGCGGATGCGGCGAGTCAGGCCGATAAAGCGGTCGATGACAGTCAGAGGCAGTTCGATTCTGGATTAGATATTACCCGCAAGTTGGCATCTGAATTAGCCCGCTCTGCACTGTCAGTATCCCAGTTACAGCAAGAAACCCAAAAGATTGATGAAGTTGTTGTAGTCATCAACAGTATTGCCGAGCAAACCAACTTACTGGCGCTTAATGCTGCCATTGAAGCGGCGAGGGCGGGCGAACAGGGGCGCGGTTTTGCTGTGGTGGCCGATGAAGTGCGCACCTTGGCGAGTAGAACTCAACAAGCCACCGGTGAAATCCAGAAAATGATCCAGCAGGTTCAGAGCCGAGTGGCCGAGACTGTCACTGTGATGCAAGCGAGCCAAGCCCTTTCGACTCAGGGCGTAAGCCGCTCGGAAGAAATTAAGCTAGTGCTCACTAAAGTGACTGATTTAGTCTCAAATATCAGTAATATGAACATCGAAGTTTCCCATGCGGCGCAGGAGCAAACCTGCGTCACCGAAGCGATTTCTCGTACGTTAAATGATCTTGCCAATGTCTCAGGTTCAGCATCACTCGATAGCGAGCACTTAGCGCATTCGAGTGAGAGGTTGTTTCACCAAGGGGAAAGACTGCGGACATTAGTAACTTCCTTCAGATTGTAGCCATTTCTGGAGCTAGATAAGGATAATCATGAATAAAACATTTGCCGCGACCGCCATATTGGTCGCACTCGGTTTAACCGCCTGTTCAGATGCGCCTGAGTCTCAGGGAGCAAATCAGGCTGCTAACCCTGTGCAAGCCTCGCCTGCCACTGAGCCTAGCGCCGCTTCAGGTGCATTAACTCAAACTCAATTACAGCAATTGGGCGATACCTTGGCCGTCACTTACCGGGTTGTGACTAATATCCCCGATGATAGCTGCAAAAAAGATCTCGCCGAAGGGCGCTGTTTTGTGGCCGAAATTGATTTTGTGCCGGGGATGGATCTTGCTAGTCGTGACTGGGCGATTTATTTCAGCCAAATGCGCCCTGTGCAATCGGTTCAGAGCGATGAATTTACAATCTCCCACGTAAAGGGCGACTTATATCGCATTGCGCCGACAGCGGCTTTTACCGGTTTTAGCAAAGGTGTGAAAAAGACCCTGCGATTCCGTGGTGAGTTATGGCAATTGTCAGAAACCGATGCCATGCCTAATTACTACTTAGTTGCCGAGCCGTTAGCGCCAGTGTTGATTGCCAGCACTCAGGTGGGACAAGACCCTGAAACCAAATTAGAAGTGCGTCCCTATGTCGAAGGCTATACAGATAGGGTGAAACAATATCGCCGCACTGAGACGGATAAATTACAACCCGCTGATGCAGCAAAGTTATTTGTCAATAATCAAGCTGTGAGTGAAGATGTCGCACTGGCGACCAACGCGATTATTCCTACGCCGCAAAATGTCCAAGTACACGGCGCCGATAAGGCCGTATCTTTAGCTGCGGGTATTAAAGTCGATTATCAAACGCTAGATCCAAAACTGCTGACGCCAGATCAAGTCGCGGCCGCATTAGCGCGTTTAGCCCGTCTTGGTGTGGCTGAAAACGACCAAGGTTTAACTGTTAAATTGCAGCATAGTGTGGGCAATGGGGGCAGCTATCGGCTCGATATCAAAGCGGGTGAAATCAATATCACCGCTGCCGATGCTGCGGGGTTCTCCTATGCACTCGCGTCACTTGCGAGCCTAGTCGATGTGAAGGACTTGCGAGTCAATGCGATGACCATCGAAGATAGCCCGCGGTATCCGTTCCGTGGTATGCATATCGATGTCGCGCGTAATTTCCACAGTAAAGCCTTTGTCCTCGATCTGCTCGATCAAATGGCGGCCTATAAACTCAATAAGTTGCACTTGCATATGGCTGACGATGAAGGTTGGCGCCTCGAAATCGACGGGCTACCTGAACTGACCGACATCGGCAGTCAACGCTGTCACGACCTTGAGGAAAATACCTGCCTGTTACCGCAACTGGGCAGCGGCCCATATGCGGATGCGAGCGTTAATGGTTTCTATACTAAACAAGATTATATCGACATAGTGAAATATGCCGATGCGCGGCAAATTCAAGTTATCCCATCGATGGACATGCCGGGCCACAGCCGTGCGGCAATTAAATCGATGGAGGCGCGCTACCGTAAGTTAATCGCCGAAGGTAAAGTCGCTGAGGCTAAAACCTATCTGCTTTCGGATGCCGATGATAAAACCGTTTATTCCTCGGTGCAGTATTACAACGACAATACGCTTAACGTCTGCATGGAATCGACCTATCAGTTTGTCGATAAAGTAATTGATGAGATTGCGAAATTACACCAAACCGCTGGACAACCATTAACCCGTTATCACATAGGCGCGGATGAAACGGCAGGGGCGTGGAAGCAATCTCCCCAGTGTTTATCTTTTGTGGAAAATAACGATAAGGGCGTGAAATCAATCGACGAATTAGGTGCTTATTTTATTGAGCGCATCTCAAACCAATTGGCAAGTAAGGGTATAGAAGCAGCAGGATGGAGCGATGGCATGAGCCATGTTCGCCCTGAGAATATGCCGGCCAAAGTGCAGTCCAATATTTGGGATGTGATTGCCCACAAAGGTCATTCGCGTGCTAATCAACAAGTGAATTTGGGGTGGGAGGTTGTGCTTTCTAATCCTGAGGTGTTGTACTTTGACTTCCCCTACGAGGCCGATCCTAAGGAGCATGGTTATTACTGGGCGAGCCGCGCGACCAACAGCCATAAAGTCTTTAGCTTTATGCCTGATAATTTAGCCGCTAACGCCGAGCAATGGACCGATATTCAGCATCAGCCATTCGAAGCGGACGACAGGCTAAAACTCGATGAGGCGGGTAACAAAGTCTCGGGTCCGAGGGAAGAAGGCAAAGTCTTTAGTGGCCTTCAAGGGCAACTCTGGAGTGAAACTATTCGCAGTGACGATACTGCCGAGTACATGATTTTTCCTCGTTTGTTGATGCTGGCCGAGCGTGCGTGGCATCAAGCAGCTTGGGAAGTTCCCTATCAATATCAAGGCGCAGTGTATCACCAGGGCTCGGGATTTTTTACCCCAGCGATGCGTGAAGCCCAGGCAAAAGATTGGCAACAACTTGCGAATACCTTAGGCCACAAAGAGTTTATCAAGCTAGATAAAGCGGGGATTGATTATCGCGTACCGACGGTCGGCGCCGAGATCCGTGACGGTAAACTGTTTGCCAATATCGCCTATCCAGGGCTCAAACTCGAATACCGAAGCCTCAATGGCCCATGGCAAGCTTATCAAGCGGGGCTGGCGGTCACTGCACCTATTGAGATCCGCGCCATTGCCGCCGATGGCATTCGCAGGGGCAGAAGTTTAATCGTTAACTAAATCGGTTTTTATATCTGGCTGTATTTTATGAAAAAAATGCAGCCTTTTTCTTTTTCGATTCCAGTGATTTCCTCAATTTAAATTTTGATTAGAAATTGCTTTAAAAAGTAAATGACAACGCTGTCATTTTTACTGTAACATTGAGTTAACTAAAGTTGAGTGCCGTCTTAACGGTTCCACATCAGCAACGATAGCACTGCATTGAGAGATGAAGAGGGGTGTCATGGGGTTAGTCCAGACAAAGGATCAACAACTGTTTATAGGTGTAGATGGCGGCGGCAGTAAGTGCCGGGCCACCATCTACTGCGCAGACGGTACCGTTTTAGGGACAGGTGTTGCTGGACGTGCTAATCCACTGCATGGTCTAACACAAACATTTGAATCTATTCAAGCATCGACTCGCCTGGCGTTGCTGGATGCGGGTATGAATGAGAGCGATAGTCACTTGCTGGTGGCGGGTCTTGGTCTTGCTGGCGTAAATGTCCCTAGGTTATATCAAGACGTGATCAACTGGCAGCATCCTTTTGCGGCCATGTATGTCACTACAGATCTGCATACTGCTTGTATTGGTGCCCACCGAGGTGCCGATGGCGCAGTGATCATCACGGGCACAGGTTCTTGCGGTTATGCCCATGTTGGCGATACCAGTTTGAGTATTGGTGGTTATGGTTTTGCATTGGGTGATAAAGGCAGCGGTGCTTGGCTGGGTTTGAAAGCCGCCGAGCATGTGCTGTTAGCGCTCGATGGTTTTGCCGCGCCGACCCGATTAACCGATATGCTGCTTAATTATTTTAACGTCACAGATGCACTCGGGATTGTCGAAAATCTAGCAGGTAAATCATCAAGTTGCTACGCCGCATTAGCCAGAAGTGTGCTTGATTGCGCCAATGAAGGTGACGCGGTAGCGACGGCTATAGTGCAAGAGGGCGCGGATTATATAAGCGAAATGGCACGTAAGTTATTTCGGCTAAATCCAGTGCGTTTTTCCATGATTGGAGGCCTTGCTGAGCCTTTACAAGCTTGGCTCGGTGCCGATGTGGTTGCCAAAATTTCAGAAACCTTAGCCCCACCCGAACTCGGTGCTATGTATTTCGCCCAGCAAGAATTTAATAAGTCGTTGTCAGTGCAAAAAGGCACTGAAGCCAAATCCTGTATTTGAACCTGAAGGTAAAAGACATGACAAACACTATTATGGAGCAAGAAGCTCGCACCGCACCGCAAAAAATCGCTGGTCAGTTAGAAGCTAACGCTGACATCATGCAACAGTTAGGTGAAAAACTGCGCGCCTTCGATCCCCGTTTCGTCATGATCGTTGGTCGTGGTTCATCGGATCATGCGGGTGTGTTCGCTAAGTACTTATTTGAAATTGAAGCGGGTGTACCGACGTTTGCCGCCGCACCTTCAGTGGCCAGTGTCTACGGTAAGACCTTGAAATTAGAAGGCGGTTTGGTGATTGTGATTTCACAATCTGGCCGTAGCCCTGATATTTTGGCGCAGGCGCGGATGGCAAAAAATGCCGGCGCTTTCTGTGTTGCCTTAGTAAATGATGAAACCGCACCAATTAAAGATATCGTCGATGTAGTTGTACCTTTACGCGCCGGCGAAGAAAAAGCGGTTGCCGCAACTAAGAGTTACCTCGCGACCTTGTCGGCGATTTTACAACTCGCCGCCGCTTGGACTCAAAGCGAATCGCTCGCTAGCGCCGTAGCGTCTTTACCTCAAGCGCTGCAAACTGCGGTGGACGCTGAGCCACAACTCACACCCGAATCCGTTGCCGACGTGAAGAACTTAGTGGTACTCGGCCGTGGTTTAGGTTATGCGGTATCTAAGGAAATTGCGCTTAAGCTAAAAGAAGTGTGTTCAATCCATGCTGAAGCCTTTAGTAGTGCTGAGTTCCTCCACGGTCCTGTGACCTTAGTTGAGAAAAAACTCACTATCGTCGATGTATGCATTGGTGATGAATCCTACGCTAGCCATATCGAACAAATTGAAAATGTGAGTCAACGCGGCGCCGATTTAGTGCATCTGAATCAAACTTCGACCGACATTCACCCCCGTGTGGCGCCGTTAGCCTTATTACAACGTTTCTATATCGACGTGGCTGCGGTTGCGATTGCCCGCGGTATCGACCCTGATCAACCGGCTGGCCTTAAAAAAGTGACCCAAACGCTTTAAGCTGCCGAAATTAAAGACTTAAGTCACTCGTATTATTTATTGAAAGAGGTTTGCGATGAAAATCACCCTGATCGCCGAGCGTATTTTTGATGGTGAATATTTCCATCAAGATGTGCCTGTGACTGTCGAAGACGGGCACATTTTGGCGTTTGATACTGTCTCAGGTGCGAAGGAAATCCGCCAAGCCGGAACGCTGGTGCCAGGTTTTATCGATGTGCAAGTGAACGGTGGCGGCGGGGCGTTATTCAATGCCGATCCGAGTGTGAATTGCATTGAGACTATCGGCCGTGCCCATGCGCGTTTTGGTACGACGGGATTTTTACCTACGCTTATCACCGATGATGTTAGCGTGATGGCCAATGCAGCCGATGCCGTGGCTGAGGCTTTAGTCAAAGGTAGCGCTGGCGTTTTAGGGGTGCATTTTGAAGGGCCACATTTATCTGTGCCTAAAAAAGGCGTGCATCCGCAGGGATTTATTCGCGAAATCACCGAGGCCGAACTCGCGGTATTTTGTCGTCAAGATTTGGGGATTAAAGTTGTCACGCTTGCGCCTGAGAATGTGTCGCCGGAGGTGATCCGCATGCTTGTCGCTTCGGGCGTGAAGGTGTGTTTGGGCCATTCGAATGCCGACTACGATACTGTGATTGCGGCATTAGCGGCAGGCGCGACGGGCTTTACCCATCTTTATAATGCGATGTCACCACTGGGTTCCCGTGAGCCGGGCATGGTTGGCGCGGCGATTGAGAGTGAAACCGCGTGGTGTGGTTTGATTGTCGATGGTCACCATGTGCACCCTGCGGCGGCAAAGGTCGCACTGCGGGCAAAACCGAGGGGCAAGATGATGTTAGTCACAGATGCTATGCCGCCTGTCGGTATGGATGATGAGACTAGCTTCGAGCTCTTTGGTACACAAGTGCTGCGAGTCGGCGACAGATTAAATGCCGTGACAGGTGAGCTGGCGGGCTGTGTGCTCGATATGGCGACTGCGGTCAATAATACCGTCAACTTGTTAGGTTTACCTTTGGCGGAAGCCTTGAGAATGGCGGCGTTATATCCCGCGCAGTTCCTCGGGATTGATCATAAGGCGGGCCGTTTAGCACTGGGGCATAGGGCTGACTTTGTCTTGCTCGATGGGCACAACAAAGTGCAGGCAAACTACATTGCGGGACAGGCGGTCTATTCAGGACCGATTTATGCGGGCTAGGCAATTGGGGCTCGCCCTTAAATTGCGTCTGCAGCAAAGGTAATGTTTAACATCTAGCCCTTGTCGTATTTTGATGACAGGGGCTAAGTTTTTTATTGTACAGCACTCATTTTATTCAGTATTAGTTTTGTACCGTATTAGTTTTGCTCAACTTTTATAAAAGCTTTTAATAACAATAATAAAGGATGATGGCATGGGGACAACACAGACAGACGCAATTGAGCCTGTAAAGGCGAATAAACCTAGATTGATGTCGCTGGATGCACTGCGCGGCTTTGATATGTTTTGGATTTTGGGCGGTGAGGCCCTGTTTGGTGGCTTGCTTATTTTAACGGGTTGGGCGGGTTGGCAATGGGGCGATGAACAGATGCACCATAGCCAATGGCACGGCTTTCGGTTTTACGATTTAATCTTTCCGTTGTTTATTTTCCTCTCAGGTGTGGCCTTAGGTTTATCTCCCAAACGTTTAGATAAATTACCCCTGAGTGAGCGGTTACCTGTGTATCGTCACGGTATTAAACGACTCTTTTTATTGCTGTTACTGGGCATTTTATACAATCACGGTTGGGGAACCGGCGCGCCTGTCGATCCTGAAAAAATTCGCTATGCCAGTGTGTTAGGCCGCATCGCCTTTGCATGGTTCTTTGCCGCATTATTGGTGTGGCATACGAGTCTACGAACCCAAATTATCGTCGCCTTGGGCATTTTACTCGGTTATGGCGCAATACAACTTTGGTTGCCTTTCCCCGGTGGACAGGCGGGCGTGCTCTCACCAACGGAATCAATCAATGCCTATGTCGATTCGATATTATTACCCGGCGTGAGCTATCAGGGGCGCACACCCGATCCTGAAGGTTTACTGTCGACTATCCCCGCCATAGTCAATGCGTTAGCGGGTGTGTTTGTCGGCCACTTTATTGTTAAATCCCATCCTAAAGGTGAGTGGGCTAAAGTGGGATTGCTCGCCGCTGCGGGGGGCGTTTGTTTATCCTTAGGTTGGCTGTTAGATGGTGTTATTCCGGTCAATAAAGAGTTGTGGACCAGTTCATTTGTGCTAGTGACATCGGGCTGGAGCATGATCCTACTGGCGCTATTCTATGCCTTAGTCGATGTGCTTAAGTGGCAAAAAGCCGCCTTTTTCTTTGTGGTGATTGGCACCAACGCCATCATTATCTATTTAGCGTCGAGCTTAGTGGATTGGAAATATATCGCCCAAAGCGTGTTTGGCGGCTTAGTCGCTGCCTTGCCTGAAAACGCTCAAGCGTTAGCTGCGGTTGTCAGCTTGCTCGCAGTGCAGTGGCTGGTTTTATACTGGATGTATCGCCGCAATATTTTTGTCAGGATTTAGTTAGGTCCGTTTATTCAGATAAGCCGTAGACATCCAGTGTCTGCGGCTTATTGCTATTTGAATATGACTTACGCCCTAACGGTTTGGCTGCGGTGTCAATGTCATGTCAGAGTTATGAAGAGTTGGGTGGTAAATCATAAATGACAGCGTTGTCTTTTTGTGTTATTTGTTTTAACATCAGTGAAACAATGGTGCGTTTGGATGATAACATTAGCCATTGCACACGAGTCGCGCTACGGGTATGTGGAACGCTGAGCTGTTTTTCGTCCCCTCATCACCTTAATAATTAATTACTATAAGAAGCAGGTTTATGGAAATGACACTCGATAAAAGCCAGCAGAAAAGCAGCTTTCTCCCCATGGCCATAGTGGCCGCGCTCTTTTTCATCCTCGGATTTGCCACTTGGTTGAATGGGTCTTTAATGCCGTATTTAAAACAAATATTGCAACTCAATCCCTTTCAAGCCTCGTTGATCCTGTTTTCCTTTTATATTGCCGTGACCTTTACTGCCTTGCCATCTGCTTGGCTTATTCGCAAAGTCGGCTATAAGAATGGTATGGCTATCGGTATGGGCGTGATGATGTTGGCGGGCTTACTGTTTATTCCCGCTGCTGAAACGCAAATATTTGCCTTATTCCTTTTCGCTCAATTAGTGATGGGCGCGGGCCAAACTCTTTTACAAACTGCGGTTAACCCCTATGTGGTGCGTTTAGGCCCAGAAGAATCAGCCGCTGCCCGTGTGAGTGTGATGGGCATTTTGAATAAAGGTGCGGGCGTGATTGCGCCTTTAGTATTCTCGGCACTGATTTTAGACAGCTTTAAAGACCGTATTGGTACTGAGTTGACTCAAGTACAAATTGAAGAAATGGCTGACGGTTTAGTATTCCCCTATTTAGGCATGGCGATTTTTATCGGCATTTTGGCATTAGCGGTGAAGAAGTCACCCTTGCCAGAATTGTTGAATGAAGATGAGACTGCTGAAAATACCGATAAGGGCCAGCTTAAGGCGGCGTTATCTCACCCTAACTTAGTCTTCGGCGTATTAGCGCTGTTTGTTTATGTGGCTGTTGAGGTTATTGCTGGCGATACCATTGGCACATTTGCTTTGTCTTTAGGCATAGAGTCATACGGTGTTATGACTTCCTATACTATGGTGTGCATGGTGCTGGGTTATTCTTTAGGTATCCTGTTAATCCCGCGTTTTATTTCTCAGCCTAAGGCCTTGATGGTGTCGGCTATTCTAGGTTTGTTACTAACATGCGGTATTTTATTTGGCGACAATAACTCCTACGCTATCGCGAATGTTTTGTTAGTGCCTTTCGGTGGCGTGGCGCTGCCCGATACGTTGTTAATGATTGCTTTCCTTGGTTTAGCTAATGCCATCGTTTGGCCTGCGGTGTGGCCGCTAGCCCTGTCTGGTATGGGTAAATTGACCAGCACAGGTTCAGCGTTACTCATCATGGGGATTGCGGGCGGTGCCTTTGGTCCTGTGTCTTGGGGCTTAATGAGCTCGGCAACGGATATGGGGATGCAGGGCGGTTATATGGTGATGTTGCCCTGTTATCTGTTCATCCTATTCTACGCGGTGAAAGGCCATAGGATGCGTCGTTGGTAGACAAGTCTGTTTGAATAGCTAAAAAGAAGCCCTCGTAGATGAGGGCTTCTTATTTTCTAGATATAAACGCTGGTGGATTAGAATGCGTAACTGACACTGGCGAGTGCGGTATCTGAGTTTTTAAATACGCCGTCAGAGACTTTTTGATCGCCGCTAAGATCTGTCGCTAACCAAGCAAGTGATAAACCAAAACCCGCTAGCTCTGTTGATACGCCGATAGAATAATCTGAATAACTATCAAAGCCTTCACCGTCGTTCAGTGCATCGCCTACGTTGTAGCCGTAGTGCAGATCGAGACTCCAGTTCTCAAGAAACTCGTATGAATAGTTAAGCTCAGCGTAGTGATAGTCTAAATCTGTGCCGCCGTAGTCATTGGTATACCAATAGGCCGCGCGAAAGCCTTTAAAATCCATGCCCGCTGCAACTTCAAAGTAGCCAATGTCACTCTCGCCGGAATAGTTATAACGGTTCAGGGTGATGTCGTAGGTCAGATCTTCGTTGATTTCACCGCCATAGGCGACATAGAAATCGTATTCGATATCAGGGCCGTTATAACCTGGCTCGTCAAAGTCCACATTACTCGCCCAAGCGCCGACAGAGAAACCAGATTCGAAGCTCCAATCGATGCCGCCTTGCACTGCGGGGTCGCCCGCCGTTTGTGATATGCCGCGGAAACGATAGTCACTCGTGACACCGATTTCCCCTGTCACTTCGGCGGCGGCCATGCCGGAGAATAGGGTCGTGGTTAGCGCGAGTCCGACAAGCTGTACCAGCCGTTTTTTATTCAGATTGTTATACACGGTATTTCTCCCATTTTCTTTGTTGACTCGGATGTTACTGGTTGCCATGGCTATTTTATGGCGCAAGTGCATCCGTTGGTTTGCCAAACAACAGCCTAGGAAAACCCGTTGCTGTGACCTCATGGCGAGTAGTGGCTAAGCTAACTTAGCTATTTTACTGGGGGCTTAAATCGGCCCTTTTAGTGTTACTTTTGCTCAAAAATGACGTAAACCTTACGGCAGGGTTCCACGACTTCCCAGGTGCCTTGAAAGCCCGCGGGTATGATAAATCTGTCACCCACAGTGAACGTCTGAGATTGGCCTTGAAGATCGGTTATTACACTCCGGCCTTCGAGGATCTCGCAGTACTCGTATTCAGTGTAGTTTATTTTCCAAGCCCCTGATTCACTTTGCCAAATTCCACTGTGGAATTGGTCACAAGGGCTAGAATAATGATTCTCTAACCCTTGGGTTGGATTGCCTGAGAGCAACTTTTCCGCTGGTAACTGATAGGTTTGAGCGGTTGTTTGCGCCGTAGCAAAGCGAATAATGGCGTTGATACTCACAGTCATTTACGATTTCCTTGTTGAGCCGACATTTGGCTATTTCATCGTTGGCATCACAAACTCGGCTTGAGTCTGTTTACCTACGGGCCAGCGGGCTGTAATCGCCTTACGTTTGGTATAAAAACGCACGCCATCTGGGCCATGCATATGCAGCGGGCCAAAGAGCGAACGCTTCCAGCCGCCAAAACTGTGGAACGCCATCGGCACCGGAATTGGCACATTCACCCCAACCATACCGACTTGCACGTGGTGGCAGAAATGGCGCGCCGCTTCACCACTTTGGGTGAAAATCGCCGTGCCATTGCCAAATTCGTGTTGGTTAATTAGCTCAAGCGCCGTCGGGTAATCTTTCACGCGCACAATCTCCAGCACTGGGCCAAAGATTTCTTCGCGGTAGATGCTCATCTCTGGCGTGACGTGGTCGAACAGACAGGCGCCGAGGAAATAGCCCTGCTGATGATCCTCCACACTCAATTTACGGCCATCGACCAGTAGCTGTGCGCCTTCTTGCACACCGTCTTCAACATATTGGGTGACCTTGGCAAGGTGCTGTTTTGAGATCAGCGGGCCCATTTCCATCTCAGGGGTGAGACCGTTACCGACTTTTAAGCTTTGGATTTGCGGTAGCAGTTTTTCCACTAACGCATCGCCCACATCACCTACTGCCAGCACGACTGAAATCGCCATACAACGCTCGCCAGCACTGCCGTAGGCTGCGCCCATTAAGGCGCTAACGGCTTGGTCTAAATCCGCATCTGGCATGAGTAGCATATGGTTTTTCGCGCCGCCTAAGGCTTGTACGCGTTTGCCATGTTTGGAGGCTGTGCTGTAGATGTATTCGGCAATTGGCGTTGAGCCCACAAAGCTCACCGCTTGCACATCTTTATGGGTGAGTAAGGTATCGACGGCTTCTTTGTCGCCGTTAATCACGTTAAACACACCATCGGGAAGACCCGCTTCTTTAAGCAATTCGGCAATACGCATCACCGAGCTTGGGTCTTTTTCCGAGGGTTTCATAATAAAGGTGTTACCGCAGGCAATCGCGATTGGGAACATCCACATGGGAACCATCACGGGGAAGTTAAAGGGCGCTATGCCTGCGACAACACCTAAAGCTTGATTTACTGACCAGGAATCGACACCGCCACCCACTTGTTGTGTGTGTTCACCCTTAAGCAAGTGCGGAATACCACAGGCAAATTCGACCACTTCGAGACCGCGGATAAGCTCGCCCTTAGCATCATCTAACACTTTGCCGTGCTCGCGGGTGATAAGCTGCGCCATTTCATCTAAGTGCTGCTCGACTAAGGCTTTGAATTTAAAGAGCACTCGAGCGCGGTTGAGTGGCGTTACCTGTGACCAGGTTTCAAAGGCGGTTTTAGCGATAGCGATGGCTTCGCCGACTTCCGCTGCGCTTGCCAGTGAGACTTGACCGCGGCATTCACCGGTTGCGGGTTCAAAAACATCTTGGGTTCGGACGCTGGTTGGTGTGTGCTGACCATTAACAAAATGAGTGATGTTGAGCATAATTAACCTTTGCTGTTCCCCGCCGCAGCGGGGTGTTGAATGTGAGGGTAGAGCGAACCGCTGGCGCTATTATCCAACGGCGTTAATGGCGTCGCTGAGGCTATTAACCATTTGGTCAATCTCGCGTTTATCGACAATCAGTGGCGGTGACATGGCAATGATGTCGCCCGTAGCCCGCACTAATGTGCCGTGGCGGAAGCAGTGTTCAAATACCCCGTAGCCCCGTTTACCCGCGCCTTGGGCGTTAGGGGCAAATTGGATCCCCGCGACTAATCCGGTGTTGCGAATATCAATCACATTCGGCAGGCCCTTGAGGCTGTGTACGGCATCTTCAAAGTAGCGTTCAAGCTCAAAACTGCGTTCGAATAGTTGTTCATTCTCATAAATCGATAGGGTGGCGAGTGCCGCCGCCGCAGCCACTGGATGGCCGGAATAGGTATAGCCGTGGAAGAACTCAATCAATTCTGTGGGGCCTTGCATGCAAGTGTCGTGGATAAAATCTTGCACAAACACAGCGCCCATAGGGATAGCGCCGTTATTGATGGCTTTAGCCGTGGTGATCATATCTGGGGTAACACCCCAGCGTTGACTCGCAAAGGCGGCGCCAATACGGCCAAAGGCGGTAATGACTTCATCAAAAATCAATAGAATGCCGTACTTTTGAGTGATTTCACGCAGACGCTTTAAGTAACCTTGGGGCGGCAATATCACCCCAGCAGAACCCGACATAGGTTCAACGATTACGGCGGCAATATTCTCGGCGCCATGCAAGGTCACTAGTTGTTCTAATACTTCGGCTTTTTCAGCGCCAAAGGGCGATAATCCTCGGGTAAAGGCCGCATTTTGAATATCTAAGGTGTGAGGTAAGTGATCGACCCCTTGCAGTAATTGGCCGCTAAAGGCTTTACGATTGTTACTTAAGCCACCCACAGAGATACCGCCAAAGCCGACACCGTGGTAGCCCATTTCGCGGCCAATAAAGCGGGTGCGCGAAGCTTGACCATTTGCCCTGTGATAGCAAAGTGCCATCTTAAGCGCAGTATCGACAGACTCAGAGCCAGAGTTAGTAAAGAACACCTTGTTCAATCCCTCTGGGCTTAGCTCGGTTAAACGCTCGGCAAGTTCAAAGGCAATGGGATGGCCCATTTGGAAGGATGGAGCGTAATCCATCTCTTTAATTTGTTTACTGACCGCCTCGCTAATTTCTCTGCGACCATGGCCTGCGTTACAACACCATAAACCCGCGGTGGCATCTAATACCTTATTGCCATCAATATCCGTGTAATACATGCCTTCGGCCTTGGCGAGTAGCCGCGGATTGGCTTTGAATTGACGGTTGGCGGTAAAGGGCATCCAGAAGTGTTCTAGGGAGGGCGCATTGCTGAGTGAGTTGAGCGGCAAATCGGCCATAGTAATCTACCTTGTCCTGTATTAGCGGGTATTGTTTTATGGTGGTTAATATTTGCTATGCTATGTTAGAAATAATGAACATGGAAGAGGTCTGTGCAGTTATTTGTGGCAAAAAAGCTATTTTTGTAAAAAATATTGAATTTTATTGCTCAAACAGCGTAATCTGAAGTCCGAATTATGCCTGTGATGATGTTAATGGTTTGCGCTAACATCGCCACAGGCCACTATTATTTGTCGATGAACGATAAACCACACCTATACGAACGATTAAGAGGTCATCATGAGCACACCGAAGAAACGCAGCGAATGGGAAAGTCTTGCTGCCAGCCTATCTATTAATGGTAAGGCGTTTATCAATGGCGAATACCAAGATGCCGTTTCGGGTAATACCTTCGATTGCATTAGTCCTATTGATGGCCGCTTGCTGGCCAAAGTCGCCAGTTGCGATCTTGCGGATGCCAATCTTGCGGTTGCCAATGGCCGCAGCGTATTCGAGTCCGGTGTTTGGTCGCAGCAGTCTCCGGTAAAGCGTAAGCAAGTGATGATACGTTTCGCTGAGTTATTGGAAGAAAATGCCAATGAACTCGCGCTGTTAGAAACCCTCGATATGGGTAAACCTATTCGTTTCTCTAAAGCGGTGGATGTGGCGGGTGCCGCCCGTGCGATTCGCTGGTCTGGTGAAGCGATTGATAAAATTTACGATGAACTCGCGCCAACCGCTCACAATGAAATAGGCATGATCACCCGTGAACCCGTGGGGGTTGTGGCCGCGATTGTGCCGTGGAACTTCCCAATGCTGATGGCGTGTTGGAAGCTCGGGCCTGCGCTTGCTACGGGTAATAGTGTGGTATTAAAACCCTCTGAAAAGTCACCCTTAACGGCTATCCGTATGGCGCAATTAGCTATCGAAGCCGGGATCCCACGGGGCGTATTAAACGTGTTGCCAGGATTTGGTCATACTGTGGGTAAAGCCTTAGCCCTGCATATGGATGTGGATACCCTGGTGTTCACAGGGTCCACCAAAATCGCAAAACAATTAATGATTTACGCTGGCGAGTCGAACATGAAACGCGTGTGGTTAGAGGCGGGGGGCAAGAGCCCGAATATCGTCTTTAATGACGCGCCAGATCTGAAAGCCGCCGCCGTTGCTGCGGCCGAAGCGATAGCCTTTAACCAAGGTGAAGTCTGCACCGCAGGTTCACGTTTGCTGGTGGAATCTGGGGTGAAAGATGAGCTAATCGCGCTTATTACTGAGGAGTTAGCCTCATGGCATCCGGGTCATCCACTCGATCCCGCCACTGTGAGTGGCGCTGTTGTCGATAAACAACAGTTAGACACAGTACTCAGTTATATCAAAGCGGGTAAAGACGAAGGTGCAACCTTGGTCCACGGTGGCTGCCAAGTGATGGCAGACACGGGCGGTGTGTATGTGCAGCCAACGGTATTTTCTAATGTAAACAACCAAATGAAGATTGCCAGCGAAGAGATCTTCGGCCCAGTGTTATCTGTTATTGAATTTAATGGCATGGAAGAAGCGATATCAATCGCCAACGATAATATTTACGGTTTAGCCGCTGGTGTGTGGACATCGGATATTAGCAAGGCCCATAAAACCGCCAAAGCTTTGCGCTCTGGTATGGTATGGATCAACCATTACGATGGCGGCGACATGACAGCGCCATTCGGTGGCTATAAACAGTCAGGTAATGGCCGAGATAAATCTCTGCACTCCTTCGACAAATACACAGAATTGAAAGCGACTTGGATCGTGCTATAAGCGCTTAGTTTTTATAACCGCTCTTTTTTGTCTATATAAAAGAAGGAGCCACTTTCGCTCAATACTAAAACCTCTTTTCATTGTGCATGGAAAGAGGTTTTTTATTTTTAGGACGGTTTTGCCCCCAAGCAAGATCATTGAATCGTCAGTTGTGCTGCATTAATTGCCATTGTTTCCCCTGTGACTCGCCGTCTATTTCTTTTAAAAGAAAAATCCCTATAGGCTCGACGGCGGCATTTGCTGTATATGGCTCTTGATTACAAGAATCGAATGTTGCGATCACATGGCCAATGATGTTCCCGACATCATAGTGGTATTTCCCATATCCCTATGGGTCAGATGTGAATGAGCCAGGGCGGGATTAAGCTTTGTTAAATCTCTTAACCAAAGAAAATCTCGCTCCTAAAATCGCCATTCCATGCAGCCTTTCTCATCTTGGTTGGTTTGCTGGCTTTTAGCGGATGTTGCTCTAAAAGGTTCAGCACGATACGACGAAATAACGCCATCTTCTTCGCGTTTTCACGGTCACCAATTCTTGAACAGTCTTCCCTAAATGTTACGTCAAGCACCCAGTGTTGCTGGTTCTCGATGTGCCAATGCTGACGCACCGCTTTGGCTGCAAGTTCGACGTCTAAAGGTAAGGAACTTAAGTAATAATCCGTATTAATGGTTGTAACACCTTTATGTGTTCGTTGACGTTCAACTGCTATGAGCGACTTGGCTGATGGCCACTTTTTCGCGAGCGCCTGCGGCAGCTTTGCTGGGACTTGAAACGTCATGCGACGCTCCTTACGGCCATGCCCCTTGTCATCCTCTTCGATACTCAATATGTCGACGCCGTCGTTATCCCAGTGAGGTTGGAACTGCATTTCTATGGCCTGCCTAAGTAGAGGTTGATTGCCTTTGACCTGAACAACATAGTCGCCTTTAGCTTTGATGATTTGTTGAAGCGTTTCCCGCTGGCAGTGAAGTGCATCAAAGGTTACAACAGCATCTTTAATGTCTAACATGTGCAACAGCGCTTGAACCGTTGCGATTTCGTTACCTTTGGTCTGTGTATCTTGCTGATACAGCACAATTCCTTGTTCTGTATCAAAGGCCGAGATGAGGTGAAGCGCATTTTTAGCGCCATGCTGATTAACAGCACCCCGCAAGGTTTTTCCATCGATAGCGATCAAAGGCTTAGATGATGCTTCTCTTACGCGATTAACCCAACTAAAGAGTGTCAACACCAGTATTTCGCTATCGATGACTTTAATGATCCGAGCAATAGAATGTCGAGTAGGGATCCCGTTATCAAAATTTCGATGTTTACGCAGCCAAGATAGATTCTCTTTGCCGAATTCTTCGATAGCTTGCCAGCCATCGCAACCTGAAGCGATAGCGGCTAAAACGAGAAAAATAATATCAACTAAATCATGGTTTAGATTGATGTGAGAGCGAGGGTCTTCGATGAGTTTCAAGTGTTCAAATAAGGACATGGATTAGGCTCAGTAGAATAACATGCCCGATCAGATCATGCAGATACGAAGAAGTTCCCTACTGTTAACAAAGTATGATCCCGCCCTGGTGAATGAGCAACCATGCCGCCAACGGTCTCTGGTACAACAATGCCAATCCTCACTAACCCTTTCGCTGTTCGTTTAGCTAAAAGCTATTACCCGAAATGAGTTAGTAAGTTGTCAGTGGCGTCGCAACAAACGGACTTTGTGCCCTAAACATTCTCATCTATATTTCTCGCTTGGCGCAAGTCACCTGCGATTTGTCAAAACTGTGCAAGTATACAGTCGTATTTAAATCATAAGTATTTTAAGCGATTTTGAACTCATTTGTTTGCGCGTTTATTCAGCCTGAAATTAATAAAACCCTTTAAAATCATTTGTATATAATTTTCAAAATTAGTTAATAGATTTGGAAAAACGCGCATGCGCGTTTTTCCAGATGGTGTATTTGGCAGAAAGCTGATAAGTTCTTTGCATACAGATAGTTAACAGTGCGCGTTTTTACTGGTCCAACGAGGTAAACGCGCATGCGCACTAATAAAATATTATACGGAATTCAGATGAACACCGAGCAATTAACAGGTTTGGAATTTATTCAAGGAATTGTAAATGGCAAAATTCAAAATCCGTCAATTTCTGAAACGGTTCCAATGAAAATGGTCAAAGCCGCCGAAGGTTTCGTTGAATTTGAAGTTCAAGCAGACAATCGCCATCTAAATCCAATGGGTGGTGTTCATGGCGGCTTTGCTGCCACCGTTCTAGATTCAGTCACGGGTTGCGCAGTCCACACAACTCTTCCAGCAATGGCAAGTTATGCAACAGTAGACCTAAATATCAAAATGGTTAAACCTGTTCCTCTAAATACATCCCTTGTTGCAACAGGTAAAATCATTTCAAAATCCAAGTCACTCGCCACATCTGAGGGTTTTCTCAAAGATAGTAGCGGTAAAATTTATGCTCACGGTACTGCAACATGCATTATCAAAATGTAATTCCGTATAACCAAGCCCAGCACACCGCGCACATCGTGCGCTGGACTCGTGCAAGCTACGCTTGCACTCGCCTGTGGGTAACGTTAGTTTTTAAATTATATCTAGGAAAATTTGAGTTTATGAAAAAGAGTGTTTGTTGTTTAGCTTTAGCATTTGTAGTGGGTTGTTCTTCCACATCTCGCCTTATTGAAAATGATATTGCAGTTGCAGAGTTGAATAATGGCTCAGAGACATCACAATCGAATGTAAGTATTTATCTTCATAATGAAGGTACAAAGAAGGCTTCTGTAAGGTTCGAAACAAGGTATAAATCAGATCCAAATAAGGTTCATCGCCTCTACATCTTCGATGAGGATGTACCTGCACTTAAGACCTTACTTGTAAAAGTTCAAAATGATCAACTTACAGTTGAGGATATGTTGAAGCCTGTCAATTTTGGACGTGATAAAGGTGTGTTTGGACAAACGAATGCAAATAATAAAAAGTATGTAAGAATTAATACTTTCGAAGGTGCTTATCTATTTCCCGAGTCTTCAATTCCTAATTTGATCTCTATTTTAAATCAGCTTCAAGAAGCCAGTGAAATAAAAAATAACAAGGCGCTAAACTAGGGGGGGTGAATAAGCTCGTCGCTTTTCTCGATTTTAGCCTATTCAATTTTGCCTGTTAGCTAAGCGTTAGTTGCCAAAGGAAGATTGGAGCATGATTCAAGAAACTACTTAGACACCCAACCTAAAATGGCGTAACAGTTAACCTCCGGCTATGCTTTGGTTAAGCATTCGACAAGGAGGTTTTATGCCGCGCCCTCGCAGAACTCAAATTAGCCTTGAAGACACTCCCTATTACCATTGCTTTAGCCGCGTTGTTCGGCGCGCCTTTTTATGTGGCGATGATACCTATTCGGGGAAAAATTATGACCACCGTCGTGGTTGGGTAGAATCATTACTGTTTGAACTTGAAACGGTTTTTGCGATTGATGTGGCAGCCTTTGCTGTGATGTCAAATCACTTGCATGTAGTGTTGCGGGTAGATATCGACAGTGCAAATCGTTGGAATGACCGCGAAGTACTTGAACATTGGCATAAGCTATTTAAAGGCGATGAACTAACACAAAAATTCACCAATGGTGAGTTAGTTGAACCCCACCAAGTGCTGAGGCTCAAGCATACCATTGCGATTTACCGCAGCCGATTGTGTGATATTTCATGGTTTATGCGCTGTCTTAACGAACCGATAGCAAGGCAAGCAAATCAAGAAGATAGCTGTACAGGTCGATTTTGGGAAGGTCGCTTTAAGTCACAAGCTCTACTCGATGAAGCCGCAGTGTTAGCCTGTATGGCTTATGTTGATTTAAACCCCATTCGAGCCAAGATGGCCGATACGCCAGAACAATCCGATCATACCAGCATCCAACTGCGGATTCGGACCGCATTAAAAGGTGAACAACCTAAAAACTTACTGTCTTTCATCGACAACGAGCGTGATAATCAGCCTAATGGCATCGCATTTTTGCTAACGGATTACCTTCAATTGGTGGAGGATACTGGGCGGATCATTCGCAAGGATAAACGTGGCGCCATCAGTGAAACTAGCGCCAAGTTACTGACAAAATTACATATTCCCCATGATAACTGGCTCAAACTGACCACCGAGTTTGGCAAGCTATTTCATGGTCCCGTGGGTACGTTGCAAGAACTCACCGATTACTGTGAACACTTAGAAAAGCGACGACGGCATTTTGCGGCAAGCTGTCAGCACTTTCACATTAACTGACAGCAATCTTGTGTAATCAATTAAATCGATGCTCCTTAGTAAATTGGGTGGATTAGTACGGCTGAAATTTGTCATTTTTTAATGGGTTAGCCTGATTTTGTTTTCCATCAGCAACCCAGCCACATTTTATCACTCTTATTAAGACAACTTTAGTCAATGCCGCTTGAAGGCAAACCGAAAGCACATTATGTTATTGTTTTAACTTGGGTGGCCAAATTTATTTGCAGCCAAATTTATTTGTATTATTGTTTTAACTTGGGTGGCCAAATTTATTCTTTTACTAGAGCAAGTATGAAGAACTTTATTAGCAAAGATCTAGATATTGAAGAGTTCAAAAAAAGATTCGATAACACCAGAGAAAGTTTTATAAATTCTCTAAAAACAGCAAGTAAAGGTTATCGAAATGTAAGGTTCTTCGCTTGTGATGAAAGTGGAGTCCCTATTAAATGGGTATGGGATGATGAAACGTTCACACATAACTGGGAAGAGGGCACTCTTGAAGACGCTATTCAGTTTGCCCGTCACATGATCAATAGTGGAATGTACTTTTCGTTTATGGGTTGTTTGTCTGGTTTCAGTGATCTTGATATTTGGCTGACCACCTTTGAAAACCCCATAAAGAAACCTACATGGCCAAGTGGTAAAGAACCAAAATTTGAGATTATCCATGAAGTGTTAACTCGTTAGGGCTTTGTTTGCCGCTCTAAATTAGGAAACAAAGCCTCGTTATGACTGCATATTTTATCTCAAAGTAAGAGGATGTTATGTGAATACACTTCAAAACCCAATTAGGCAATTCAATTTCGTCAAACTATTTGCACTGGCACTGCTAAGCTTTTTGGCTGGTTGTTCTTCGCTGCAGACAGGTGAAAATGGTAACTGGGTAGGATTTACCGAAACAGGTCAGGCTTCATTTTATGGGGATAAACATCAAAATAGGAAGACGGCCAGTGGTGAACTTTACAAACATAAATTAAAGACAGCGGCGCATACAAAGTTACCCTTTGGCTCGAGTGTTAAGGTCACCAATGTCGATAATGGCAAAAGTGTGATTGTAAAAATCAACGATAGAGGGCCTTTCGTACGTGGCCGCATTATTGATCTTTCTAAATCGGCCTTTAGCAGCATAGGCAACACTTCCTCTGGTTTGATTGATGTGAAAATTGAAGTCATTAAGTAGCGGCTATTTTGAAAAGGACTATCTTGAAAAACTGCTTTTACGCAATTTAGTGATTTAGTTGATAAAATTTACCTCCCCACTTTTAAAAAATACCAAAGCAGCTAATTTTTTAAGCCGATATTTGGGCTTTGCGGCATTTGGTGAGAGACTAGCGGCAGAATGAGAGAACAGTAAAAGGATCTCCTATGGAATACCCACTTGTTAGTACGCAGTGGCTCGAAGCACACCTCACCGACCCCCATTTAGTCTTGCTCGATGCCAGTATGGAAACCGTTATTGGTAAAGAACCCCTAGTTTACGATGAGCCTATTTGCATTCCGCGCTCACGCAGGTTCGATATTGAAAATGTATTTTTTGATAGGACTTCCACCCAAATCCATGCCTTGCCGACCTTTGAACAATTTATTCAAGGAATAGCGCAACTTGGGATTGAGGCCGACAGTGTTATCGTTATCTATGATAACCAAGGTATTTATTCATCCCCTCGGGCTTGGTGGACCTTTAAAGTCATGGGCTTTCATCGAGTCTATGTGCTCGATGGTGGCTTGCCCCAATGGATTGAAGAAGACCGTATTACCTCATCGCGTTATCAAGCCGAAGGCATCGATTATGGCCCAGCGGATATAGATACTTTGGCGGATGCGCTGCAATACCACCCCGAGCGGGTGATGGATGCTGAGGCTGTGCTATCTCGAATCGGAGATGTCGATACGGCGATTATCGATGCCCGTGGTGCGCCACGCTTTTTAGGTCAAGTCAGTGAGCCGCGCCCCGGTGTACGCTCTGGGCATATTCCTCACTCGGTGAATTTGCCTTTTGCTCAAGTGCTCGATGGCAATAAAATCAAAACGGCCAGTGAGTTACAGGCTATTTATCAAGAGCTGACAGCGGATAAGCCTGCACGGATATTTAGCTGTGGCTCAGGGATCACGGCCTGTATTTTGATCTTAGCTTCGGTAGCGGCGGGGCATACACATCCCATCCTTTATGATGGCTCCTGGGCGGATTGGGGCAGTCGTACCGATCTCCCCATAGAGTGCTAAGCGAGCTTTGTATTGATATTCGTGCTGTAGATTAAGTTGGCGTGGTTTTTTTGAATATCATTGGTTTTTTATATCGTTTGGTAAAATGCCAAGGAGACGGTCTTGATAGGCAGATTGATTGATAAGTTGGTATTTGGATTCATTCTAGTGATTGCCTTGCAATTACCACAACTGGCTGATCATTATCAGCAATTTCTAGCTGGGCTTTATGAGTCTACTCGATGGCAGGTTGAGGGTTACGAGGCAACGGCTAAGGAATATCATTATGCCGATGCTGAGGCCATGATTGCCCGTCACCAGCAAAATGAAGAACCTAGCGTGCGCGCCGACGCAGAGCAAAAGGTGCAGACATTGGCGCTTTATAAAGCGTTAACAGAGGGCGTGGCGATCTTTAATTCGGGCAACTTGTTTGAGAAAACAGCCTATATGTTTAGTCCCGTGCGCTTTGATTATCTTAAGAAAACCATCAGCAACTTTAAGCCTGGAATACCTTTAACCGACAGTGGGATTGGCTTTGGCGTTGTGGTGGCGTTAGGCGTGCATTACCTTGGTTCTATCCCTTTTATCCTGTGGGCAAGGCGTAGAAAGCGGCAAAGATTGGCGAGCACTTAAATAACGAGCATTTACACAATGATCATTTAAACAATGAGCACTTAAATGACTCGTACTTAAACAATAGTGATGCCCATCGAATCGTTTATCCGGTGGGCATCATGCATTCGTTTTTAAACAAGTCCTTAAAACAAGTCTTTAAATCTGTGATACAGCATGCCTGCAGCGAGCATAGGTGAGCGGAATGTCGGGCCGCCGGGGAAGGTCATATGCTTGATTTTGGCGAACACATCGAAATGTCCTGCCTGTTGGCAAATGGCCTCGGCCAGTAGTTTGGCCGCCATGTGGGTGGCGTTCACCCCATGTCCCGCATAGGCTTGGGCATAGAAAATATTATTGGCATCGGGCAGGCGACCAATTTGTGGCATACGGTTAGCACCGATACCTATCATACCGCCCCATTCATAATCGATGCGTACACCTTTTAACTGTGGGAAAACCTTCTCCAAGTTTGGCCGTAATGCCGCTTCAATATCCTTAGGATCTTTACCCGAATAGGTGCAAAGGCCGCCAAATAGTAGGCGACGGTCTGCCGATAAGTGAAAGTAATCTAAGGCAATTCGCATATCGGCGAAGGCCATATTTTGCGGAATGATACTCGCGCATTGCGCTTCGCTTAAGGGTTCTGTCGCCAGCAAATAACTGCCAGCGGGCAAGACTTTGCCACCGATATAAGCATTGAGTTTATGACCTATATAGGCATTGCCCGCCAAGACTAAATATTGGCAATTGACGGCTCCCTTGGCGGTAATGACCTTAGGTCTAGCCCCTTGAATAATCTTCTCTGCGGCGCTGTATTCAAATAACTGTGCGCCAAGATTGCGGGCCACGCGGGCCTCACCCAGAGCAAGATTCAGCGGATGTAAATGGCCACTGCCCATATCGACTAGTGCACCTTGATAAAAATCTGAGCCTATGACTTCACCTAATTGCGGCTTAGTTAACAGCTTGATTTCTTGCTGGTAACCCATGGCTTTGAGTGCACTAAACTCTTCTTCAAGCTCATCCATATGGCGGGGTTTTACCGCTAAATCGCAATATCCCATTTGCAGATCGCAGTCGATTTGGTGTTCTTGGATGCGATTACGCACAATTTCGACCGCTTCAAAGCCCATCTGTTCAATAGCTTTTACTCCTTCGGTGCCAATTTCATTTTGGAATTTCGAAGCGTCATGGCCTATGCCGCGAATGAGTTCGCCGCCATTGCGCCCCGACGCCCCCCAGCCGATACGTTTAGCTTCTAATAAAACCACACTCAGCCCACGCTGGGTGAGTTCAATCGCGGTATTGATGCCGCTAAAGCCGCCGCCCACGATACAGACATCGGCGTTGATTTCGCCTTCAAGCTGTGGGTGCGCATAAATTTCCTTTGCGGTATCCACATAGTAGGAGTGTGGGTATTGCTCGCTGTGTACTGGGGGTTTACTTGCCATCATGGCTCCAAAAATTGTTTTTATTGTAAATTGGACTTGTCTCAGTATACTCATCACACTTTTAACATGATGCAAAAAAGTGTTCGTTTTATTTAACACGCTTTTTATGTAGAATACAATCAAAGCTGTTAAACACACGCTTTGGGGCGAAAATTCGCTCTAAATGGTGTTTATCCTGAACAACCAGTTCGTCATCTATCGGGGGGACCCGAGCCTTTGGGGGGATGTTAAATTTGGATATTGGAGCCAGTCTCAAAACTGTTCGAAAAATGAAAGGCTTATCTCAAAGAGAACTAGCTAAGCGTGCTGGAGTGACTAACAGTACCATTTCAATGATCGAAAAAAACAGTGTTAGCCCGTCGGTCAGTTCTTTGAAAAAAGTATTGTCTGGTATCCCTATGTCTTTAGTGGATTTTTTCTCCATTGAAGCCTCATCTGATAGTGAGCAGAAGGTTGTTTATCGCTCCGATGAATTGTTGGATATAGGTACAGGCCCATTGGAGTTTAAGCTGATTGGCCGTGACTTCCCCAATCGCGCTATGTCTGTGATGAGCGAAACCTATCCCCCTGGCTCTGATACGGGTGAGGAGATGCTCAAACACGAAGGTGAAGAAGCCGCTATGGTGGTTGAGGGAAAATTGGAGCTGACCGTTGGGGATGAAATTTATATTTTAGCCGCGGGTGACAGTTATTATTTTAACAGCGAGTTGCCCCATAGATTTCGTAACCCCTTCGACGAACCTTGCCGTCTGGTGAGTGCGACGACCCCCGCCAACTTCTAACTCATCTATCCGCGCCATCGCAGGGTATCGCCCTCTTTTTATCTACAGAAGCTTCCCTGACGCCATTCGTGGCGTTGTGGCCTGCTAGCGATACTCTGCTCGTCCTATCTATCGTGTAAATATTTTGCCATTGTGTAAATAATATTGGTCAAGTTGGGCCCTAACTCTCAGGGGCAACTTTAGCCGAGATTTCGCATAACTTGCCTATTTTAGCTTAAGCTAAGGGGGGTTATTCACACGCAATCCATATGTATTTAAGCTAACATAATGTTATTTATCAAAAAACAGCTTGTCTGTGTTAAATAATCTTTAACAAGAGTTTAACCTCTTGCCTAGGGTTAAAATTCGGTGTACTGTGTGAAAAAATGAACGTTTGAAGTTAAAGTGTTCGTTATGCTAGTAAAATAAATTCTTAAGGTGAGTTATGTCTGTCGAGTTGCCCTTCATTGGCGTGATTGCATGTAATCAGCAGTTAGGATCACATCCTTTTAATATAGTGGGTGAAAAATACCTACTCGGTGTAGTGAATGGCGCGAAAGGTTGGCCCTTAGTGATCCCCTCTTTGGGGGCAGACCAACCTATTGAAGCCATCTTGGCACGACTCGATGGCATTTTGTTTACTGGCTCACCATCAAATGTTGAACCCCATCATTATGCAGGACTTCCTAGCGAGGAGGGGACACACCATGATCCCAAGCGTGACGCGACGACGTTGCCACTTATCCATGCCGCCATTGCTGCTGGCGTGCCAGTGCTGGGTATTTGTCGCGGTTTTCAAGAGATGAATGTGGCTTTTGGGGGGAGTTTGCATCAAAAGCTCCATGAGGTGGGTGGTTTTATTGAACACAGAGAAGATAAAAATGCCTCATTAGAGGTGCAATATGGGCCATCCCACAGTATCACTGTGGAGCCTGGGGGGGTCATTTACGAGGCCTGGGGCCGTAGCTCTGCAGAGGTTAACTCTGTTCATACTCAAGGCGTGGCGCGTCTGGGTGTTGGGTTGCGGCCAGAAGCTTATGCTCCCGATGGATTAGTGGAGGCTTTCTCCGTAATAGATACCAAAGAATTTGCCCTAGGTGTGCAATGGCATCCGGAATGGAGGGTGAATGAAAATCCATTTTACCTGTCTATTTTTAATGCTTTCGGTGATGCATGCCGACGTAGGGCTACAACTCGAGTGAAATAATAATGAATAAGCTAATCGCTTTTTTAAAAGAACGAAAAATCACAGAAGTCGAATGTGTTATCAGTGATATGACCGGCATTGCCCGCGGTAAAATCGCCCCAGTAGATAAGTTTGTCGATGAAAAAGGCATGCGTTTGCCCGAAAGCGTGCTGTTACAGACGGTGACCGGTGATTTTGTTGGCGATGATATCTATTATCGCTTACTCGATGACGCAGATATCGATTTTGTCTGTGTTCCCGATGAAAATGCCGTCTTTATGCTGCCTTGGACCATAGAAGCTACGGCTCAGGTGATCCACGATTGCTACGACAGAATGGGCAATCCTATCGAGTTATCCCCTCGTAACGTGTTGAAAAAAGTCTTGTCTCTCTATGATGAACAGGGTTGGGAACCTGTTATAGCACCCGAAATGGAGTTCTATTTGACCCGTCGTAGTGATGACCATGATTTACCGCTCAAGCCGCCGATTGGCCGTTCGGGTAGACCCGAGGCGGGCCGTCAGTCATTTTCTATCGATGCGGCTAACGAATACGACCCTCTATTTGAAGATATGTATGACTGGTGTGAGATTCAGGGGTTAGATATCGATACCTTGATCCATGAGGATGGCCCGGCACAAATGGAGATCAACTTCAGCCATGGCAATCCTTTGTCTCTTGCCGATCAGGTATTTATCTTCAAACGTACCCTACGTGAAGCGGCACTTAAGCACGATGTGTGCGCCACCTTTATGGCAAAGCCTGTTACCGATGAGCCGGGCAGTGCGATGCATATTCACCAGAGTGTGATTAATAAAGAAACGGGTAAGAATGTTTTTACTAATGAGGATGGCACTCAAAGCGCATTATTTCTGAGCTATATTGCCGGGTTGCAGAAATTTATTCCTGAGTTATTGCCGCTGATGGCGCCGAATGCTAACTCGTTCCGTCGTTTCCTCCCCGGAACATCTGCCCCGGTTAACCTAGAGTGGGGCGTTGAAAATCGCACCTGCGGTCTACGTATTCCTGAGTCGTCACCACAAAATCGGCGTATCGAAAACCGTATTCCTGGCGCCGATGCAAACTGCTATTTAGCAATTGCAGCGAGTTTATTATGTGGCTATATCGGCATGGTAGAAAAGCTCAAACCATCAACGCCCGTTCAAGGTAAATCAAATGAAAGTCGAAGCAATAACCCACATTGCTTGCCTTTAACCCTCGAAGAAGCGTTAGCGGCGATGGAAGAGAGTGATGCCTGTAAGGAATATTTAGGCGAAGCCTTCACTACGGGTTTTGTGGCTGTGAAACAGGCCGAGCTTGAAAACTTTCGCCGTGTGGTCAGTTCGTGGGAGCGGGAGTTCCTGCTCCTCAGTGTGTAATGCGTTTTGTTTTAACATAGAAATGGGGCTCGGCATTTGCTTATCTGGACGCTACTTGTCGCAAATGTTTGAGCCGCGTTAAACCATCCTCTGCACCACTTTGGTGCTCTTGCTTGGCGTTAGTTGCCTAACTTTGGTGCGGAGGTGTTTTTACTCGAAGGTCGTTATTTATCTGAGTTTGGGTAAATAAATATTTGTAGACTCATTCAGTTAGGCACTAAGCGAAAGATTTTTTTCTGTATTGGTATTATGTACAAATAAGATTAAAATTTATTTTAGCTAACTGTTTGTTAGTCAAATTAAAAAGATACATTATTTTGATGGTTTCAGCAGTTGTTTTAGGGACTTGAGGCATTTGCCTTAATGTTGCAAGATGTAGGGTGTGTGTCATATCTAGTCTGTTTTTGTGATTGTTAATGCAATCGTGAGAATTGATCAATTTGGCATGAAATCTGATACCTGACAAATTGCAGCCACCTAAATCAGAAGGCATGATTAGGGTGCTGTAGAGACTGCCGATGCGGTTTTTAAGGTGTAGCATTGGTCGAAAATAACAACAATAACCGAGCTGATGGTCGGTGACACAATTTCAGAATTGATTTAGGCAATTCTGCTACCCGAGAAAGGAGAAAGCATGAAGCTATTTAATAAGATGACCACACTGGCTTTAGTGACGGCGGGTGCACTCGCTAGCGTCGCAGCACAGGCCGAAGAAGTGGTGCGCATGTATAACTGGTCTGATTATATCGCGGAAGATACCTTAGAAAACTTCAAGAAGGAAACGGGCATTCGGGTGGTTTACGATGTGTTTGACAGTAACGAAGTGCTGGAAGCTAAGTTATTGTCTGGCCGTAGTGGTTATGACATCGTTGTACCTTCTAACCACTTCCTTGCAAAACAAATCAAAGCCGGTGCTTTTAAGCAGTTAGATCGCTCTAAACTTCCCAACTTTAAAAACCTTAATGCTGAACTGATGCAGCAGCTTGAAAAAGCCGATCCGGGTAATCAATATTCAGTGCCTTATTTATGGGGTACTAACGGTATTGGTTACAATATCGATAAAGTGAAAGCCGCCGTGGGTGAAGATGCGCCATTTGATTCTATGGAGCTGATTTTTAACCCTAAATATGCTGAAAAGATCTCAAAATGCGGCTTTGCTATGTTAGATTCTGCCGACGATATGGTGCCACAAGCCATGCTTTACTTAGGCTTAGATCCTAATAGTGATAAGCCTGACGATTATGAAAAAGCGGGTGAATTACTGGAAAAAATCCGTCCCTATGTGACTTATTTCCATTCATCGCGTTATATCTCCGATCTCGCCAATGGCGATATCTGTGTGGCCTTTGGTTTCTCCGGCGACGTATTCCAAGCTGCGGCCCGTGCCGATGAAGCGGGGAACGGCAATAAGATCGGTTATTCCATTCCTAAAGAAGGTGCTAACCTCTGGTTCGATATGTTAGCCATTCCAGCCGATGCGGCTAACGTTGAGAATGCCCATAAGCTTATCAATTATTTGTTACGTCCTGACGTGATTGCCCCTATCTCTAACTATGTGGCCTATGCCAATCCAAACGATCCTGCTCAGCCTCTGGTTGATGAGGCAATCCGCAATGATCCCGCAATTTATCCACCTAAAGCAGTATTAGATAAGTTGTATATTGGTGAAATCCGCCCCCTAAAAGTTCAACGCGTACTCACCCGCGTATGGACCAAAGTGAAGTCTGGCCAATAATCGCTTCGGGGCAGGCTCTGCTTGCCCCCGCTTTGGTCAAGTCACTCAATATAGGTATCCCTTCTGCCTAGCTGGAGGGGATTAACAGATTAACCTCTTTCATTAATTCATTGTGTAAATCTCAAGTGTTGAGCGTGCTGTCGTATCAATGCTTGGGTGGAGAAGTACTATGGCAAGCACCTCGGGCGTCACCAATAAACCGACAACAAAGACGCAAGAAAAAGTACTGCTCAAGATTGAGCGGGTAAGCAAACTCTTCGATGACGTGCGGGCTGTCGACGATGTGTCATTAACTATCAATAAAGGCGAAATTTTTGCCTTACTCGGTGGCTCCGGTTCAGGTAAGTCAACCCTATTGCGTATGTTAGCCGGCTTTGAGAAACCCACCTCTGGCCGTATTTTCCTCGATGGCGAAGACATCACCGATTTACCGCCCTACGAGCGCCCCATTAATATGATGTTCCAGTCCTATGCCCTGTTTCCCCATATGACTGTTGCGGAAAATATTGCCTTCGGTTTGAAACAAGACAAACTGCCTAAGGCTGAAATTGAACAGCGTGTGCAGGATATGCTCAAGCTGGTGCATATGGAGCAATATGGTAAGCGTAAACCGCACCAATTATCCGGTGGTCAGCGTCAACGTGTTGCATTGGCCCGTTCACTGGCGAAACGGCCAAAATTATTGCTACTCGATGAACCTATGGGGGCATTGGACAAAAAACTGCGTACTCAAATGCAGTTAGAAGTGGTTGAAATTCTTGAACGCGTCGGCGTGACCTGTGTGATGGTGACCCACGATCAGGAAGAAGCCATGACCATGGCGGGGCGGATCTCGATTATGAGTGATGGCTGGATTGCACAGACGGGCTCGCCAATGGACATTTACGAGAGTCCGAATAGCCGTATGATCGCCGAATTTATCGGTTCGGTGAACCTCTTTAGTGGCGACATTGAGGTCGATGAAGTCGACCATCTGATCATCAAACCCAACGAGTTAGCACAATCCTTTTATGTGGGTTACGGTGTAACGACCAACGTCGAAGATAAGCATGTGTGGTTAGCCGTGCGTCCTGAAAAGACCATTATTAGCCGCGAGCAGCCAGAGGGTGAGTATAACTGGGCAAAGGGTGTTGTGCATGATATCGCCTATTTAGGAGGGATTTCAGTGTATTACATTCGTTTGGCGAATGGTCAAATTGTCCAGTGCAGTATGACTAACCGTGAGCGCCGCGCCGATCATGCGACTTGGGATGACGAAGTGTTCATCAGTTGGGAGGACACCAGTGGCGTGGTGTTGAGATCATGAAGATACCGTCAAAATTAAAATGGCTGAAGGGGCGCTTCTGGACCATAGGGTTTCCCTATGCCTGGTTATTGCTGTTTTTTGCCTTACCCTTTGCGATAGTGCTCAAGATCAGCTTCTCGACGGCTGCGATTGCTATTCCGCCCTATGAAGCCACGTTTCAATATAGCGACGATGTGCTAAATATTTTTTTGCATCTAGGTAACTATTTGATGTTGCTTGATGATTCGCTGTATTACACGGCTTATCTCAGCTCATTAAAAATGGCGTTAATTTCGACCTTGGGCTGCTTGATGATTGGCTACCCTATGGCCTATGCCATAGCGCGGGCGCCAGCACGTTTGCAAACCGTGTTGTTATTATTAGTCATGCTGCCTTCATGGACGTCGTTCCTTATTCGAGTTTACGCTTGGATGGGGCTCTTGAGTAACACTGGCATTATTAACAATACCTTGCTCTGGTTAGGTGTTATTTCTGAACCAATCCAAATCTTAAATACTAATATTGCCGTATATATCGGCATCATCTATGCCTATCTGCCCTTTATGATCCTTCCGCTTTACGCCACCTTAGTGAAGATGGATATGAGCCTTATCGAAGCGGCATCGGATTTAGGTTCTAGCCGATTAAATACCTTCTGGAAAATTACCTTCCCACTCTCTAAGAGTGGTGTGATTGCGGGTTCTATGTTGGTGTTTATTCCTGCGGTGGGTGAGTTTGTGATCCCAGAACTCCTCGGCGGTCCAGATTCCCTCATGATAGGTAAAGTGCTGTGGCAAGAATTCTTCAATAACCGTGACTGGCCTGTGGCCTCCTCATTGGCGATTGTGATGTTGGCACTCTTGATTATTCCTATTACCTTATTCCATCGCTATCAGGCGCGTAGTTTGGAGAAAGACCTATGAAAAAGCTGAGTTTTTCTTCTGTGATGTTGTGGTTCGGACTGTTTTTTCTGTACGCACCTATGCTGATCCTTGTTATTTATTCATTCAATGAATCAAAGCTCGTGACCGTATGGGGGGGATTTTCCCCTAAATGGTACGGGGAATTATTTGAGGATCAGCAAATTTTGGATGCGGTTTGGACCAGTTTGCGGATTGCATTTTACAGTTCTACCATGGCGGTGATCATTGGCACTATGGCAGCATTTGTGATGACGCGTTTTAAGCGCTCATGGGCAAAGTTGACCCTATCAAATATGATCACAGCACCACTGGTGATGCCAGAGGTGATCACGGGTCTGTCATTGCTATTGTTGTTTGTGCATATGGCGGATCTTTTAGGTTGGCCAAAGGAGCGCGGCATGGTGACAGTGTGGATTGCCCACTCAACCTTCTGCGCCGCCTATGTGGCCGTGGTCGTGTCCTCAAGATTACGTGAGCTGGATATGTCAATCGAAGAGGCGGCAATGGACTTAGGGGCCACACCTTTGAAGACCTTCTTTCTGATCACTGTGCCTATGATTTCCCCAGCGCTGGTGGCGGGTTGGCTATTGTCTTTCAGCTTATCCCTAGACGACTTAGTGATCGCAAGCTTTGCCTCTGGCCCAGGTGCGACGACGCTGCCTATGGTGGTGTTTTCTTCGGTGCGTTTAGGCGTATCACCTAAGATTAACGCCCTAGCGACGCTGATCATTCTGTGTGTGTCTTTAATTGCCTTCCTCTCTTGGTATATGGCAAGACGAGCCGAACAGCGTGAGCGCATGCCACTTAACTAATGAGAAAAGCAGCTGAGAAAAGCAGCTGAGAAAAGCAGCTGAGAAAAGCAGCTGAGAAAAGCAGCATGGCCCTAAGGGCTATGCTGCTTATTTTTAGTCAGATCCTCTCCAGCCATTTTCGTTAAGCCGTTTTCACACTTTAGTCATACAAAGCTTAAGGTATTTGCCTGTTTGAAATATCAAACAAAACGTAAAATATTATGCTTTTGTGGCTAGTCATTCGATTTTTGAAGGTGTAGGATGTGATGGCTGTTTAAAATAATGAACAAAAGAATTCAAGGGAACATCATGTCTGCCATACCCCACACTGGATCATATTACGCCGCATCGGCTAACGATAAAGTTGAACGTCCGCGCCTACAGGAATCGATTGAAGCCGACGTTTGTGTGATTGGCGCGGGTTATACCGGCCTTTCTGCTGCGCTGCACTTATTAGAATCAGGCATGAGTGTTGTTGTGCTTGAGGCCGCACGTATTGGCTGGGGCGCCTCGGGCCGTAACGGTGGGCAAATCGTCAACAGTTATAGCCGAGATATTGATACCATTGAAAAAACCGTCGGCAAAGAACAAGGTAAGCTCTTTGGCAAAATGGCCTTTGAGGGCGGGCAAATTATTCGCGATCGCATCGCTAAGTACAATATTCAATGCGACCTCAAAGATGGCGGTGTGTTTGCGGCGATGAACGAAAAGCAAATGGGTCATCTACGCCATCAAAAGCAACTGTGGGAAAGCCACGGCCATGTTAATCAGCTCGAACTCCTCGATGCCAAAGGTATTCGCGGTGTGGTAAATACTGAGCGTTATGTCGGTGGTCTGCTCGATAAAAGCGGCGGCCATATTCATCCGCTTAACTTAGCCCTAGGCGAAGCGCGCGCGGTGGAATCCCTCGGCGGTAAGATTTTTGAAGACTCAGCGGTGCTGCGTGTCGATGAAGGCGATAGCCCTGTGGTGCATACGGCTCAGGGCAGCGTCAAAGCCAAGTTTGTGGTCGTGGCGGGTAACGCCTATTTAGGTAAGTTAATGCCAGAGCTGCAGGCAAAATCTATGCCCTGCGGCACCCAAGTGATTACTACTGAGCCCTTGAGTGCCGATCTGGCGGCGAGTTTATTACCACAGGATTACTGCGTTGAAGACTGTAACTATCTGCTCGATTATTTCCGCCTGTCTGGCGATAAGCGGATGATTTACGGCGGCGGCGTAGTGTATGGCGCCCGCGATCCGGCGGACATTAAATCCATCATTATTCCGAACATGCTCAAAACCTTCCCGCAATTAAAAGATGTGAAGATTGATTATGCCTGGACGGGTAACTTCCTCCTGACGTTATCGCGCCTACCACAGGTCGGCCGTATCGGTAAAAATATCTATTATTCACAGGGTTGCAGTGGCCACGGTGTCACTTATACCCATCTGGCGGGCAAGTTACTGGCCGAAATGCTCAATGGCCAAGCCACGCGCTTCGATGCCTTTGCCGCATTGCCACATTATCCATTCCCCGGTGGCCACGCACTTCGCGTCCCTTTTAGTGCTATCGGGGCTTGGTATTACACCTTAAGAGACAAGCTAGGTATCTAGTCTGTTTCATTTATTTTTATTCGAGGCAAGCGATTGCCTCACTAATGCGAGGACGTCCTTGTGTTGCTAAAAGATCCGAGTTTGTTGCGTCAACAATGTTATATCAACGGCCAGTGGTGTGATGCCGAGTCTAAAGAGACTGTGGCCATCGCCAATCCTGCCACGGGCGCTGTGATTGCAAGCGTCCCTGTAATGGGGCAAGTCGAAACCCAAGCTGCGATTAAGGCGGCGGAAGCGGCGCTGCCTGCATGGCGAGCACTGACCGCCAAAGAGCGCGGCGCTAAATTAAGACGCTGGTTTGAATTACTGAATGAAAACAGTGATGACCTCGCGTTATTGATGACCACAGAACAGGGCAAACCGCTGGCGGAAGCCAAGGGCGAAGTGACCTATGCGGCGTCCTTTATCGAGTGGTTTGCCGAAGAAGCGAAGCGTATCTATGGCGATACCATTCCCGGGCATCAAGGGGATAAACGCTTGATGGTAATTAAGCAGCCCGTTGGTGTGACGGCGGCGATTACGCCGTGGAATTTCCCCGCGGCTATGATCACTCGCAAAGCTGCTCCGGCTCTCGCCGCGGGTTGTACTATGGTCGTTAAACCTGCGCCGCAAACGCCGTTTACCGCATTAGCCTTGGCTGAGCTTGCCGAGCGTGCGGGCATTCCGGCAGGGGTGTTCAGTGTGGTCACAGGCGATGCCGTCGCGATTGGTAATGAAATGTGCAGCAATCCGATAGTGCGTAAGCTGTCGTTCACTGGCTCAACCAATGTTGGCATTAAGTTGATGGAGCAATGCGCGCCAACACTTAAAAAATTATCTTTAGAATTAGGCGGTAACGCGCCATTTATCGTATTTAACGATGCCAATATCGATGCCGCTGTCGAAGGCGCCATGATCGCTAAGTACCGTAATGCCGGCCAAACCTGCGTCTGCGCTAACCGCATTTATGTGCAAGATGGGGTATACGACGAGTTCGCCTTAAAACTTAGCGCTGCGGTGGGCAAGCTCAAAGTCGGAGAGGGTATCAAGGAAGGCGTGACTACGGGGCCGCTGATCAATGCCGCCGCGGTCGAGAAAGTACAAAGTCATCTTATCGATGCCATTGCCAAAGGCGCCTCTGTGATCGCAGGCGGCAAAGTTCACGACCTTGGCGGTAATTTCTTCGAACCAACCGTACTCACTAATGTCGATAAAAGCATGCGTGTTGCCCGTGAAGAGACCTTTGGTCCACTGGCGCCGCTATTTAAATTCAGCGATGTCGACGATGTGATTAAACAGGCTAACGATACTGAATTTGGCCTCGCTGCTTATTTCTATGGCCGCGATATTTCACTGGTGTGGAAAGTCGCCGAAGCCTTGGAATACGGCATGGTGGGGGTCAACACTGGCTTGATTTCGACGGAAGTGGCGCCCTTTGGCGGGATGAAATCTTCAGGGCTTGGGCGCGAAGGTTCTAAGTTCGGCATCGAAGAATATTTAGAAATGAAGTACATCTGCATGTCCGTTTAATACGGTCCGATTTGGCGTGTGAGGAACACTAAATGACAACAACCAATGATTCATTGATGGCACGTCGCCAAGCCGCAGTTGCGGGTGGTGTCGGGCAAATTCACCCTATTTTTACCGCGCGCGCCGAAAATGCGACTGTGTGGGATGTTGAAGGTCGCGAGTTTATTGACTTTGCGGGCGGCATTGCCGTGCTTAATACCGGCCATCTTCACCCTAAAGTGAAGGCGGCGGTTGCGGCTCAGCTGGATAATTTCTCCCACACTTGTTTTATGGTGCTCGGTTACGAGAGCTATATCCAAGTGTGTGAAAAGCTCAATCAATTGGTGCCAGGGAATTTTGCCAAGAAGACGGCATTATTTACCAGTGGCTCAGAAGCGGTTGAAAACGCAGTTAAAGTGGCGCGTGCCTATACCAAGCGTGCAGGCGTGATTGCCTTTACCTCGGGCTACCATGGTCGCACTATGGCGGCCTTGGCACTGACCGGAAAAGTCGCGCCTTACAGTAAAGGTATGGGGCTGATGTCGGCGAATGTGTTCCGCGCCGAGTTCCCCTGCGAGCTGCACGGCGTGTCCGATGACGATGCTATGGCCTCGATTGAACGTATCTTTAAAAATGATGCCGAGCCAAGTGATATCGCCGCCATTATTTTAGAGCCAGTGCAGGGCGAGGGCGGTTTTTACGCCGCATCACCCGCCTTTATGCAGCGGCTGCGCGCACTGTGCGACCGTGAAGGCATAATGCTTATCGCCGATGAAGTGCAAACGGGCGCAGGCCGTACTGGCACTTTCTTCGCTATGGAACAAATGGGCGTGGCTGCAGATATCACAACCTTTGCCAAATCTATTGCGGGTGGTTTCCCACTCTCAGGTATTACCGGCCGCGCTGAGGTGATGGATGCAATTGGCCCTGGTGGTCTTGGCGGTACCTATGGTGGCAGTCCGTTAGCCTGCGCCGCAGCGCTTGCTGTCATCGAAGTGTTTGAAGAAGAAAAGCTGTTAGACAGGGCCAATGCCATAGGCGAGCGTATTAAGTCAGCACTGAATATGATGCAGATTGAACATCCACAAATCGCCGATGTGCGTGGTTTAGGCGCGATGATAGCCATCGAACTGATGGAAGAGGGTAAACCTGCACCGCACTATTGTGCCCAAGTGTTGGCTAATGCCCGTGACCGTGGATTGATTTTATTATCCTGCGGCACTTACGGTAATGTGCTGCGTATTTTGGTGCCATTAACCGCGCCTGATGCACAAATCGATGCAGGCCTTGGTATCCTCAAAGCCAGCTTCGATGCCGTTCTGAAAAGCTAATATTGCTTTGATAAAGCTGTTTTAGATGACAGTTTTACATAATAAAAATCCCGCTGCGGCGGGATTTTTTATGGAAGTCGTTTTTACTGCCAATGACTTTTAGAACGAGTCAGTTTACTGAATCGCTACTGTTTAATCTCCATTAGGATCTGCAATGCCTTCTTGCGTTGATCAAGATCGTATAAGTCATTGGTGAAGATAAACTCATCCACGCCGAGTTCTTTGACGATCATTTCCAAACGATGCTTAATCGTCGCTGGGCCGCCAATAACAGATAAACCTAAGAAGTTATCGACATAGGTTTCTTCCTGCGCACTCCATAAGCCATTCATAGTGTCAACCGGTGGTTTTAGCCATAACTCGTGCCCACGGATAAGTGCCAGCACGCGCTGTTTCGAGGTCGTGCCCAGAAATTGCGCCTCTTCATCAGTGTCGGCGGCGACGAGCGGCAAACCGAGCATCACATAGGGTTTATCCAGCACTTTAGAAGGTTTAAAGTCGCGGCGATAGATTTCAATCGCATCGTAGAGAAAACGTGGGGCAAAGTGGCCCGCAAACACATAGGGCAAACCGCGCTGCGCCGCTAACTGCGCGCTAAAGAGACTCGAGCCTAATAACCAAATCGGTACATTAGTGCCTTCTCCGGGAATCGCTCGCACCGCATGGCGACCATTGTAAGGGCCGAGTAAGGTTTGTAATTCACTGACTTCTTCAGGGAATTGTTCGGCGCGGCTACTGTCACGGTTCAGTGCTCTGCTGGTAATTTGATCGCTGCCGGGCGCACGCCCTAGTCCTAAATCGATTCGACCAGGATATAGGCTTTCAAGGGTACCGAACTGTTCGGCGACCACTAACGGTGCATGGTTTGGCAGCATAATGCCACCCGCACCGACGCGAATACGCTGCGTATTGCCAGCAATATAGCCAATTAATACCGAGGTTGCCGCGCTGGCGATGCCGGGCATATTGTGGTGTTCGGCAAACCAAAAACGATTAAAGCCGAGTCTGTCGGCTTCCTTGGCATACTGCAAACTGTTTTGCAGCGTTTCGCCTACGCTTGAGCCTTGGCGCATGGGCGCGAGTTCCAATAGCGAGAAGGGAATATCGGCCAATATTGATGTCGGTTGTGACATAGTGTCTCCAAGTGACTGCCGTTTTTGCTAGCGACAACAAGTGGCGCTAACTGTGTTAGGCGTATTGAGCTAAGTCATTAAACTGAGTGTGTATTCGCTTTGTAACAAATTGAAGGGCTAAAGTCATCCGCGTGTGAGGGTTGATAATGTGGAACTGAAGTTCTTATTCTCAGCAACTCAGCGCTAAGCCAGTCACAGCGGGATTGTATGACTTTTGCTAAAGCTCATTTGGTTATGAGTAGCAATACAAGGGTATAAACGATGTTGAATGAGGTGATAAAAAACTGCCGATAGCAGGGCTATCGGCAGTTGATGTTATGTAAAGAACATTGGCGATTGCCAGTTAAGCATTACTGCTCGGCTTTTACATCGCGCAGTGATGCCGCAGCACTGTCATCATTCATCGCATTATGTGAATGGTGGCTGTCTGTTAGGCGACGCATTAGCGGCAATACGGCTAAGGCTATAAAGGTACAAACAACGGCGGCGATACCTAGCTTATTGAACAGGCTGGTATACACAGGCAAGGTTTGCAGTGGGTCGACCAAATCCTGTGGCACACTGGCGAAGTTAGCGACAACGCCACCAAGGTACTGGGAAATCCCCGAGGCGACGAAATAGGCGCCCATCATAAAGCCGCCCATGCGCGCTGGCACGTAACGAGCGATCATTGCAAGGCCTAATCCGCTCACTAACAGTTCGCCTAGGGAGTAAGAGGCATATCCCCAGATCATGATCCAAGAGGAGGTTTTACCATTGACGGCAAAATTGCCTGCAAAGCCATAGATAAAGAAGCCGATAGCCACAACCGCAAAACCTAAGGCAAATTTAGCGGCAATCGAGAAGTCTTTATTATTGCGTCCTGCCCATGAATAGCTCCATGCCAGCACTGGACTTAACACCATGATCCATAGTGGGTTAAGCGCTTGGAATTGTGCCGGTGACCAAGTCCATAAATGGGTGCCAAATACTTGGAAATCCCAATCCACGTTACGCAGTGCAAAGAGTGCAAGCGAGGTGGACATTTGCTGATAGAAAATAAAGAAAAAGACCGTTTGCACCGTCAGGATCAGTGCGGCAATTAAGCCGGCACGTTCACTGGTTTCGCTGGTGCGGATCAAATGGAAGAAAATACCTAATACGGCGATACCAGCCGCATAAACGAATACCCGGGCAACGTCTTCATACTCGAGGATAATCGCCGAAGCAACGACAGATAGCGCAGAAAGTGCTAGCACTATGGCGAGGCTTTTCTTATTGACGGGACGCGTATCAGGCTCGGAGCCGTAATGGGTCAGACTCTTACGCATTAAGGCATAGTTACCTAAACCGACCAATAAGCCCACACAGCACACGGCAAAAGCAGCATGCCAGCCGTATTCATTACCATACTGGGCATTAACATAATCTTTAATCCATGGCGTGAGTAACATGGAGAAGGTTGAACCTACGTTGACCGCCATATAATAGATAGTAAACGCACTGTCGATTTTTGAATCGTCGCCTTCGTAGATCTTACGGACTAAGTTGCCCGCATTGGGTTTAAATAAACCGTTACCGACCACAATCACGCCGAGGGCTGAAAACATAAACCAAGTGTTTTCAGTGGGCACTGTCATCAGTGCATAACCCACTGACAAAATCCCCGCGCCGAGCAACATAGTGCGTTTAGTGCCGAGGATTTTATCCCCCACCCAGCCACCAATTGCCGGAGATACATAAATAAGCGCCGCACAGGCACTCCAGACTAAGTTTGCACGAGAGTCATCAAAGCCAAGGCGCTGCACCATAAAGTACACAATCAGCGCCTGCATGCCGTAATAACCAAAGCGTTCCCATAATTCGATAAGGGACACAGTCATAAATGAATGTGTCTTGCTTACCTGAGTGGTACCAAGAGTCATAAAGCTTGCTTCCATTATTGTAGTTTTGTGTTTAAGGGCAAGAGTATAAGGCGATAATCAGCACAAACCAATGCTCCTCAGTAGCAGAATAGAGTTTGTTACAAATGAATTTAGCCTGTTTAAGCTAAAATTAATCCTTAACGGGTTGATGAGGCATTTTTTGCCACATTTGTTAATTGAATGCGCGATCACAACATAAATAGAATGTTTGGCAATAAACCGAATTGATGTGCTGTAAAAGACGACTCAAGCTCTCGAATTCCCAAATAATTCATCATGCTAAAGTTTTACTTTTATCCAACAATTCTTTATCTTTAGTACTGGTAATCCCTACGCTGAGTGCTACTTTTAAGATCGGTTAGTTAAAATAAAAAATGAATTAGATCAAAATAATTACGCTATTTTCGTTCTCTTTGGAGTTGACTCGATGAAGCATTTATCCATTAGTACTAAGTTGTTGTGGATCACTTCCGCCTTGTTCCTATCGATAGTCGCCATTTTATCCATCAGCCTCTGGTGGACGCTATCGGCTCAAAACGCTCAGTTATCCGAACAAGTCCAAAATAGCTTACAAAATGAAACCCGCGATAAGCTCGAAGCTCGCGCCGGTGAGTATGGTGAAATGGTCGCCGGATTTATTAATGAGGCTTACCGGATCCCCTTTTCTTTCGCGGGCATGCTTGAAAGTACCGCAGAAGAATTGCCCTTAAAGCGTGATCGTTTAGAGCTTGCCGTGGCAGCAGTGCTTAAGAAGAATGCCCAAATCTCTTCTATGTATTCCCAGTTTGACGCTAATGGCTACGATGGCCTAGATAGCGAGTTTCTAAATGTCCAGGCGAGCCATAGTGTGGCCTCGTCGGGAGCCCTAGAGATTTATTACACCCGCAATGATGACGGCACGGTTGAACATCAGCAAGTTGATGATTCAGCTGAAAAATACCTCACCAGTTTGAATGAGTTTGGGATCCGGGATGCCGAATGGTATTTGTGTGGTAAAGAGACCCTCAAACCCTGTTTGATGGAACCTTATTTATACGAAATTACCCCGGGCAATACCGCACTAATGACGTCCTTAACTGTGCCTGTGCTTAAGCATAAACAATTTATTGGGGTGGTTGGGGTGGATGTTAATCTGCCAGTATTTCAGACCTTGATTGATACACTATCAAAGAGTCTCTACGACGGCCAAGCCAAAGTGACCCTCTTAAGTACCCGAGGTCTAGTGGTTGCGGCAAGCCATTACAGCAAAAAAGCTCGGCCCTTATCCGAGTCAGTGGCCCCTCAATTGGCTTCGCAAATCATCTCGTTACACAAGAATGGTAAGTACATGATGAATGACGATGAAATTATCGTCGCTTATCCGATTAAAATTCCCTTGGCCAATGCCGAGTGGTCATTAGCTATCCAAGTCCCTAAGGTGCAGGCCTATAAAAGTTCGATCGCACTCAATAATGAAATGGATGAAATGGCCGCATCGTTAGGCAGTCTATTATTGATTGTGGGTTTAGTGGTGTCTGTGCTTGCCGTGGTGACTATTAGTCTCGTTATCCGCAGTATCATTTCTCCACTTAAGATGATCCAAGGTCGTGTTGAACATTTAGCCAGTGCAGAAGGCGATCTCACTCAATCCATAGAAGTGGATGCCCATGCGGAATTGATTGCCCTTGGTAAAGGATTCAATTCCTTCATCTATAAGCTAAAGAATTTAATTGCTGAGTTAAAAACCTTAGCTGGTCGTGCTCAAGAGGAAAGCCAATCCTCGGCAAAAATTGCCCAGCTAACCCGTGACAGTGTACATCGGCAGTATGGCGAAATTGAAAGTGTGGTCACAGCCGTCAATCAAATGAGCGCAACGGCTCTCGAAGTGGCTAAAGCCTCGGAACAAACGGCCTCAGAGACAGAGGCCATGTCTCGGAATATTCGCCACAGTGAAGAAAGCCTAACCAAGGCGATGGATTTTGTGGCAACTATGTCGCAAGAATCGATGCAGGCAAAAGTTGCCGTCAGTAAGGTGGCCGAAAGCAGCACAAATATCAGTCGTATCCTTGAGGTGATTAGCTCCATTGCTGCGCAAACTAACTTGCTGGCCTTAAACGCAGCGATTGAGGCAGCGAGAGCTGGGGAGCAAGGCCGAGGTTTTGCGGTTGTCGCTGACGAGGTGAGGGCGCTGGCCTCTAAAACCCAAAGCTCAACCGATGATATCAGCGTATTGATTGATGCGTTGCAAAAAGAGGTACACAGTGCTTCTGGGATTATTGATAAAGGGGCCGAACGCGCGCAAATGGCGGTTTCGCAAACCGAACAAGCACTCACATCCCTTAATTCTATGGTCAGTCAGATAGAAGAGATCTCGGCCCAAGTGACCCATATTGCCGCCGCGGCAGAGGAGCAAAGCGCCGTTACTGAAGAGGTTAATCGAAATATTACTGGCATTTCCGATTCGGCATCAGAACTCGCAAGGCTTGCGGGCGAAGCACAGCAAAGCAGCGTCGTTCTCGCCGAGCTGGTGAAACAACAACATCAGCAATTAGGTAAGTTAAAAACCTAAGTGTTTGAATCGGACTTGATTGAATTGCAATAGGCCCTTTGATCTGTGTTGATTGTTAAACACGTATCAAAGGGTTTATTTTTTCTTATGTCCCGTCCTAAGATAGGTTGACAGTTTTTAGGCCAGCTCCAGTAGCTGGCCTTTTCTATTGTGCACCTGATTAGGGGTTGCCATATTCAAACTCAGATGCGGTCTCATATCGTTGTATATTGCTATCGATTCTCTAACAAGTATCTTCAGCTCCGCAAATGTCCTACATCGGTGCAGTAAAAACTCCTGCTTCAGTATGCCATTCACTCTTTCTGCTAATGCATTTTGGTAGCAATCATAACCATCCGTCATTGACGGCTGGATTTGGCTCGCCTGAAGCGCATTCTGATAAACTGCTGAGCAGTATTGTAAGCCTCTGTCTGAGTGATGCACCGCGTTGCCAATATAGCGTTTATCTTTTATGGCCATTTTTAACGCTTTCACCACACTCTCGGCTTTCATGTCTTTACTCACGTGATGACCGACTATCTTACGAGAACTCGCATCGGTGACCAGTGACAGGTAGTGCACACCTTGGTCTGACTCAAGATAGGTGATATCGCTGACCAGTACATGCCCTGCATCATGTAGTCCTTCCTCTTTCAGCAGATTAGAATGCTTCTTCATCCAGTGTTTGCTGAACGTGGTTTTTGTGTAGCTTTTCTTCGGTTTAACCAGCAAACCTTCACTTCTCAAATAGGTAAAGAACCCATCTCGCCCGAGTTTAATATCGTGTTCAACCAGCTTGGATTTTATCAACGAGTAGAGCTTACGGGCCCCTAACCTTGGCATATATTTACGCCAGTACTGGACCCAGTCTTTGATGACCGATAGCTCAGCTCTACGACGTTCCATTCGAGCAACTGCCTGATAAATACCTTGCCTCGACATACCCGCAGCACGACATGCGGCTGCGAGGTTTATTTCTCCGTTGCCTTTTGCTTGCCAGACGTACCGGATAAGTACTTTTTTTTGAGGCCAGCTCCATATTCATTGTCCATGATATCAACCATGCCATTGAGGATTTGGTTGCGCAGTTTCTCTTCTGCTAACTCACGTTCAAGGCGCTTGATCGTTTCGGCAGGGGTTTCTTTTGACTTAGGCATAAGGGGATGCTGAAAAGGTTTCGACCAATCGAGTCTACCATGTTTTCGAAGCCAAACGAGTACGGTTGAACGGCCTTGAATACCAAAACGGCCTTGGGCTTGTTTGTACGTCATTTCGCCTTTTTCAACACGCTCTACAACGCCTAATTTAAAGGCTAAGGTGTAATCTCGTTGTGTGCGCTTACGGCTTGAGTTAATTGATGTTGTCATAAAGAAGTCCTCTTTATGTCAACGTATTTCAGGACGGGACATTAGATACAAAAAAGCCCATTGAATCAATGGGCTTTTTTGTTGAATTGGGTGGTGGCCCCTCACGGACTTGAACCGTGGACCTAACGATTATGAGTCATAAAAATGGCAAGATTCAATGAGACAATAAAATAATCTAATGAGACATAAAACTTAGTAAGATTAATGCTTTACTATGTTGCTGGTGGTCTTGTATTGTTCTGTTATATCTCACTCAGTCTTGCCACTACGTCACCCGTTACAGCAACTGTAACACTAGACTATGGCAATGCTTTAACTCAAGGCCATGCCATGACAACAAAAGCCCTCACGGAACGCGAAGTCAAAGGAGCAAAACCCAAAGGCAATAAGTATGAACTAATCGACTCATCCCGCGAGCGTGGCGCTGGTCGTTTAGTCATTGCTGTTTACCCTTCAGGTGCCAAAGTCTTTTCGTTCAAATATCAAATTGACAGTAAGCGGCAATATGTTCAATTGGGCCGTTACCCCTCAATGACGCTTGCACAAGCGCGAGAAGTTTCTCAGCCGCTAGCGGGGATGTTAAAGCAGGGGCTTGATCCAAAAATTGAAATTGAAAAGGAGCAAGCAAAAGAAAAGGCCGCTCAGCAAGTCGAAGCAAAGAAAGGTAGCCTAGGCCAACTATTTGAAGGTTATACCCAGCAAATGAAGGTTGACGGCAAACGAACCTTCAAAGCCGTGTTACATGCGCTTGAAACGGAAGTTTACCCAATAGTAAAGCCTGAAACTAAGGCTAAGGACGTCAGCGTAGATGACATTAAGTTGATTCTAGGGCGGATCATTCGCAGAGGGGCAGCAGTTCAAAGCAACCGTATTCGCTCATACCTTAGTGCCGCTTTTAACTATGGTCTTAAGCATGATAATGATCCAGCCAAAATGGGCTGCGATGTGTTATTTGGCATTGGTTTTAATCCTGTACTCGCAATACCAAAGCAGACGGCCGCCGAAAGCGTTGGTGAAAATTATCTTACCTTTGATGAAACGCGAGAGTTATTGGCAGTGCTTGAAACCCGCGAAGGCTTTAGGATGGGTTTTCATGTGGCAAAGTTAATACAGCTTTGTTTTTATACTGGTGGGCAGCGTCCCTACGAGTTAGCCGCTAGCCGATGGGATGCAATTAACTGGAATGAAGCGACCCTTGAAATTATTGCTGATGTTTCAAAAAACAAACGTGCACACCTGTTACCTTTGGTTGAGTCTGCAATAACAATCCTTGAGCAGCTTTATGCTGAAAGAGATCCATTAAACCCCTTTATTTTTCCGCATAAATTCGACCATAGCCAGCACATGCGGCTTGATTCCTTATCACAAAGCCTTTGCCGTTACAGGGAAGCTAGACCAGACGCTAAACACTTTGTTGCTCGTGATATTAGGCGCACCTGTAAAACGCTTATGGGGGCATTAGGCATTTCTAAGGACATTAGAGACAGGTTACAAAACCATGCCCTTAATGACGTATCTAGCAAGCATTATGACCGTTACAGTTATTTGCCCGAAAAGCGCATAGCCCTTGAAGCATGGGAAGCAAAGTTAAATGAGGTTGAGCAAGATAATGTAATTTCAATTGGAATAGCTGGCTAATGCACAAGGAGGAAATATGAAAGTTACGATAAGAGACTCGGGGTGCTTTACTGAGCTTAAAGAAGGGTTATGGCAAAAAATAGGTCAAACGAGTGATAAACATGCTGCTCTTATGACCATGTTGAATAAAGCAACACTGAGCGCACATGGCTTTTTGTTATTAAATGTTGAAGACTCATGCTTAAAAGTTGTTTGGGAAGAAATTGAACGGGTTTGCCAATTATTTTGGGATTTTCCTGAATTGATTGCTGTATTGCAACAAAACAGAGAAGGGCGAAACCTAAAAAAGAAGATTGAACCCTATCCACTAAACTTAAATGAGGCGCAAAAAGCTGGGCATAAATTATTTCCAAACGTTCAATCTAGTTTGAGTTACTTAATAGAGCCTAAAGATTATGAAGTTTACTGTGCGTTATTTACACGGACTGGTGACATTAAAGAGCCTATTGATTGGTTTCCCGTTTGGATTGCAGCTTGTATTTGTGAGTTTGAAAACAAAATTAATGCAGAACTAAACAATGGTGCAGATCTTGTTGAATTGGAAGCGATTCAACATCAGGTGATTGCTAAGTTGTGTGCTCCTTTAGGCAGGTTACTGGATTTTGAACTACGTGAAATAAAAATAGTTGGTAAGCTTATCTCTAAAGCTCAAAAAGGCGGAGAAACTTCAAAAAGGGGATCTGTCATGACATCAGCCTTGGATTCGCTTAAAGATGATAAGGCTACATTGAATTTTTTAAAATCAGCTAGTTCAAAACCTCGTAGCCTTGCAGAGAGGCTTCAAGCGAAAGGCATTGTGACAAATTTTGAGGAAGGTAAGGAGGGGGTTATAGTGTTTTGCTATTTAGGTAGAAGTGAGGAATTTTCTTGGCCGTCATACTGTAATAAGGTTTCGCAATACTTCGGTAAAAATAGTCAGAGTTAAAAAATCATAGCCCCCTGTTATCGATGAAACAGTGCTCTAATCTGTTCATCAACAAGTTCAATTAAGACTTGTTATTACATTAGGGGCTTTATTATGACACAAACAAATCAGCTACAACCTCTTATCACTTATAAAGAAATGGAAGTACTTACAGGCCGCGATAGGCGCTCTATTTGGCGTTGGTGGGCTAAGGAGAAAACCTTTCCGAGACCGTTGATGAAAGGAGGTGTCGCAGTAGGTTGGACGGTCGAGCAATACAATGGCTGGCTTTCAAGCTTGGAGGCACCCAACCATGAATAAGGAAAAAAAATGCCGCTACAAGTCTTGCAGGACTTTAGCGGCTTGGTTGAAAGCCCGATTAAAAAGCTATCAGGCGAAGCATAGCATGTCTGCAATTCAAAGCAAAAGTTGGAGGGTGATATGACTTATCTAACTTTTAAGCAACCTAAGCAGCGACCAACAGCCACAGTTGAGAATATTAAAACCTTGCTCAGTGCAAAGGGCGCGCAGTTCTACCTCGACCGCCATACCTTAGTAATGCTTTATGAAGGTCAGCCTTACAAAGGTGAAAGGCTTAACTACCAAATCCGAGAAATAGCAATTTTAGAAGGCTTTAAAATTGTTAACTTAACTCAGGCAATCAAGTATGCCATTGAAGACCTATGCAATTATCACTACCAATTAAGGGAGGGGGCAAAATATGAAGGATAATTTAATTCGCAATGTCACCTCGCTCGCTAATGGTAATTGGCTTGGCATACTCAATAGCTTATGCGGTGATATTCACTATAACAAAGCGCAACCATGCCCCAATTGTGGCGGCCATGACCGTTTCACCTTTGATGATTTAGAAGGTCGCGGGACTTATGTTTGCCGAGGCTGTGGAAGTGGTGATGGCTTATCGCTGGTAGCTAAAGTGCATAGCGTAAACGCACGAGAAGCGGCTTTAATGGTCGAGCCTTATGTGGGTTTATCCATTGGTCATAAAGTCGATAGCGCAGCCCTTGAGAGCAGTAAACGAAAGGCTGAACAAGCAAAGGTGCAAGAGGCGCTAAAACTTGCCGCTAAACAAGCCAAAGCCGCTACAAGGGCGCTTAGTACACTTAAAACCTGTAAGCCTGCCCTTGCCAGCAATAGTTATCTACAGGCAAAACAGGTGCAGCCATTTAATACGTTTGAGTTAGCGAACACGCTTCACTTATATGGTGATCACAGGATGGATATTGGCTCGCTGGTAGTGCCAATATTTAACCCTAAGTTATCGGGTTTGCAGTTTATAAAGCCTCGCGGAGATAAGCACATTTTGTGGGGTACAAAGCTAAAAGGCGGCTTTTATCCGTTATCAGGTAAAGACAGTAATCAGATATACATAGGTGAAGGTTTTGCCACTTGTGCAGCGGTGGCGGAGTGCGTACCCAGTGCGTTGGTATTGTGTGCCTTCAGTGCAGGTAATTTGATTAATGTTGCGTTAGCTGTGCGGAAAAGTAGGCCAAAAACTGACATTGTGATTATTGCCGATAATGACGAGAGCAGAACGGGCGAGCGTGAAGCTATCAGGGCAGCCTTAGCGGTTAATGGCGCATACATAATGCCACCAGCAATACAGGAGGTGGCCTAATGGGTACGGACTGTGCTGATATTTCAAAAGCTGAACGCTTGAAGGTTATTAGTCAGCCGATAAGACCTAAAGCCAATGAAAGCGGGAAAGGCAGTAAACCATTTTCAATGAGCTTTGATGACTTTGCCTTAAATGGTCAGTCTGAAGCGATGGCGGAAAAAATGAAATCAGATACTTACATACTTAAAGATTTGGCTATTACTGGTCAGATGACGGTATTTTATGCCGCCCCTAATACGGGGAAAACCTTGATTATTTTAAAAATGCTGATTGATTCAATCAAAGCTGGTGATGTTGACGCCGAAAATGTTTACTTCATAAATGCAGATGATAACGGTAAAGGGATGATCGATAAGCTTAAGCTGGCGGAGGAATACGGGTTTAAAATGCTATCGCCTAACTTTCAAGGCTTTACGGTAGCAGCATTTGAGGGCGTGATAAATCATCTAGTTGGTACTGATGATTGCGCTGGAAAGGTAGTGATACTTGATACCGTTAAGAAGTTTACCGACATTATGAACAAACAAGCCTCAACAATGTTCGGCACTATGATGCGCTCATTTTCATCTAAAGGTGGTTCGGTGATCATGCTTGCTCACACTAATAAAAATCGTGACGGTGAAGGTAAGCGGGTGTTTGCTGGTACGTCTGATTTATTAGAGGACTGTGATTGCTCATACATTATGGATGTGTCTGTTTCGCCCTCGCTTAATGGTTCTGAAAAGTTAGTGACCTTTGAGAACAATAAGCAACGTGGGGACGTGGCGCAAAAGCTGAATGTGTATTATCGCAGCAAGCAAGGTATGAGTTATAAAGACTTAATGGCAACGGTTGAGGTACGGGGCGAGTTAGACGCTCAGAAAATATTGCAGGTAGCTGATGTTGAGCAGTCTAGGCAGGATAACATTGAGATCATTACCGCAATTACCGATACCATAGCCGAGGGAATTACCTTAAAAACCGATATCATTGAGACAGTCGCTAAGGCGATTGCTGCCCCAAGACCCAAAGTTAGAAAGGTGTTGGAGAAGCACATAGGCGGTGATTACCAAGTTGGCTATCGATGGGAACATACAAAGAGGCTTGCAGGTGATCCCGCTGCATCAAAACGGCTGAAATTATTATCACCAGTCAGCTAGAAAATTTGAATGTTAAGCCTCCTTAATTGGGGGCATTTTATTGCCTGCTAGAGGCGCTTAAGAGCGTGAATTATAGTGAAGCTAATTTAAATTTTATTGGAGAATAACGTGAAAAAACTACTTATAGCATCGTTAATGATAGCGACATCATTAACAACAGCAATATGCGTGTCATTCGTTCAATCTGAAACTGATAACGAAAAGATCGAAAGATGCACACTAAGAGCTAAATTAGCTGGCAATATGGTGATAGGGCATCAACTTGGTGAAAGTCTTGATGAAACCCTAAAAATGTATAGCGACATGCCAAAGGTTTATAGAGACATAGCTACCAGAATTTACAATGAAAACAATTTGCACAAATCAAGTGCGATGCAAAGCATGCTGAAAGATAAAGCCGAAATCCAAGTGATGGATGAGTGCATGGGACTTTTTTGAAAAATTGGAGATGGAAAAAATAATACTATGGTTTAGTGCATGAAGCCCTAAAGCATTGAACATAAAACCAAACAAGTAATATTAACAGTCCGCCATCCTCCAGTAGTTTTTATCGGGTGGGGTAGGGGAAATCAGAATATTAGAAATTTTAGGAAAATTAAAAATTCTAGATAAATCACATAAATTCAGGATGTTATTGTTAATTGCTAGAGTTGGTTAATGATGGTGAGTCTTATCATTGCTGGTGGTGATGATAACAGGTTTTCAATTTTTCTAATTTTTCAGACAGGGGGCCCCCTCGCAATTGCCTTAATGTGGTCTAGTCGTATGCAATGGTTTTTCGGCACTCAGTAGCCCGATAATTTTAAAGTTATGCTCGAATAGTGAGGGGTTTTCTCACTCATAAAAAAGCGGCAAGGTTTTACTCTTTTTGAAATACTCCAAAAAACCGCCGTGACGTTTTCTTACTCATAAAAAAGGTGGCAAGATTTTTCCATGGTCAAAAAGGTATTATTTGGAAGTCACGTGGAGGAGAAAACTTATCGCACACTTTAGAGGCCTAGAACTTGGCACCAGTTTTGTGACACGTTAGGGGAGGGACATATTACACACGTTAGAGCGCCATTCATGGAAGGATAAATGGCTTTTAAAAAGTGGTGAAAGTATCGGCTTGAGTCACACACATTAGTCTATTTTCTGACACGTTAGATGCTCCACTTTTCGGCTACTTCAAAACATACAGGGGCGCGATTCGTCGAATGTGGGTAGTGAAATTAAATCTAGCTATTTGGTGTTGTGCGGACTTTGGCTATCTTTTTCTTCGCTAGCTTTTGGTTAAGTTTGTCGATGCGTTTTTCATAATTATCTGTCCATCCTTGCTTTAGGGCTTGCTTAGATATTTTTAATGCACCTTCAAGATCGCCTTCTTTCTCAAGAATAATCGCTAGTTGCTTGTAGCCTGTATGTGAGGGCAGCATTTGAGGTTCATCATAATAAGGGTGCTTCATACCCGTTAATTGATGAAGCCGTTTTAATTCTTTAGGTCTTTCGGGGTGACGAAATTTGTTGGCTATTTTATCGGCTATGGCTATTTGCATTAAACACAGCTCTTTTGCCCTTTCGTAGTGGTCGAGTTTTTCCCGCAACGCGTAGTGATGTTTGATAAGTGAGCCTAAAACAAGGTGTACATCAATGAGGTTTGTCTTCGGGTTAGAGTATTCTGCAATTGTCACGCTTTCCGTTTTTGTTAATAAAATATCTTTTGCTTGACCCTTAGCAACACAAGCTAGAACGTGTATTAGACCGCAGATACCCATGCCACTATGTCCATTTTTAGAAAGTGGTTGATATAAAAACGGTGGATGACTTATTAAGCCCATTGGCTGGTAATCATTGGCAATTTGCTCCCTTTGGCTAGGAGTTAGTGCTTGTAGCCACCAGTCTTTAAGATGATATTTATCTAATATGTCCATTTTCCACGTCTACAAGTTTGGTGCCATTAACGGGCTAATGTTCAGGGTTATCAGCTATTTTATTGTGCTTTGTGTGTTCAAGTTCATGTTCATTGGAGTATGCGTTTCAGCAAAGTTAAGAACAACGCCATTTCTCAGTAAAATATCAAGCGTATGAATAGTAAAATCAGAGGTGGTTTTCATTGTTAAGGCCTGAGTCGAAGCACTGCCCTCTGTGTAGCTATAAATCCATTTTACATCGGTTTCATTTATAACAGTCTTAACTTGTGGTTGGCCTAAAAGAGCCACTAATTCACTATCAGTTGTTTTGTTTTTTACTATTTTAGCTGCTTGCTCAGAACTGAAATTAGTCCCTACGTTCATGTTTGAAGTATATGTACAAGCGGAAAGCGCCAGTAGAACCGCTATCATCACAATTAATTTCATGATTGTCCTTATCCTTATAAATGTCCCCCATGAACATACACGGTGGCCCTTGATAAATGCACTGTATAAACATTACGAGTAGTAGGCAAGCAAGATAAATTCTAATGCGAGTTTAAACACTACGTCACCCGTTACAGCAACTGTAATGCTTAGATATGAAAAAGGCGTAGCGGTTACTAACCTGCTACGCCTTATCAGAATTGGTGGCCCCTCACGGACTTGAACCGTGGACCTAACGATTATGAGTCGTGTGCTCTAACCAACTGAGCTAAGGGGCCGACTAAAGGTAATCGTCATTACCTAAAGCGGGAGGAAGTATACTAAGCTTGTTTGCGCTTGTCACCCGTGTTTTGGTTTGAAATTCACGCAACTGATTCAATTGGTTATCTGTTAAGCAATTGAATAGCCTAAATCTCCCATTCCAATGGCTAAAGTGGGTCAAGGACAAGGGCGCAAGGGAATTTAAAGGTATTACTGCAATAAAAAGCCCCGCACTGTGGCGAGGCTTGATTGAGTGTCGAATTAGACTATTCGTCTAAGAACGACTTTAAGATTTCAGAGCGTGAAGGGTGGCGCAGCTTACGTAACGCCTTGGCTTCAATTTGACGAATACGTTCACGGGTCACGTCAAACTGTTTGCCCACTTCTTCCAGCGTGTGGTCGGTATTCATATCGATACCAAAACGCATACGCAGCACTTTTGCTTCGCGGGCGGTTAGACCTGCTAATACTTCGTGGGTAGCACTCTTCAGGCTTTCGCTGGTGGCGCTGTCCAGTGGTAATTCGAGGGTGGTATCCTCGATAAAATCACCTAAATGCGAATCTTCATCGTCACCGATTGGGGTTTCCATGGAGATAGGTTCTTTAGCGATTTTCAGTACCTTACGGATCTTGTCTTCCGGCATCATCATACGCTCAGCCAGTTCTTCAGGTGAAGGCTCGCGGCCCATTTCCTGCAGCATTTGGCGAGAGATTCGGTTCAGCTTGTTGATCGTTTCGATCATATGCACTGGAATACGGATGGTGCGTGCTTGGTCGGCGATAGAACGGGTAATCGCCTGACGGATCCACCAAGTGGCATAGGTCGAGAACTTGTAACCACGACGGTATTCGAACTTATCTACCGCTTTCATCAGACCTATGTTGCCTTCTTGGATCAAATCCAAGAATTGCAGACCACGGTTGGTGTATTTCTTCGCGATAGAAATTACCAGACGTAAGTTGGCCTCAACCATTTCTTTCTTCGCACGGCGGGCTTTAGCCTCACCGATGGACATGCGGCGGTTGATGTCTTTGATTGCCGCAATGGCTAAGCCTGTTTCTTCTTCAACGGCGGCCAGCTTGCTACGGCAGCGCAGCACGTCTTCCTCAACCATTCTTAAGCCTTCGGCGTAAGGTTTGTTTGAGGCTTTTTCAGCATGGAACCAATCGAGATTGGTTTCGTTGCCAGTGAAGAATTTAACAAAGTTTTTCTTCGGCATTTTGGCTTGCTCAACGCAAAGCTTCATTACCAAACGCTCTTGCACGCGCACGCGGTCCATCATAGAACGCATGCTTTTCACTAAACGATCAAACTGTTTAGGGACTAGACGGAATTCTTTGAAGATTTCGCCGATTTCGAATAAAGCTTTGACCGACTCAGGGTGCTCACGACCTTTAGCCTCAATGATCTTGAGCGCATTTTCATAGGCGGTTCTTAATTGGCTAAAGCGTTCACGGGCTTCTTCAGGATCAGGGCCTTTATTGCCGTCATCATCTTCATCGCCGCTTTCTTCATCGTCTTCATCTTCGTCGTCTTCATCGTCAAGATCTTCATCCGACAGTTCTGAACCTATGTGGGTAGCGGTTGGTGCGACATCTTCTTCGTCTGGATTAACAAATCCAGAGATAATATCAGACAGACGCAGTTCATCGGCCTCAAACTGGTCGAACTGTTCAAGGATCATGGCGATCGCTTGTGGGTATTCGGCGACGGAGCTCTGAACTGTGTTGATGCCTTCTTCGATGCGTTTGGCGATCACAATTTCGCCTTCACGGGTCAGAAGCTCAACGGTTCCCATTTCACGCATATACATGCGCACGGGATCGGTAGTACGACCAAGCTCACTTTCTACTGTGGCGAGGGCTGCTGCGGCTTCTTCTGCTGCATCTTCGTCGGTGTTGTCTTCCGACATCATCATGTCATCGGCATCGGGGGCTTCTTCGAACACCCGAATACCCATGTCATTTATCATCTGGATAATATCTTCGATCTGGTCAGAATCGACCATGTCTGCAGGTAAGTGATCGTTCACTTCTGCATAGGTTAAGTAACCTTGCTCTTTACCTTTGGCAAGCAACAGCTTGAGTTGCGACTGCGGAGTATGATCCATAGATATCATCCAAGTTGGGAAACTGTTACAACGACGGACAGTTAGTTTTAAGCTAAGTGCCGCGCAAATCGTCAATTATAGCCGTGTGCACATATCTGTGCTAGTCACTGGGATAGTGAATGAGGACATTTTTGCCTCAGTTCAATCCTTTCATGACTGAGATCAGCTTCTGGAGCTGTATCTTCTCTTCTTTAGTATGAGTCTGTTTGAGACTCAATTCCTGGTATCGTTGTTCAATATATTGATTGTTCAACCAAACTAGGGTCTGTTTAAACTTTTCTGCTAAGTTTTCATCCGCCACTTGATGGTCCCATTGGGCCAATTTATGGAGTGTGCCGCTGTGTGGGCTATCTCTGAATTGTTCAAGTAGTTGTGCGCTGTTTAACTTATGCTCTTTAGTTAAATTGAGCAGCAGTGGCAGCAAATCTATGCCTGGCATCTGCAGGTGATTAAGTGCGGGTTGTGGGGGTAAACCCATTCCCAGCTCGGGATGCTGTACTAACAGTGCGATGGCGAGTCGCAATGGAGTACCGCGTCCTTTGAGTCCTGCTGATGCGGTAGGCTTAGTTTGTTTGACACTAAAGCCTAACTTTTTCTTCATATCATCTGAGCTATTCATTCCGAGCTTGTGAGCTAAGTTCTCAAGCAGCAAATTTTGTAGCACAGTATCTTGAATTTTTTCAATTAGGATAAAGGCTTGCTTGGCTAAGTTGCCTTTATCCGTACCGTATTTTGTCGCTAGGGTATCGAAGAGAAACTCGGGGAGCGATATGGCGCTATTCATCAGAGTTTCGAAGGCTTCTTTACCTATTTTTCGTACCATAGAATCAGGATCTTCCGCCTGGGGCAGAAACATAAATCGCACTTGATCGCCGGGCTTTAAGAGCGGCAATGCCGTTTCTAATGCTCGCCACGCAGCTTCTGTGCCTGCACGGTCACCGTCGTAACAGCAAACGACTTCCTTGGCACTACGGAGTAACAATTGAAATTGTTCTGCCGTAGTGGATGTCCCTAAGGAGGCCACTGCATAGTCGACACCGTATTGGGCAAGGGCAACGACGTCCATATAGCCTTCGACGATCAGCACCTTCTCTGGATCGCGATGGCGCTGTTTTAGCTCATATAAGCCATAAAGCTCATTGCCCTTATGAAATATGGGCGTTTCTGGCGAATTCAAGTACTTGGGTGTGCCATCACCTAATACTCGGCCACCAAATCCAATTACCCGTCCACGGCGATCGCGGATGGGAAACATGAGACGATCGCGGAATCTGTCGTAGCGCTTGCCACTGTCATTGCTGATCAGCATGCCGGCGGTCAGCAGTTTGTCCTGTGCGTCTTGGTTTTGACGATAGCGGCCTAATAAACCGTCCCAGCCGTCGGGCGCAAAGCCAATACCAAAATGTTCCACTATGTCATCGGATAAGCCGCGATAGGCGAGGTAGTCGATGACCTTTTGTTTATCTTGGTGTTGTCTAAGCTGGTTTTGAAAGTAGCGGCTCGCTTCTTCCATTAGTTGGTATAAGTCGCGGCTTAAACCATCATCATGGCGTTTGCCAGTACCTTGCTCTCTGGGAACCTCTAACCCAAGTTGTCCTGCCAGATCTTCTATGGCATCAACAAAATCGAGTCGGTCATATTCCATCACAAAATCGATGGCATTGCCGTGGGCACCGCAGCCAAAGCAATGATAGAACTGTTTATCCCGGCTAACGGTGAAAGAAGGTGATTTTTCACTATGAAAAGGGCAACAGGCAGAGTAGTTCTTACCCGCCTTTTTCAAGGGCACCTTACGATCGATTAGCTCGACTATGTCGGTGCGAGCGATTAGCTCATTGATAAAATCACGAGGTATTGCCATTGAATGCTTAAAATCTCGCCTTACGCGAATTTAAACAAACAAGCCGCGCATAGGCACGGCTTGTTCATACATCGAAACGCTAATTATTGCAATTTTGCGCGGATCATAGCGCCGATAGCGCCCATGTCTGCACGTCCTTGAACTTTAGGTTTTAATGCTCCCATTACTTTGCCCATATCCGCCATGGAGGATGCACCTATTTCGACAATAGCTGCATCAATGAAGGCTGCGATTTCCGCCTCAGTGAGGGGAGTCGGCAGGAAAGCTTCAATAACTTGAATCTCTGCTGCTTCCGCTTCGGCCAACTCGTTACGACCCGCTGCTTCAAATTGAGCAATCGAATCGCGACGTTGTTTCACCATTTTGGTTAAGACCGCTATAACCTGCTCATCAGTCAGAGTTTCGCGGGTATCCACTTCAATCTGTTTGATGGCGGCTAATGCCATACGAATAGTGCCCAATCTCGCCTTCTCTTTGGCGATCATGGCCTGTTTCATATGGTCTTTTAGCTGATCAATTAGGCTCATAAGAGATTAGTATAAACGTACGCGACGTGCGTTTTCGCGAGAAAGCTTTTTAGCTAAACGTTTAACTGCAGCTGCTTTTGCGCGCTTACGTGCAGTAGTTGGCTTCTCGTAGAATTCACGAGCACGCACGTCGGCTAAAATACCAGCTTTTTCACAAGAGCGCTTGAAACGACGCAGAGCTACGTCGAATGGTTCGTTTTCACGTACTTTAATAATTGGCATACGCCATCACCCCTTAGGTGTAGGTTGTGTGGTTCAATTGCTCGAACCAAGTCTATTTAAAATGGTGCGGAATTTTATACCGAGACAACTAGGCTTGTAAAGCCCTAATGCAGCACTGTGTTTATGGGCGGGGAGAATATAGGCCTGTGTAACTGGAGTAATTGCTTACATGCAGGTAGAATTGACGCCCTTTTATTATTTTCTGATGAGGCACCATGCGGGTTTTAGGTATTGAGACATCCTGTGACGAGACAGGCATTGCCGTCTACGACGATAAGCAAGGATTGTTATCCCATGCTTTATATAGTCAAGTGAAATTGCATGCCGATTACGGTGGTGTAGTGCCTGAACTCGCGTCCCGCGACCATGTGCGTAAGATAGTGCCGCTTATTCGTCAGGCCCTGAACGATGCCAATACCGAGATTGCCGATCTCGATGGGATTGCCTATACCAAGGGCCCAGGTCTTATTGGTGCTTTATTAGTGGGCGCCTGTGTTGGACGTTCACTCGCCTTTGCCTGGGATAAACCCGCGATTGGGGTGCACCATATGGAAGGACATCTACTGGCGCCTATGCTTGAGGAGGATGCCCCCGAGTTCCCCTTTGTGGCCCTATTGGTTTCCGGTGGGCATTCAATGTTGGTCAAAGTCGATGGTATCGGCCTTTATGAAGTGCTCGGCGAATCGGTTGACGATGCTGCGGGCGAAGCCTTTGATAAAACAGCAAAATTAATGGGTTTGGATTACCCTGGTGGCCCACGCTTAGCCAAACTTGCCGCCAAAGGCGTGCCAGCGGGTTATCAGTTTCCCCGTCCTATGACGGATAGACCTGGTCTGGATTTTAGTTTCTCAGGGCTAAAGACTTTTACCGCCAACACTATTGCCGCAGAGCCGGATGACGAACAGACTCGCGCTAATATTGCTCGGGCCTTTGAAGAAGCAGTTGTCGATACCTTAGCGATAAAATGCCGCCGTGCGTTAAAGCAGACTGGTTATAACCGGTTAGTGATTGCCGGTGGCGTGAGTGCCAACACTCGTTTACGGGAAACCTTAGCCGAGATGATGACCTCTATCGGTGGCCGAGTTTACTATCCCCGTGGTGAGTTTTGTACCGATAATGGCGCCATGATTGCTTTTGCTGGGTTACAGCGCTTAAAAGCTGGGCAATGTGAAGATTTAGCGGTAAAGGGCCAGCCACGTTGGCCACTCGATACCCTACCGCCAGTGGCATAACAGCTGCATATTGACATAAAAAACTGTGCCTAGGCGCAGTTTTTTTATGGGGAAATCTAGCTGAATTTATGGGGTTTTAGGACGCTTTTTACGTGATACTTTCGACTCTTCACCCTTGAGAAGCCGCTGAATGTTTTCCTTATGACGTATGATGATCAGTGTCGATAACATGGCCACTGGGATGGTAAATCGATCGTCAAGCCACCAAGTATAAAATGGGGCGAGTAGGGCGGTAATAATCGCAGCTAGGGAAGAGTAGCGGCTGATGAGTAGTAACACGACCCAGGAAGCCATCAGGCAAATTGCAAGGTCATCGCCAATGGGGGCCATGGCGCCGAAAGCCGTCGCCACCCCTTTGCCACCTTTAAAGCCAAAGAAAATGGGGTAGATATGTCCAAGGCAAGCGGCGATGGCGATAAGCCCAAGGGAGATAGCATCGATCCCCATTAAATAGGCGAGATAAGTCGGTAAGGCGCCTTTGAGCATATCAAAAAATAGCACCATAGCCGCCGAGCTTGCGCCGCCGATCCGTAGCACATTCGTTGCTCCCGGATTGCCCGAGCCTTGGGATCTTGGATCCGGCAGACCTCTCATCCTACATACCAGCACAGCACTTGAGACAGAGCCCGCCAAATAGGCGCTCACAATCATCAAAAGTGTCAGTGTTAATGGACTCACATTGGTTTCCTTACGCGTCTTAAGGTATTATCGCGCCACAATTTAAAAAGCCTGTTTGGCTGGTGTATTCGGTCATAGGTTAATGCGATAACGCTACTATTAAAAACAGAGTTAATTTCTTAACGAACAAATCCTTTTAGGACAGTATCCTACTTTGGATTAGCGCGAGTAGAAAGTAAATTAGTCGTCTGTTGGAACATGGCGGATTATACAGACTCTATCGTGTTTAGCTTATCAGACCTCATAGTCATGAGTCAGTTGGAGACTGTATGGATAAGGTACTTATACGGCAATTACGTGTTGATACTGTGATAGGTGTCTATGACTGGGAAAAGAAAATCCAGCAGAGCTTATTCCTAGACTTAGATATGGCGTGGGACAATAAGCCTGCGGCAATGAGCGATGATTACCAATTTGCACTTTGCTATGAGACTGTTTCTAAACGGATCACCCAATTGATTACCGAGCAACCCATAGAACTTATTGAAACCGTTGCCGAACGGGTTGCAGAGTGTTTGCTGGCTGAGTTCAATGTCGCTTGGGTTAAGGTTGTCGTAATGAAGCCAGGGGCCGTTGCGACCGCCGCCTCGGTAGGTGTTGAGATTGAGCGCTCACAACGGGCATCAGTCGAGATTTAAAATAATAGTGGTGAGTTATTGTCGTTTTTAAAGACAGTTCGGACATCTGCATGGCACTTATTTATATTAGTTTAGGCAGTAATATTGAACCCAGTCGCTATTTACAGGCGGGATTGCGGTCATTAAGGGAATGCTTTGGTCCACTTAAACTTTCTTCTATGTATGAAAGTGAGGCCGTGGGATTTAGCGGGACAAATTTTTTAAATATGGTGGCAAGCGCCGAAACCGATTTGAATATTGCCGAGGTAGTTGCGCAGTTTAAACAAATCGAGCAGAATCACGGCCGGCTTGTGGGCGCTAAGAAATTTAGCCCAAGAACATTGGATTTAGACTTACTGCTCTTTGATGATCTTGTGTGCCAAACCCCTGTGGTGTTACCCAGAGCCGAAATAGTCAATAACGCTTTTGTGTTGTGGCCTTTAGCTGAACTTGCTCCGGAATTGATCCACCCAGTGCTGCATAAGAGCTATGCAACACTCTGGGATGAGTATGATAAAGATTCACAGCGACTTTGGCCTGTGACGTTTGAGTGGCCTGTAGGGCTGACGTTTTAATTTGTTGATAGGGTTGTCATGGATACGTTTCAGGTAATTATTTTAGCGTTGATTCAAGGGTTAACAGAGTTTCTTCCTATTTCGAGTTCGGCTCATCTTATTCTCCCTGCTCAGCTTTTAGGTTGGGAAGATCAAGGGCTATCCTTCGATGTTGCGGTGAACACGGGTTCCTTATTTGCAGTGGTGATTTATTTTAGACACGAACTATGGACCATGTTCAATGCTTGGATTGCCAGTATTTTTAAGGGCAAGCATTCAGATGATAGCAGACTCGCTTGGTGGATTATCCTAGCAACATTACCCGCTGTATTTTTTGGGTTTATGGCGAAGGATTTTATTGAAACCCATTTACGTAATGCTGGCGTTATTGCAGTTACTACCGTCGTTTTTGGTTTGTTTCTGTGGTGGGCGGATAAGATGTCACGCCATGATTTAACTGTGTATCAAACGGGTTGGCGCAAGGCATTGCTGATTGGTTTTGCACAGGCATTGGCGTTAATTCCTGGGACATCAAGATCGGGAGCCACGATGACGGCTGCACTAATGTTAGGTTTAAGTCGAGATGCTGCCGCTCGTTTCTCATTCCTTATGTCGGTGCCTGTTAGTTTAGGTGCGGCGATTTTAGTCGGTAAGGATTTAGCTGAAAGCCCTTTGCCCATTGATTATCAAGCGCTCACATTGGGCACTCTGATCTCGTTTGCGGCGGCTTATATTTGTATTCACTATTTCTTAAAAATAATCAGCCGCATGGGAATGACTCCTTTTGTGATATATCGCTTGGCACTGGGCGCAGTCCTGTGTGGGTTTATTTTCCTATAATAGTCATAATGATGTTTTGTCAGAATCGGGTCTAGTACCCGATTTTTTCGTTTTGGAGCGGAGTTAATTTTTGGGAGCCGACCATGATATTTGAATTTCAATGCCCGACATGTGGGCTCGCATTGCAGCAGCATCAAGCCTCACAGGGATTTTATTGCGCTAATAAGCACCACTTTGATAGACATGAGCAAGGTTATTGGGTTTTTACTCCTCCCCAAAGGCAAAAACCGACGGGGGATTCCCGTCAGCAGGTAAGAGCGAAGCGTTTTCTATTAGAGTCAGGTATTTTTTCACCACTCATCGATAAAATGGCGATGATGATCCTGAATTTACAGAAGGAAGAGCTCAGTCTGTTAGATTATGAGTGTGCTGAGGGCTTCTACCTGCGGGCTTTGTCTGCCAAGCTCTCAGAGCTTACTGATGGGGCGAATGTCCATTACAGCGGCGTTGCGGACGCAGAAAATGCTATTTTTGCGGCAGCTAAAGCGCAAACCCCCGGTATTTTATGTTTAAGCACCTCAAAAGTATTACCTTTTGCCGATAACAGCATAGATTTAGTGACTGTGATTGATAAGCCTCTTAAGGGGAAAGAATCTGTTCGCGTACTTAAAGAGCAAGGGGTGATGTTGTTAGTCGTACCTGGTCCTCGGCATTTATGGCAGTTAAAGGAATATATCTATCCCGATTTGACGGAAAAATCGCTGCAAATTAATCTGCCCTCAGAATTATCAATTCAAGAAACACAAACCCTGAGTTTCAATCTGACCGTATCGGGTGAACAGGCATTAACTTTATTGGATATGACACCCTATGCATGGCGGGCAACGGATAAGATGAAACATGATATCCAAGCAAAGCACTTTGAACTGCTCGAAATTGATTTTGTATTAGTGTTGGCACAAAAGTCCTCTCATGGCGCTAAGTCCCTTAAAAACAATAGTTGAGCCGGTTGTTTTTTAATCTATTCATGGGCTTAGGGATTTTGTTTTAAGGTGCTCAATAGCCTCTTATTACGCAAGTCCATGATAGATATTGACGTTTTTATGTTGTTTTTATGTAAAGGTAATCGAGGGCAGCGTTATTGTTAACTTTACGCTTATTTGTTAGTTGATAGATATAATGCCTATCTTGCCTTTGTTTCCCTTCTGGCCTCAGTTTTTATGATTAAGCTTTCTGTAAAATGCCTGCATTCTTGGTCTATAGAAATAACTTTTTTAAAAGGGATAGCGCACCTTGTATAGGGATTTTAAAAGTATAAGTTTGGCGGAAAGATTAAAAAGCAGAAGGGTATTTTAAAGCGGATTAATGCTTTTTTGAACGACAGGTTTTATACACTAGTATACAAAGGTTAATTTTAAGAACGGCTGGTTAAAGGCTGGGATAATCTTGCAAAAATGGGATAGTGTTTCGGTATGTTTTCGCTAAGGGTTATTAATTAAAGGAAGGAATTCTTTAAACTGAAGGTATAAAAAAAGGCTTGGATGGATGCACTGTTCGTTGTCATCTTTCACAAGCCTTTTAGCCTAACCTACTGAGTTGTAGGCTAATTACTTATCATTACTTCTTGTAACGAGAAGCAACGTTGTCTAGACGGTCGTTAGCACGCTTAGCTTCTGCTTGTGCGTCCATAGCTGCTGCTTTAGCATCTTTAACGTCTGCAGATAGTTTGCTTTGCTCAGATTTCAGAGAGCCGACATCAGCTGACAATTGATCAACTTTGTTGCCCAGAGTAGCAACGCTTTCTTCCAGAGCAGTAGTGTTTGCACAACCACCTAGTAGGGCAGTCATTGCTAAACCAGCAATCATCAGTACTTTTTTGTTCATTGTAAAAAATCCCTTAAAATAGGTTGGATTTGAATGTTTCGCCACTTTGTAATCGAAACTGCCTAATTATGACATAGCTATTTTAATTTGCTACGAATATTAATGCGTTTAACCACTATAGACATATAAATTTTTAAAAAAAGCGTTTTTTAGTGGTTGTTCCGACGATTTCCACCAAAAAATGGCACGGTATTTACCATAAAGAGATGGTGGGTTTACAACTTGATTACAATTTATCGGGTACCATGTTCTGCCTCATTTTGCTTTTTGAGTTTGAGTTGGTTAACGGCTTCGATTCGCTTCAAATTGAGTGCTTGCTTTATCTCTGCGCCTTGGAAACCTGCGGCAATAATCGCACTGACATTGACCTTGCTGGCGGCTAAAAAACATTCAGCAAGATACTCACCCTGGGGATATTCATGGGTTTCAAATCCTGTTCGTCCACGCATGTCGGCAATGCAGCTTAAAATAACTTGATTGAGCCGCTCAGGTTTGCGCCAAAAGTCAGCTTTATCGAATATTTTGATGATGGTTTCGGGCCTTAGCTCAAACGCTTGGTGGACATTTTGGTGTTGATCGCTCACTAATAGTGCCAGATCGCGCATTTCGTTCGGCACGCGTAAGCGTGTGCAAAGGGCTTTGATCAGGGGTAAGCCCTTTTGACCATGACCGTGATGTTTAGGTAGATGTTCCTTAGGGCTTAATGCTTTGCCTAAATCATGGACGAGTGCGGAAAAACGTACACTTTTATCCTGGGTGAGTAGGGCTGCCTGGGCTACCACCATTAATGTATGCACGCCTGTGTCTATCTCGGGGTGCCATTTTTCTGGTTGAGGAATACCAAATAAGGCAAATATTTCGGGAAAGAGTACTTCGAGGGCACCACATTGATGCAGTACCTCAAAAAAGATCTCAGGGTTAGGCCCTCCTAAGCTCTTATCGACTTCCTGCCAAACCCGTTCAGCCGTTAATGCGCCGAGTTCATCGCTCGCACAGATATGGCGCATGAGTGCTAAGGTTTCGCTGGCGATACTAAAACCCAATGCATGGAATCTCGCCGCAAATCGGGCGACACGTAGTACTCGGAGGGGATCTTCGATAAAGGCATCGGAAACATGGCGTAATTGGCGCGCTTCAATGTCTTTTAGGCCGCCGAAGGGATCGTATAACTTGCCTTCTTCATCTTGAGCTATGGCATTAATGGTCAAATCGCGGCGTAGCAGGTCTTGCTCTAAGGTCACATCTGGGCTGGCATAGCAGTGAAAACCACCGTAACCTAATCCTACTTTACGCTCTGTTCTTGCGAGGGCGTATTCCTGCTGGGTTGTCGGATGGAGGAATACCGGAAAATCTTTACCTACTTGACGATAACCCCGTTGCAGCATTTGCTCCGGGGTCGCGCCAACGACCATATAATCTTTATCTTTGATGGGGAGATTGAGCAGGCTGTCACGTACAGCGCCGCCGACTAAGTATATTTTCATTAGAATGATTCGGCTAATCTGTCATAGGGATAGCTTAACATGATGATAAGATTCCCTGTGCAACCTAGGGGTAGATATTTATTTAATGTCACATCGATGTTGCGGATGCTTTGACAATCACTGTGTGACGCTTTAACGTGAGCGTTATTTTTAGCTAAGGATGATTGGTGGTATGTACAAGGCCTTTTATGGACTCAGTGATAACCCTTTTTCTATTGCACCCAATCCCCATTATTTATTTTTAAGTGACAGGCACAGGGAAGCCTTGGCTCATTTGACCTATGGGTTAGGTGAAACCGGTGGTTTTGTGTTGCTAACCGGGGAAGTCGGTACAGGTAAAACCACTGTATCGCGCTGTTTACTTGGGCAATTACCCGATAATACTGATACTGCATTTATCCTTAATCCCTCACTCACAGAGTTGGAGTTACTCGCCACTCTCTGCGATGAGCTTAAGATCAGTTATGGGGAAAATCCTAGCCTCAAACAATTAACCGATCATTTGAGCCGCTTTTTACTGGCAAATCATGAAAAAGGCCGTAACACAGTACTCATCATCGATGAGGCTCAACATCTACGCGCCGAAGTGTTAGAGCAACTCAGATTGCTCACTAACCTAGAAACGGACACTAAAAAGTTGCTTCAGGTGATACTCATTGGTCAGCCTGAACTGCAGTTACTGCTCAAACGCCAAGAGCTTAGGCAACTTGCCCAGCGCATCACGGCGCGTTATCACCTATTACCACTTAATGAGGATGAAGTTGCCCTCTATGTGTTGCACCGTTTACAGGTCGCAGGGCGATTCGAGCCACTGTTTACCCGTAAAGCCATTAAAGTATTGCAAAAATACACTGGTGGCATACCGCGGTTGATCAATTTGCTCTGTGAACGGGCACTCATGGCGGGTTACGCTCAATCTAAAGTGCCTATTGACCACTATATGGTCAGGCAGGCCGCCGCTGAAGTATTAGGGGAAGAAGAACCTCAGCAGAATAAACTGCTGTGGCCGAGTGCCATTGCTACGGCTTTAGTGCTTGCATTTGGGGTGTCTTATTGGTTATTTACGGATAATCAAACCATAGCGAGTGCCACTAACTTACCGCAGGCTACTCCTTTGGTGACGCCAGCGAGTGCCGCCACAGACGTTGATACCACAGATAATAGTCTGGAACACTCCAGAGCAAGTGAGCCTACTAAGGTTGCAAGTGAGACCAGTATGGTAGCAAGTCAGCCTACTAATATGGCTAGCATTCAGGCTGCCGCGTCCCCCGATCCGAGCCAAAGAGTGCTGCAGGAAGCGATAAAACAGAGTCGCAGTATCGATACCGCCTTTGCCGGACTCTTCAGTGTTTGGGGGAAAGTACCCTTTAAGGGATTGACTGCCTGTCAATCTGCCGTTGAACAAGGGCTGGCCTGTTATCAGCAACAGGGTAACTGGATGTCGCTCACGCGATTAAATTATCCGGCAGTTGTCTATTTAGTTGATGATAATCAACAGGATTTTTATGGTGCTGTGATTGCGGTCGATGGCGAGCAGTTGTTGATGCAATTGGGAGAGCAACAACTGTGGGTAGACAGAGCTTGGTTTAACCAACACTTCAGCGGGACGTTTGAAATCCTGTGGCAGGCGCCGAGTTTACCTATGATGGAAATCAGCCAAAAATCGAGTCCGGGACAATTGCAGTGGCTGGAAAATGCCCTTGCCCATGTGGCTAATCGCAATGCGAGAAGAGTTTCCCAATTCGATCTTAAATTAGAAAATGATCTTAAAGCATTCCAAAGCCAGCATGGATTAAAAGCCGATGGCATCGCAGGTAATCAAACATTAGTGAGACTAAATTTGTATTTAAGTGAGCAAGGGCCACGTTTGACCGATAATGGAGCGCAGAGTTAATGTCCATTTTACTCGATGCTGTCACCCGTAATAAACAGCAGCAGTCGTCGCCCTTACCCGATGCGGTGTTAACGCCAAGGGCTAATTATCCTCAGCCCCGTCAAACAGGTATTCCCGTCGCTAAACTTTCGGCATTGGCATTGGCTATTGCGTTAGGTGTGGGGGTGGCATGGGGCGTGGCCATGCTGAGGCAGACTGAGTTACTTCCGGCGGATAAGCCCCCAGTAGGCGCGTCGGTGATGGCTGCCGAAACCACGCCCACAACGCAAACGGCAGTTCAAAATGCAGTTCAGGGCACGGTGAAAGACTCTGAACGGGCAACAATGGCTGCACAGATATCTGCCGCACAGGATATCAATACGGGGATCCGCCTTGCGGGAAAAGTTGCCCTGCCTAGGGCGCAGGAGTTAAATGGCGGCGCATCAGTGGTACAAGCGCCAGCGAATGCCAATGGTTACGGTGTTAGCAGCATTCCACAAAATCGCGATCCAAGTTATCAAGATTACCTCGCCACGTCTGCGGCTGTGGATGCGACAACGCCTGACTCAAGTCCGTATTCAGTGACCGATGAAAATGGCATAAACCCAGCGGAATTAGTGCAAACGCCAGAGAGCCAAAGCCAAGAAGCTATCATGCTAGGCGCGGGTGCGAATAGCCAAGGTTTAGAACAGTTGGAAGCATTACGTCAGCAGGTCAGTGCTGCTGCGGTAGATGTGGGCTTAGAAACCAACCAAAGTCGCCAGGATGATCAATTAGTTGCCACATTTCAAGATGCACTAAAGGATGTGGAATATGTTAAGGCGGCGAAAACGCCTGTCACAGAGCCTAAGTTAGATCCCATCCCTAAGCCTGCGGGGGACGATATTCCTAAATACGGTCAATTACCCGCTGGACTGCAGTTGCAAGTGCCGGAATTTAATATTGTGGCCCATGTGTATTCCACGGATGCGAGCCAGCGTTGGTTGAATGTGGACGGTGCAGAGTTGCAGGAGGGGGATATGATAGCTGGCAAGTTGAAGATCATCTCTATTCGTCCAAGGGATGTTGTCTTGGATATTCAAGGGACGCAATTTAAAGTTCCTGCGATTTAAAGCCTCTTCTATTTAAGTGATTGCAGTTTAAGCTCCCTAAATTTTAATGATGCAACCAAAAGAAAAGGCGCCAAGGGGCGCCTTTTACTTACAATCAGATCCGCATTAGGTGAAGAATTTATTAGCAAGAAACAGTGTTAGAACATAGCCTACGCTATAGCATAGGAATAGGGCTGGCACGTATTTGAGGTAACTTACGAAAGTCAGTTCCTTCACTTTACTCATGGCAACAATGCCCGCAGCAGAACCAATAATCAGCAGTGAGCCACCGACACCAACGCTGTAGGTTAAGCCGAGCCACTCTGGTGTAGTCAAAACGGGTTCTGCTTTTAATAATGCCGCCGTTAATGGCACGTTATCAATTAAGGCTGAGCCCATACCTGTCACGAAGTTAGAGATGTTTGGATTAAACATGGCATAAGCTTCAGTCAGTAAATCTAAGGTGCCGATTTCTTTAAGCATACCGACGAGCAATAGAATCCCTAAGAAGAACAATAAAGTGTCATATTCAACTTGGCGGATATATTCGAGGATCTTGATTTCTTCTTTGTCGCTGCGTGTAGTGTGGCCAATCAAGAACATGATGGACAGACCCGTTAAGAAGGTCAGCACTGGTGGGATACCAAACAATATGTTGAGCAACATAGTCAGTAAAATGGTGCAGAAAAACACTAAAGCAATCAAGACATCAACGGTTTGATAAGTATGTTTGATTGGGGTCGTGCTGACCATACCTTCAGCTTTGAGTGAGAGTAGCGTCGCCAGCAAAATTACGCTCACGGCCGATGGGATAAATAACATCAACAACTCTGACATATGCACATGGCCAGCTAAGAATATCATCAATGTAGTCACATCGCCGGTAATCAAGGCTACACCGCCTGAGTTCACCGCGAAGATAATCAGTACTGCCATTCTGCGGCGCATTTGCTTGTCGAGTTTAAAGGTGGTTAACAAGCCTAAAGACACTAAGGTCGCGGTGACGTTATCACAAAATGCCGACAGTATGAGCGCAAACAATGCCACTTGGATCATCAGCATCCGCACAGAGACTTTCTGTGGAAACAGCTTTTGCACCATGATTTGGATCATGCCCTTAGCGTTGAGGTAGGCAACGAAGGTCATGGTCGACATCAAAAATAGCCAAAGTGTGGCAATTTCGAGCAGGTTTTCATTGAGTTGATGGCCAATGATTTTCTCATGGGCGGGATCTCCTGCAGCCATAAATAGCGCTACCCAGGATATACAGCCAAAGAATAAGGTGGTTTTTGCTTTATTAAGGTGGGTCACTTCTTCGAAAATAATACTGAGCAATGCGAGCACGGCCAGTATGATGAGAAAGGTATATAACATAACTGCAATTCCAACTGCTGTTTTAATGTCGTTGCCGGCCTAGGGCGAGCTATGGATGGCATTTTCAAGGTAAATTTAAGATTACCGTGTTAACGCGTGCGGATCAGAACATAATGGGGGAAAGAACGCAACTGTTAGCTGTAACTCATTTTTATTGAGCTTTGTGATGTTGATCGCACGGGTTTTATTGTGTTTGCAGTTGAATACACTGTTTTGTGTGTTTTTGTTGGATTATTTTGCTGTATCACTCCAATGGATTACGGGCTGTAAAGTAAGATCTACGATTAAAGTCTAAGCAGTTGTTTTACCGAACCTGCAATTAATTCTTCTTTATATGAATTATCTTGAGCTGTCTGTGTATCCCTGTGTTTATTATTCGTGTTTTTATGCGGTTAAAAGCTTTATATTTTAGTGATGAAACTCCTCTCTATATCAGAAAAGGGTAATAAAAAGGGACGCTAATGCGTCCCTTAGTGTTTTAAGCTATCGCTTACATTGCCGCTTTCATACGACCTAATACGCGGTCTGCTGCCTCTAAGGTTAAGCGCAGTTCTTCTTCGCCATGGGCCATAGACAAGAAACCGGCTTCATAGGCGCTCGGTGCCAAGTACACGCCTTCATCTAACATGCCGTGGTAGAAAGTACGGAACTGCTCGATATTGCACTTGGTCACTTGGTCGAAGCGCGTGATCTGCTCTTGCTCGGTAAAGAAGAAGCCGAACATGCCGCCAACGTAGTTGATCGCCATTGGAATACCATGCTTATCCGCCGCGGCTTTAAAGCCTTCGGCGATACGTTTGGTTTTCGCGCTCAACTCTTCGTATAGACCTGCTTCACACAGGGCGTCCATTTGTGCCAGACCCGCCGACATAGCAATGGGGTTACCCGATAGAGTGCCCGCTTGGTACACAGGACCAGTCGGTGCGATAAACTGCATCACATCTTTACGGCCACCGAAGGCACCCACTGGCATACCGCCACCAATCACTTTACCTAGCGTGGTTAAGTCAGGTGTGACGCCGTAATAACCTTGAGCGCCGCTTTGTGATACGCGAAAACCTGTCATCACTTCGTCGATGATCATTAAGGCACCGAATTCATCACAGATATCACGCAGACCTTGAAGGAAACCTGGGATAGGTGGAATGCAGTTCATGTTGCCTGCAACTGGCTCGATGATGATGCAAGAAATTTCAGTTGGATACTGTTCGAACAGGGTTCTAACTGAATCTAAATCGTTATACACAGCGGTTAAGGTGTGCTTGGCGAAATCTTCAGGAATACCGGGTGAACTAGGTTGGCCTAAAGTTAACGCGCCAGAACCGGCTTTCACTAACAGGCAATCGGCGTGGCCGTGGTAACAGCCTTCAAATTTTAAAATCTTGTCACGACTGGTAAAACCGCGTGCTAAACGGATAGCACTCATAGTGGCTTCAGTCCCTGAACTCACCATACGCACTTGTTCGATAGAAGGCACCATAGAGATGACTTTTTCGGCCATTTGCACTTCAAGCTCAGTTGGCGCACCAAAAGACAGGCCATTTTCCACCGCCGCTAATACTGCAGCACGGATTTTAGGGTGATTGTGGCCGAGGATCATCGGGCCCCAAGAACCGACATAGTCGATATAAGCTTTACCATCGGCATCGTAGATATAAGCGCCATCGGCCTTTTCAATAAACAGGGGCGAACCGCCTACACCATTAAATGCACGAACCGGGGAGTTAACACCGCCGGGGATGGTTTTTTTAGCCTGTTCAAATAGCGCTTCGGAACGGGTCATGTTTAGTCCTTAAAGTCTGTAGCCAATTAGCGATCGGCTTTACGTGAATACCAATTAACCGGACACTCATATTTTTCGAGTTGATTATCAACGCCGAGTGTCAATGCAAACAAAGCCATGCGAATTAACAGCCCATTGTCCGCCTGTCTGAAGATAGCGAGGTTAGGGTGACTGTTCAAATCATTATCTAACTCATTGGCTTGCGCGCGTGAATCCCTTGGAAGCGGATGCATAATGACAGTGTTAGATTTGCAATGCTGAGTGTAAATACTGCGATTTAAGCGGAACTTGCCGCGATACTTATTCGCTTCTTCCTGTGAAGGGAAGCGCTCTTCCTGAATGCGCGTGAGATACAGAATATCTGCTTTATCTAAATGGCCTTCAAGTTGGTCGGTTATTTTGATGCTATGGCCAGCATTTTCAATGTCAGAGATCACATAATCAGGCATAGCTAATTCAGCGGGTGAAATCAGCGTGAAACTGATGTTCTTATACATGCAGAGTAAGCGCGACAGTGAATGTACGGTACGGCCAAATTTTAAGTCGCCGACCATGGCTATGTGCATGCCATCGATACCGCGGCCAGCACACTTGAGTTCTTTTTGGATAGTGTATAAGTCGAGCAAAGCTTGGGTCGGATGTTCGTTCGAACCATCGCCGCCGTTGATCACTGGGACGCGGCTACCTTCGGCAAACTCTTTTACCGAATAAGAGTCAGGATGGCGCATGGCAATCACATCGGAATAAGTAGATAACACCCGCGCCGTATCGTACAGGGACTCACCCTTAGATAAAGACGATGACGCCATACCTGTGGTTTCACGCACATGGCCGCCGAGCAAGTTAAAGGCACAGCCAAAACTCACGCGGGTACGGGTACTAGGTTCGAAAAACAGGTTACCTAAAATGGCGCCTTCGAGCACTTTGGTGCGCTTCTCTCGAAGTGCATAGGGCATCATGCGGCTAGCGACATTAAAAATAGTTTGGATTGAGTCAAGATCTAACTGGTTTACGGAGAGGATATGGGATCCTTCGAACTGATTCATCAGCCTGTTTTCCAATTGCTAGGGGGCATTTTAAGCTGCGGTATCGCGCTTATCTGCCCTGATGTTATGTAGGGTGGCTGAGGCGCGATTGTAGCAGAAGCACTAAGGCAACGAAATAGCACTAGGGTCACAGCGTTAGATTTTTGCGATAAAGCCAGCGCTTTTGTGATCCGAGAGCCGCCGTTTGTTTAGGATTATGCTTGGCCTGTGCGGACTTCCTGCTGCAGGTTCGACCAACTGATCACCCCGACCACGTTTTCGGGCGAATCTTGATAAATAAAGACTTCACCACTGCGACTGGGTGATAAGAGGAGGTAAACTTCATTGAGGGTGGCGGTATCGCTTACGCCCTGCATGGGATGGCGCGAGAGGGTGATGTTATCGTCATAGGACTGCATTTCCAGGCTAAGCATTTCGATAATCCCATCGGCATTACGCACTAGCACGGGTCGACCCTCGGCGCGTTTGAGCACTTCGAGCAATAATTCATCGTTGTTATTGACGATAACAAAGCGTTTATCCATTAAGGCTCGCACGCCTTTTTTCTGCAACGCTAAATTCACCGGCGCAACTTTATAGCCTAGCCCCATGATGTCTAATTGTTTAAAGAAAATGGAGTCAGTTTTAAAGCCTTGATAGGCAATTAAAAAAGCCGGAATTGTCACAAACATCGCCGGCAGGATGATACTGGCATCGTTGGTCATTTCTAGCAGGGCGACTAATGCTGCCAGTGGCGCGCTTAAACACACGCCCATCATGGCTGTCATGCCAATCACAGTATAAAGCCCCACATAGGGAGCGATCGAAGGGAACATGACCGCGCTCACTAGGGCTAAAATGGCCCCAATTAAGGCTCCTATGCCGTAGAGTGGTCCAATTAATCCCCCTGGAATTCCAAGGCCTATCGCCGCGACCGTTGCGATGATTTTTGCGGCCAGCAGGGCGATTAAGAGTAACAAACTTGGATGTTCACTGATGGCTTCGCTAATGGCTAAATCCCCCGTTCCCAGCGCCTGGGGTAAGACTAAACCGATTAAAGTGGTGATACTGCCCGCAAGAAGCAGACGGTAGATTAACGGCCAGTTTTGGCTCGACGCTGTGACTTTAAGGAGAGAGTAATTAAATAAGGCGGCCGTACATCCGAGTACAACTCCCCCGATGGCAAGAATAGGGTAGTGATCTAAGGGAATGTGGATCACTTGAATACGGTCAAATTCGTGCACATTACCAAACACCAGTTGGCTCGACACTGCGCCGCAAATCGAAGAGAGCATAATCGGGAAAAAGTAATGGATTTTATATTCTCGTACTATCACTTCGAGTACAAAAATCACCGCCGCCAAGGGCGCATTAAAGGTCGCGGCAATCCCAGCGGCAATGCCACTGGCGCACATAATACGAACGCTGTTATCGGGAAGGTTGAATTTCTCAGCCAACACACTGGCACTGACAGCGCCCAGATGAATGGCTGGCCCCTCTCGTCCAACCGAGAAATTGGTGCCTAGGGCGAAGAGGGCTTGAAAAAATTGCCCCGGCGCGGATTGCAGGGGGATTTTACCATAGTGCAGTTTAACCCTATGTAGCACATAGGCTATGCCCATACGTTTGTAGCGTTTGGAGCCCAACTTTGCCACAAGCCAAATTAATATTGCGCCTAGAAGCGGTAACAAAGCTCGCCAGTCGGCCACGTTCCCCGTAAAATCCAGCTTTTCTATTTGGGTAAAATGATTCGCCCACAGGAGTAAGAGTCGAAACAGCAGGATCACGCCGGAGGCAAAGATGGCAAAAAATAACGCCAGTATGCATAGCTGTGCACTGATCTTGGCTTGGGATAAATGATCCCGCAGCTCATTAGCTAAATATTTCTTGGCTGTGGCTATAGCATGTTGAATGGCGACTTTATTTATCGTTAATTGCACTGCATTGGCCTGAGTTGTATTGTATCGAACTCTTCTTGAGTTGATTGTATTTTATATAAGGGGCTGTTACCTAATGCCAAATTATCATCGTTGGCTAGATCGCCTGCAAGTGATGGAGCGCAAGTATCGTTCATCTTCGGTATATTTATCACTTTTAGTGTTAGTCGCTTTTTTGCTTGGGGCTTGGGTTAGTTTTATTCTTTTGAGCAGTGATGAGCCCGTAGTGAAGCACATTAGCAGTAAATCCCAGCGATTAACTGCTGAATTAGAAGAGCAAACCCAATTACTGGCAACGCGCAATTTAGAGCTGTCAGTTGAACGGGAAGCCAACGCCCAAATGCAGGGAATGTTTGGCGAGCAGCTCAAAAAGCAACAGGAATTGCAGCGTGAATTGGCATTTTACCGTAGCATTATGTCTCCGGATGATAATGCCGAAGGCGTTGCCATTCATGGGCTTGAAATGACACCGGGTGTTTTAGCCGATGAGTACAATCTCAAACTGGTGTTGACTCAGTTACAAAAGCGTAAGCAAGCCATTCAAGGTCGAGCCGAATTGACCTTAATTGGGCTGCAGGATGGTAAATCCGCTGAACTAAGTGTGAACAAACTCACGGGTTCAAAATTGGAATTTGATTTTCGTTATTTTCAGGTCATAGATACCAAGATCACTGTGCCAGCGGGCTTTAATTTACTGAAAGTCAAAGTCAAAGTGGTTGTGCCATCGAGCCGCTGGACCAAGAATTCGCAGACAGAACATGTCTATAGTGTCCCTGAGTTATTGCAGGGTGAAAAAGAACCGCGGGTAATACTTGAACAAAATAGTCAGGTAACGGATAATTTGCCCCAGAAAACTGATGTAAGAGGTAGTAATGACTGATCAAGCTGACGCTCCAATGCCAATCAAATTTACCGATGCGGCAGCCGCTAAGGTAAAGGGCTTGTTGGAAGAAGAGCAAAATCCTGCACTTAAGCTACGAGTCTATGTGACGGGCGGTGGTTGTTCTGGATTTCAGTACGGCTTTACCTTTGATGAAAAGGTCAATGACGGCGATTTCACGATAGAAAAACAAGGCGTTCTCTTGGTTGTCGATCCTATGAGCCTGCAGTATTTAGTGGGTGGCGAAGTGGATTACACTTCTGGGCTCGAAGGTTCGCGCTTCTTTGTTAAAAACCCGAATGCGACGACAACCTGTGGTTGTGGCGCGAGCTTCTCGGTGTAAGTTCCCCCATTTGGATGAGAAAAAAGCCGTCAAAATGACGGCTTTTTTGTTGACAGAAATCCACTCAGCACAGGCTTAACTCATAATATTGAGATTGAGTTTAGGCTTAAACCAGGCTTTGACTTTTTTATCGAAAGCGATCCAAACCTGTAATAAAGATAAGATAATTAATACGATAAAAATGACATAATCGGGAAACTTCCCCTGCCATTCACCTAAATGTACTGTGGTTGGGCCAACCACTAAATTATCGGGATCGTATAGTATGACTGGCAGCATACTGACTAAGGCCAATTGCACCAGCGTGTAGCCGCGCAGCATAATGAGCCCCGCCTTTTGGCGACCTAAAATGCCTAACACCATAAACAGAGTGAGTAGACAAAATAACACCCCTTGTTTGGCAATTAAGCCACTCACGGATGCGACAACATAGAGTAGCAGCAATACAATGAGGCGTTTAGGTAAACGAGGGTTAGTCGCAGGTGTCACTGCGGGCGTTGGCAAAGAGGATTTTTGCTCACTCATCGACAGTCTCGCTTCGCGGTTGTATTAGTGACTTTGCTTAGTGATGAGTCGTTGATCTAACTCATAGGGTGGAATAACTACCCCTAAATCATCCTGAACTGGGAATACTGCCACGAACAGATCGTCATCTTCCATGCCAGGCACCCATCTTTCATGCCATTCATCGTATGGGATCGCTAAGGTCTGGCAATCGCTCCACTCATCGACGGCCCAAGATTCAGCGGCATCCTCGGTTGGCCACATAGGAATACAATCTTCTTCTTCGGTCGTTAGCATTACACAACCGTCTTGATCCTGCAGGGTCCAAAGTGTTTTATGTTCTTTGACTTGTTCAACGAGGTAATCGTAACGGCCTTCCGGCGTCATTGCTGCTGTCTCAGCGAGGGTTTTAACAGTCTTGCTCATGAAAAATATCTCTTTGGCTTGGATAGGGCGAAGCTTGTTGGGTCCCAAATATAAAAAACTAGGCACAGCAAAATTCACCGGTTGGCTAAATGGTAACATTAGAGCGGGATTAGAAAAAGAACAACAGCGCCGAGAGGGCGATACCTGTCTTTTCCCTTAGCAAAAGCTTGCTCATTTAGCGCTAAATCGTCCGCCGAGTACGGCTTCGCGGGAGGCGCCAGTAACTGCCGGAAGATTGGCGGGTAAGCCTAAGTGATTGCGCATGGCTAGCCACGCAAAGGCGATGCCTTCAGCCCATTTAGGATCGACGCCAAGGGCTGAGGTGGTATCCAAGGTATAACCTGGTAATAGGGCGGCAAAACGTTGCATTAGTTGGCCATTAAATGCGCCGCCACCACAGACGAATAACTCCCCTTCATTGGATAACTTAATAATATCCTGAGCGATACTGTGGCAGGTCAGATCCAATAAGGTCGATTGAATATCTTCCTCATCGAGATGATTAAAGGGCGATAACTGCTGTTCTAACCAAGCTTGATTGAATAATTCACGGCCCGTACTCTTAGGGTAAGCAAGGGAGAAATAAGGGTGTGATAGCAGTTGAGCTAATAGGTCTGGGTCGGTTTTGCCGGACGCTGCCCATTCGCCATCTCTATCGAAGGGCTCACTCTTAATGTGCTGGATCCAAGCATCGATAAGCGTATTCCCTGGGCCCGTATCAAAGCCGATCACATGCTCGCTATTGCCGGGAAGGTAAGTCACATTCGCTATGCCACCAATATTTAAAATGATGCGTTTTTTACCAATTTCGGCAAAGGTTTGCTGGTGGAATGCCGGCACTAAGGGCGCGCCTTGACCTCCTAAGGCAATGTCTTTACGGCGAAAATCCGCAATTACATCGATACCTGTTTCGGTCGCTATGGTATTGGGATCGCCAATTTGCAGGGTAAATCCCACCTCGAGGTTCGGCATATGGCGCACGGTTTGGCCGTGGCTACCAATGGCGATAACATCTTCTTTCGCAACAGCACATTTCGCTAGCAGATTGTTGACCGCCAAAGCAAACAACTCGCCGACATTGCGATCTAGGCGACCTAAACGGTTAATTTCATCTGCGCCGGGTAAACATAAACGCTGTAAGCCTTTGAGTAAATGGCTTGGAATGGCTTCCGTATGGCTGGCGATAAGTTGTGGCTGTGCGCCAGAAAAGTCAACTAATACCGCATCGACGCCATCCATGCTGGTGCCTGACATCAGTCCAATATAATAAGCATTTTTCATTGGGAGGAGTCCGTCCTGTCGTTATTACATTCGTTATTGCATTGCCAATTGCGTTTGTTTGTTCTGCGATAGGGTCGCCATTAATTGTTTGCTAAGCGCATCGAATTGGTTTTTTTCTTTTCTAGCAATCGATTCCGCTTTAGGCAAAGTCACCGTTCTTGGGTTGCGGTGTACACCATTGACGATGAACTCATAATGTAAATGCGCGCCGGTGACGCGGCCAGTTTTACCTAAAGTACCTATGACTTGGCCTTGCTTAACGCTGGCTCCTTTACTGACATTACGTTTTGTGAGGTGTAAATATTTAGTGGTGTAGGTATCGTTATGTTTAATAAACACATAGTTACCGTTGAATTGATTATAGCCAGACTCGATGACGCGCCCGCTACCCGCGGCTTTAATCGGTGTACCAATCGCCGCCACATAATCCACTCCGCGGTGGGCTTTGACTTGTCCGGTGACAGGGTGCAAACGCTTAGGGTTAAAGTTGGAGCTGACGTACTTAAAATCGACCGGTGAGCGCAGGAAGGCTTTACGCATACTCGTGCCATTCTCAGAGTAGTAGTTGCCATCGGTATAGCGAATCGCGGTATAGCGCTCATCTTGGTTGACGAACTCTGCGGCTAAGATATTGCCATTACGCAAAAACTCACCATCGGCATATTCCTGCTCGTAGATAATGGCAAAACTGTCGCCTTCACGCAGATCTAAGGCAAAGTCGATATCCCAGCCAAATACCGTCGATAATTGCAATATCTGGTTTGCAGACATGCCGGCATCGACCGCGGCGTTCCAAAAGTTGCTCTTTATCTTAGCGCTGGTGAAGTGGGTGCGGATCTCCACATCTTTCTCGGAGATTTTTTCAAAGTATTGCTCTTGATTCTTTGTGATAACCAGCGTTGAAATCGCATCGATGCGGTAACGTACTTCGGTTAAATTACCGCTGGCATCCTTGGAAATCACAATTTCTTCGCCGGGCATAATCTTGAGTAAATTTTGCTTGGCTAAAGGCAACTGGGTGATTTCATAAACGTCTTTACTACTTAGGCCTGCGCGATCAAATACCGCGGCTAAGGTGTCGCCGTTTTTTACATTGAAATGCTCAACATCCCTATGGTTGGCACTCTCTAGGGATTCAGTTGCTCCCTTGCCAGCAGCGAGTGCCTCACTTGACGACAAAGGGACTGCATTAGCAGGGGCATTATCCGATGCCTCTTCCAGTGACTCTGGGCGCTCTGGCGAGCGAAAGGCTAATGGGACATCGTAGCGAATGTTAGTATGTTGTTCATCTATAGCCGTTGTTTGTCTCGAAGCCTGGGCTTCTTCAGAAGGTAAGAGCATGGTTATCATAGTGATAACAGAAAGAATGCTGAGGAGAATTTGATGCTTTTTAGGCAACAATTTAAATAACGTAATAACCTTTCCCATTGACGCCGATACCGATAACCTGAGGCTTGAATAATCCCGTTAGTGTACACACTTTCAATTGTGCTGGCTAACAAGTAACATAAGTCTCCTCTTTTTATGATCATGGCCCTAGGAGTCCCCGCCGAGATGGCTGATTTAGACCAAGTATTAGCAGAAATTAGACGTGGTACCGACGAGATTTTACTCGAAGCGGATCTGCTGGAAAAACTCAAAGAAGGACGTCCGCTTCGTATCAAGTTAGGCGCAGATCCTACCGCACCGGATATCCATCTTGGACACACAGTAATTTTAAATAAATTAAGATTATTCCAAGAGTTAGGTCATGAAGTCATTTTCTTAATTGGTGACTTTACCGGTATGGTGGGGGATCCGAGTGGTAAAAATAGCACTCGTCCACCACTCACCCGTGAACAAGTATTAGCCAACGCCGAGACCTACAAAGAGCAGGTCTATAAAATCCTCGATCCAGCGAAAACCCGTATCGAGTTCAACTCCAGCTGGTTAGAGCCTTTGGGCGCCGCGGGAATGATCCGCTTAGCGTCACAGCAAACCGTTGCCCGTATGATGGAGCGCGATGACTTTAAGAAGCGTTATGCCTCGGGTCAATCGATTGCCATCCATGAATTTATGTACCCGCTGCTGCAAGGTTATGACTCAGTTGCTCTCAAGGCCGACGTTGAATTAGGTGGGACTGACCAAAAATTCAATCTGTTGATGGGGCGTGAGCTGCAAAAAGCCGAAGGTCAAAAGCCGCAAGCTGTGATCATGATGCCGCTGCTCGAAGGGCTAGACGGCGTGAAGAAAATGTCTAAATCGGCCCACAACTATATTGGCGTGAGTGAACCCGCTAATGAAATGTTTGGCAAGTTGATGTCCATTTCGGATGACCTAATGTGGCGCTATTTTGAGCTGCTGTCATTCCGTCCATTGACCGAAATTGAACAGTTCAAACAAAATGTGGCCAATGGTGCTAACCCCCGCGACATTAAAATCGCCTTGGCGAAGGAAATCATCACACGTTTCCACGATGAAGCCTCAGCCGACAGCGCACACCAAGCCTTTGTTGATCGTGCTAAGGGCATGATCCCCGACGATATCGAAGACATCGAGTTAGCCGCGGGTGAAGGTATTGCGATTGCTAATCTGTTGAAAGACGCGGATTTAGTGGCATCGACATCGGAAGCGATGCGGATGATCAAGCAAGGTGCGGTGAAGATGGACGGTGAGAAACTGGACGACAGCCGTATGATCTTATCTGCTGGTACTGTCGCAGTATTCCAAGTGGGTAAACGTAAGTTTGCCAAAGTGACTTTGGTTTAAGGTTTAAACCACAGACGTTACAGGAACAAAAAGAGCGCCTTAGGGCGCTCTTGGTTTTTAAGGCTTTTAATTCCACAAGATTTAAGGTGCTGTGTTGGCCTCGTGTTCGGCAATATTGCATCTGTCGGTGCCAAAATGTTGCCCATCACTGCATTTCCACGCTAACTGCGCCGAATCGACCTGCCACTGTTTCGCATTTTGTTTGAGGGAGATAATCAATAACATCTGTGGGTGTTGTTTGGAGAGTTCACTCACTTGATAGGTTAAAATGCTGTCTTTATTGGTTTGAGTCCGTACTAAAGTGAATTTATTGCCTGCGTATTGGCTGCTGATTTTACTGGGATCCTTGGACCAAGCTTGGTGTTGCTCCTGGGCGATACGTAATTGCTGATTGAAATGACTGACTGGCTGAACGGCATAGGAAACTATAATAGGCTGTAATGCTTGGGCTTTAGGTGCCAGCATTAAGCCATTCAGGGCGAGTAGGGCAATTAGTCCAACAAACTTCATACAAACCTCATTGAAACGAAACTGCTTAGCCAGATCTGAGGCATCTAGGCTCAGCAGTATTGACTCACTGTTGAGTTCGACCCATTTTTAAGGCTCAAGTTTCAATGCGGCGTAAATTTTGTGATTACTGCATCGCTAATTGGTCAGACATAGTCTGGTAATCGATAAGATCCACATGCTCAGTCACCCTATGATTGAGCATATCTAGCTTAAGGCTGGTGACTCCAGGTATCGCCACATCGATAATTTTGCCGGGTTTACCGAATTGTTCGCCCGGCCCCTTGAAGTGGTAGTTGCCGATCATCACTACGAGTGAACCCGCGTTATACATATGCTCGACATTGAAGTTATATTCCAGCACTCCCTCATGGGCGCGTTCTAAAAAATCGATAATAAAACGCCCGCCAGTGTATTTACGATTGGCGGTTTTGTCGAAGAAAACACTGTCGCGGTTATAGAATTTTCTGAGGGTCTTGTAGTCGTGTTCAGTCAACGCATTCATATATTTTATGGCTAACTGCTGTTCCTGGGGCATTTCACCTGAGTTGGCTTGCGCCGCAGCAGGATTGAGGGCCAGAACAAAGATAAAACACCAAATAAGACACAATATTCGCAAACTATTCCCTCTTGGTTTTGAGATCAAAGGCTGGTAACGACAGGTGCCATTTGATTGCGCTTAAGCGGATAATCAATGCACAGGTCATTGCCAGAAACAGCGCCGTTTTTTCCCCCATACCGTAGTGCAAACTCACGGTATAGCCAATACCACCGATAATGGATGCGGTGGCATAGATTTCTGTGCGTAACACCATAGGGATTTGTCTACACAGTAAGTCTCGAATAATGCCTCCTCCCACGCCCGTGATCAAGCCCATCACCACGGCAATCATGCCACTCAATCCCATATTGAGGGCTTTTTCGGCACCAATAACAGTAAACAATGCTAAACCTAGGGCATCGGCTACGGGCAAAGTGTATTGCGGCACCTTGCGTGGGCGACGCACTAACAATAAGCAAGCTATCACAGTTGCGAGTATGACTATGATGTAGTTGGGATCGCGGATCCAAAAAACCGGTGTCGCTCCTATCAGTGCATCACGGATACTGCCGCCGCCAATGGCCGTTACTGAGGCGAGTACAATCACGCCAAAGGGGTCCATCCTGTGGCGACCTGCGGCAAGGGCGCCGGATAAGGCAAATACGGCAGTGCCACATAAGTCAAAAAAGTAGATCCAATGACTCATTTACTCATCTCTTTGATATGGATATTTAAGGCATCCACGGAGATGCGAATTTCGATCACCGATAAAATCAGTGAGTAGAGTAGCAGTAACAAACTGGCGCCAAAGATTACTGAGCCGGTTTTGTTAAAACCGATATAAATAAAAATCATGCATAGCACGCACAGGGCAAAACTGGATACACCCGCTTCCTGCATCCTGCGAATGATACGGATCCGTTGGCTTAAGTTTTTAATTTGGTCCTTATGAACGGGTTTATCTCCGTTACTTAGTGTGCGGATCAATGCGGCAAGGGCAAAAAAACGATTAGTATAAGCCAATATTAACAATGAGATGGCCGGAAATAACAAGGCCGGAGTTGTTAATGAAACATGCATATTTTCGAGCACAATAGTCAGCCTTTAACTTCACGTTAAGATAAGTGGGCATCATATCACAGGCTTTGTAACCAACGTAAACCCGCCCAAAGTAATGGCAGTAGAATGATAAAGCTAAACCAAATTGCGCAGGCCCTAGAGGTGAGTTTCAGTGCCGGCGTTATGGTATCGCTTGTTGGCAGTGGGCCATGGCTTATCCTAGGAATATCAATGCGTTGACCCGCCAGTTTTTGTGGCCCGCCAAGTTCAATTTGTAAAATGCTGGCGACAAGGTTGACACTCAGTATATAGCCCCGCAGCGCAGGGTGATTCTTCGGGATACTAAACAGTTTGGCTAAGGCCCTAGGGCCGCCCTGAATGGCTATCGATAGACTCCAGAGCCAAGCAGGAATGGCGAGCAGCACAGTCGATAAACTATTGGCTGTGCGGCAAAAGTGTTGATACTGCGGCTGTATTGGTGGCCAGCTGAGTTCCAGTTGTTTAATCATACGTACCGCTAGCACCATAGGTGCGCCGGCGATGGCAAAAAAGAAGATAGTCGATGCTGTGCCGTAAATAGGTGAAGTGGCGAGTTTTTCAATAGTGGCTTTGGTTAAGCCGACTTCCGAGAGATTATCCGTATCACAGATAACCCAAGGTTGGAGTAACTTTTTTGCGCTGGCATTATCCTGACGTTTGAGTGCCTTAGCAATTTCATCAGCAACTTGGCTAAAACCCGCGTCACCTAAGCATAGATAGAGGACTAAGAATTCGAAAAACCATGGGAATGCGGCGAGTTCGAGTAAAAAAGTGATGATGGCCCAAAAGGGAAATACCAGTAGCAACATAGCCAAAAAGCCCGCCGTTGCCTGCTGACTTGGGGAGCGTTCTGGGCGATTGACTTTGGCAGCCAGTTGTTTGGCTAAATGGGTAAACCAAATGAGTGGCTGCATTTCCCGGGGCAGGGGCGCGAGGCGCGCCAGCAGCAGGGCGAAGAAAAGTACCAAAAAGCCCTCAAACAAAGCCCCATCAATTTCGACAAGCTGTTGATAAAAAGAACTGTGCATTCGGTACTTTCCGCTGAAGTTATATTAGTTTACTGAGCTTGGTTGTAATTGCTCGAGCAATAACATCACCATCAACGCCGAGTGGTAACCCGCTTTGACAAGGTAAGAGTCGAAGTCCACTGGAGAATCATTGTTCGCATTATCAGAGAGTGAACGGATCACGACAAATGGCACGCCAAACTGGTGGCACACTTGAGCGATTGCCGCGCCTTCCATTTCACAGGCGGCCATAGTCGGGAAGTTTTTGAGCATGGTTTGGGTGCGAACAGGATCGCAAATAAAGCTATCGCCAGTACAGATTAAGCCTTCTATGGCTTTCACTTCGCCTAACTGGGCAATGGCTTTGTTCGCCGCTTCAACCAAATATGGCGCAGGAATAAAGGCTGCGGGTTGCTGAGCCATCTGGCCAATTTCGTAACCAAAGGCGGTAACGTCCACATCGTGGTGGCGTACTTCCGATGAAATTACAATATCACCAATGGCCAGGCTATCGACAAATCCACCCGCAGAACCTGTGTTGATCACCGCATCCGGGGCATATTTCTCAATCAGTAGGGTGGTAGCTATACTGGCGGCAACTTTGCCTATGCCAGAGCGAGTCACTACTACGTCTTTACCTGCCAGTGTGCCAGCAATAAATTCAATACCAGCAATGGTTTGCGATGAGGCGTTTGTCATAGCCGCAATAAGATGGGCAACTTCTGGCTCCATTGCGCCAATAATACCAATTTTCATGGGAGACCTTTTTTAATTCAACACTTAAGAGTGGGACTGCAGAATGTTGGCTAATATAGCACACAGTTATGTGCTGTCGTTATGCTGAGGTATGATTAGGCTGGGGTAAAATGGGGTAGAGTTAACGAAAAATGCGCCCTAAGATGCGCATTTTTGCTTCATTCGATTGCGATAAGCCACAGGTAAATGGCTGGACTCGTTTGCACGAGTCCGAGGCTGAACAACAAAAATAGATTATTAATCTAAGTAGTTAAGAATGCCTTGCGCCGCATCGCGACCTTCGGCAATGGCTGTCACTACTAAGTCTGAACCGCGCACCATATCACCACCAGCAAACACTTTCGGGTTAGTGGTTTGGAATGGGTTTTCATCTAGCTTGCTCGCCTTGACTCGGCCCCATTGGTCGAGCTCAATCCCATATTCAGCGAACCAAGGTGCGGGGCTAGGTTGGAAACCGAAGGCGATAATAACGGCATCGGCTTCGAGCAGTTGCTCGCTACCCTCGATGATTTCGGCCCGTTGACGCCCACTCGCATCGGCTTTACCCATCACAGTTTCGACACATTCGACGCCGAGCACTTTGCCATCCTGGGTTTTAATCGCCACGGGTTGACGGTTAAACAGGAAGTTAACCCCTTCCTCCCGCGCGTTTTGCACTTCGCGGCGTGAGCCTGGCATATTCGCCTCGTCACGGCGGTAAGCGCACACTACGCTGCTGGCGCCTTGCCTAACTGCAGTGCGTACACAATCCATTGCAGTATCACCCCCTCCGAGCACCACCACACGTTTCCCCTCGAGATTAAGATAAGGGGTTTCTGGGTTTGAGGTGCCCATTAAATGATGGGTGTTGCCAATCAAATAGGGCAGGGCTTGGTAGACGCCTTGTGCCTCTTCACCCGCAAGGCCCGCTTTCATCGCGGTATAAGTGCCCATTCCGAGGAAGACGGCATCGTATTCTTCGAGCAGTGTAGCAAAGGGGATATCCTTACCCACAGTAACACCAAGTTTGAACTCAATGCCCATGCCTTCTAATACGCTGCGACGGGTCGCCATAACAGATTTGTCGAGTTTAAAAGAGGGAATACCGTAGGTGAGTAGGCCACCGATTTGGGGATATTTATCAAATACCACAGCCTTAACCCCATTACGGGCTAGAATATCGGCGCAGCCAAGACCCGCCGGGCCTGCGCCCACAATCGCCACTTTTTCTTTACGGGGCGTGACCTTACTCATATCCGGACGCCAGCCTTGGGCGATGGCGGTATCGGTAATGTATTTTTCGACATTACCAATCGTTACTGCGCCAAAGTCATCGTTTAAGGTACAAGCACCTTCGCAGAGTCTGTCCTGTGGGCAAACTCGGCCGCAGATTTCGGGCAGAGTGTTGGTCTCATGCACTAAATCCGCCGCTTCCATGATGCGGCCCTGCTGCGCTAGCTTCAGCCAGTTAGGAATATAATTGTGTAGTGGACACTTCCACTCACAGTAGGGATTGCCGCAATCTAAACAGCGGTCCGCTTGCTCTGCCACTTGAGGCTGAGCAAAAGGCTGATAAATCTCAATAAACTGAGTTGCACGCTTTGCCGCAGGGTGTTTAGTGGGGTCTTTGCGACCCACTTCAATAAATTGAAAATCGTTACTCATGCGCCATTACCCCGCTTTTACGGCTAATTCTGGGTTTGATTGCTCAAGTTTGAGCAGATCGGCAACCGCAATATTTTTAGGTTTAACTAATACAAAGCAATCCAACCAGTTACCAAAATCACTTAGGATCATCTTGGCATGTTCACTGCCGGTTTCGGCGACATGCTCTTCAATTAAGCCTTTTAAATGTTGTTGATGAATGGGTGATTCGAGTTTTTGAGTATCGACAAGCTCAGTGTTGACTCGGCGATTAAAGCGGCCGAATTGGTCGAACACATAGGCAAATCCGCCCGTCATCCCCGCGCCGAAATTCACCCCAGTTTTTCCAAGCACAACCACAATACCGCTAGTCATGTATTCGCAGCCGTTATCGCCTAAGCCTTCAATCACGGCAATTGCACCCGAGTTACGTACCGCAAAACGTTCACCCGCTTGGCCCGCGGCGAAGAACTTGCCGCCCGTCGCGCCGTAAAGACAAGTGTTACCAACAATGGCGCTGCGCTCGCTTTGGAATGGACTACCCAGCGGTGGATAAATCACTATCTTACCGCCAGACATGCCTTTACCTACGTAGTCGTTGGCATCACCGCAGAGCTTGAGTTCAAGCCCTGGGCTGTTCCATACACCAAAGCTTTGACCAGCACTGCCATTAAAGCTCAGCTTAATCGGTGCCTTAGTGCCTTTCACGCCGAGCGTGCTCGCGATATAACCCGACAGTCTTGCTCCCACTGAGCGGTCGGTGTTATTGATGCTGTAAGCGGCATCGAAAGACTCGCCCTTATCGACGGCACTTTGGCACTCGTTTAATAAATGCTGGTTAAGCAGTCCTAAATCCGCCGGTGGATTGGTTTCTTTCCATGTGCGCGATGTGCTGGCTTTGACCTTAGGCTGATACAGAATCGGCGCTAAATCGAGTCCGCGTTGCTTATCGGTTTGGCCTTCTAAGGTATGTAGCCACTCACTACGGCCGACTAAGTCCTCAAACTTACTGACCCCAAGGGTCGCCATCCACTCGCGGACTTCCTCGGCAACAAACTCAAAGTAAGTCATCACTCGCTCTGGCAGGCCGTGGTAGTGGTTGTCGCGCAGATTTTTATCCTGCGTTGCCACGCCTGTCGCGCAGTTATTCAAGTGGCAAATCCGCAGGTATTTACAACCTAGGGCGATCATAGGCACAGTACCAAAACCAAAGCTTTCGGCGCCTAATAACGCGGCTTTAATCACATCGGTACCGGTTTTTAAGCCGCCATCGACCTGCAGACGAATTTTATGGCGTAGACCATTTTCCACTAGGGATTGATGCACTTCGGCTAAACCTAGCTCCCACGGACTGCCCGCATATTTCACTGAGGTGATTGGGCTTGCACCTGTGCCGCCGTCATACCCTGAAATCGTGATCATATCCGCATAGGCTTTGGCCACACCGGTGGCGATAGTGCCTACTCCTGGTTCAGATACGAGTTTCACTGAAATCAGCGCTTTAGTATTAATTTGTTTTAAATCGAAAATCAGCTGGGCTAAATCTTCGATAGAGTAAATATCGTGGTGTGGCGGCGGTGAAATCAGGGTCACTCCGGGACGCGCGTGGCGCAGTCCGGCGATTTCAACGCTGACTTTATGGCCGGGTAATTGGCCACCTTCACCGGGTTTTGCACCTTGGGCCACTTTAATCTGCAACACATCGGCATTGACTAAGTAGTGCGCCGTGACGCCAAAGCGCGCCGAAGCAATCTGCTTAATCGCAGAGTTGCGCTCGGTATTAAAGCGACGAGCATCCTCGCCACCTTCACCCGAGTTAGAACGGCCGCCTAAACGGTTCATCGCAATGGCTAATGCCTCATGGGCTTCTGGGCTTAAGGCGCCGATGCTCATGGCTGCGCTATCAAAGCGAGGATAGAGTTGTGATGCTCCTTCGACATTAGCAATATCGATTGCCGTTTGTGTGCCCTTGATGCCGATTAAGTCGCGCAGTGTGGCAATGGGGCGATTGTCGACGAGTTCAGCGAATTTTTTGTAGGTGGCGAAGTCTTTGTCTTTCAATGACGCCTGCAAAGTGTTGACCACATCTGGGTTAAAGCAGTGGTATTCACCGCCTTCAATGTATTTTAGTAAGCCGCCTTGGGGTAATGGCACATGGGCGCGGTAGGCCGCTTTATGCAGCAGCGCTTGATCCTGGGCGATATCGGCAAAGCTTGCGCCTTCGATACGGCTGATAACGCCCTTAAAGCACAGTTCAATCACATCTTTGGCTATGCCTATGGCTTCAAATTGCTGGCTACAGCGGTAAGAACCCACAGTGCTGATGCCCATTTTAGACATGATCTTACGCAAGCCTTTTTCGATGCCATAGCGGAAGTTCAGCATCAAGGCCGTGGTATCGGTAAGATCATGGCGCTTCGCGAGATCTGAAATTGATTCATACACTAAATACGGATAAATCGCCGTTGCCCCAAAGCCAAGTAAAACGGCAAAGTGGTGTGGATCCCGCGCCGATGCGGTTTCAACAATGATGTTGGTGTCGCAGCGCAGGCTCTTATTGACCAGCATTTGTTGCACCGCACCTACCGCCATTGCCGCGGGGATGACTTGTGCAGACTGACCAATTGCACGGTCAGAAAGAATTAGCAGTGTGGTGCCGCTGCGGGCCAAACGCTCGGCTTCTGAGGTGATGCGACGAATGGCGTTTTCAAGCCCTTCCTTCGGATCGTAATTTAAATCGACGATATTGGCGCGATAGTAAGTGCTATCTAGGCCAAGTAACTGATTAAAATCACTGAATAATAAAATTGGCGAGTTGAACATTACGCGATAAGCGTGCCCTGTGGTTTCATTAAACAGGTTCTGCTCGCGGCCGATACAGGTCGCCAAGGACATCACGTGTTTTTCACGCAAAGGATCGATAGGCGGGTTAGTGACCTGAGCAAATTTTTGCCTGAAATAGTCGTACAGTGAGCGAGATTTTTTCGACAATACCGCCATTGGCGTATCGTCGCCCATGGAGCCAGTGGCCTCTTCACCCTGTTTAGCGAGAACCCAAATAACCTGCTCTAATTCTTCGCGGGTATAACCAAATTGCTTTTGATATTGCAGTAATTGTTCGTTACTCAACTCACTGGCACCGTGTTGCTCTGTGGTGAGTTGCTCTGCTGGGATCAAAGTGCGGCTGTTTTTTGCCATCCATTCTTTATAGGGATGGCGACGTTTTAAGTCGTTATCAATTTCGAATGACTGATACAGACGTCCGTTCAAAGTATCTAATACCAGTAACTCACCCGGTCCAACACGGCCTTTTTCGATCACTTCATCGGCGGCGTAATCCCAAATGCCGACTTCGGAGGCTAAGGTCAAAATACGATCTTTAGTGATCACATAACGTGATGGACGCAGACCGTTACGGTCAACGGCGCAGGCGGCATGGCGACCATTGGTCATCACAATACCGGCCGGGCCATCCCAAGGCTCCATATGCATAGAGTTAAAGTCGTAGAAGGCCTTTAATTCGTCATCCATTTCTGGATTACTTTGCCAAGCAGGCGGGATCAACAATCGCATGGCACGGTATAAGTCCATACCACCGGATAACAGCATTTCTAACATGTTGTCTAGGGATGACGAGTCCGAGCCCGTTTCATTCACAAAGGGCGCAGCCTGTTGCAAGTCGGGCAACAGTGGTGAATTAAATTTATAGGCACGTGCACGGGCCCATTGACGGTTACCCGTAATCGTATTGATTTCGCCGTTATGGGCTAAATATCTAAACGGCTGAGCTAATGGCCATTTAGGCGAAGTATTGGTGGAAAAACGTTGATGGAACAGGCAGATAGAGCTTTTTAAGCGAATGTCAGCTAAGTCGGGATAAAACGCGGGCAAGTCTACTGGCATCATCAGGCCTTTGTAGACGATCACTTGGCCAGACAAACTGGCGACATAGAAGTCTTTGTCGTCGATGATTTGCTGCTCTAAGCGGCGACGCGCCATATATAGACGGCGCTCCAAGTCTTTTTCACGCCAGCCGATAGGGGCGTTAATCAGCACTTGGTAGATTTGTGGCAGGCTAGCCTTACCGATTTCACCGAGTACATCGGGATTGACGGGGACCTTGCGCCAGCCCGCAATGCTCAGGGTTTCACGTTCAAGTTCACGCTCAAGGATAAACTTAGCTTGGTCGGCCAATTCATCATCTTGACTTAAAAACAGCATACCTACGGCAAACTTGCGGCTTAAATGCCAATCATTTTCCGCCGCTATCGCTTCAAAAAACTGTACGGGCAGTTGCATCAATAAACCACAGCCGTCACCTGTGCGACCGTCGGAGGCGATACCGCCACGGTGCTTCATGCGATCGAGGCCATGGATAGCCGTGCGCACGATACGATGGCTGGCTTCGCCATCCATCTGTGCTATCAACCCAAAACCACAATTGTCCCGCTCAAAACTGGGATGATATAAGCTCATACAAAAACCTCCCTAGACCTCAACTAATTACTACTCGGGGAGAAATGTAAAGACTTTCTATAGATATGCACCCGAACCACCCAAATTAGCCTGAGATTCACTAAAGGTCAAACCAAAATTTTGCATAAAATATGGGTATTAATTCATGTTTTATACACAAAGTACAATTAGCTTACGTTAACGTTAACTGATAAATGCGCTGTATAACATTATGAATAAAAAAGAATTTTAAAAACGATGATACTCATGATTTACCAAAATGTAACATTGCGGGTGATTGTTTTTGATTTAGAAATAGTGATTTTTATTGCAAATACAGTGGTGATATAAAAATTTAAAATAAGTGAATGGTTATTCTTTTTGGCTGTGCGTTAAATCACAAAATGTAAATGAAGTGGGAACTGTGACTCAGGTTATTGCAACTAGCACTGACTATCGAGCAGGAATTTGACTTGTCGCTAAAAAACTAAGGTCAGCTTTGTTTACAATAGGATTTTTATTGTGTTTACCCCGCTTTTTTGTTTGCAACTTGCGGTTTTATCTTGGTTATTTTAAATGAAACGATATGAAATTCGGCGGATGAAGTAATGGGGCTTGATGCATATGTCAACACATTCGGCGCCGTGTGTAAGGCTAAATATGGTGAGAGGTTGCGTAAGCTAACGATAGATGCCCAATTCACTTGTCCTAACCGGGATGGCACCCTTGGGCGTGGGGGCTGCACTTTTTGCAATGTTGCTTCTTTTAGTTATCAGCAAGCGGAAACGCTCAGCATCAGTGAGCAGTTAGAACAGGGGAAAGCCCGTTATAAAGAGGCGAAACCTAAACTGAATGCTGATAAATTTATCGCGTATTTTCAGGCTTATACAAGTACCTATGATGAGTATCAAGTGCTGATGGCCAAATACGATGAGGCGGTTAAACACAGTGAGATTGTGGGCCTGAGTGTCGGCACTCGTCCCGACTGCGTGCCAGATAATGTCTTAGATTTATTAGCGAGTTATCAGCATAAGGGTGTTGATGTGTGGTTAGAGCTTGGGCTACAAACTGCAAACGACAGAACGCTGCACAAGATTAATCGCGGGCATGATTTTGCCTGTTATTCTGATACTGTTTCGCGGGCCAGAAGTCGAGGGTTAAAGGTGTGTACTCACCTTATCTTAGGTTTACCCGGTGAAACTAGCCTCGATTATATGGCGACACTACAGGCCGTGCTGGCGCAGGGAGTTGATGGTTTAAAGCTTCATCCTTTACATGTGGTTGAGGGGAGCACCATGGCGAAGGCTTGGCATGCGGGGCGCTTACCCTTACTCAATATCGAAGAGTATGCCGCGAGCGTTGGAGAGCTTATCCGGCATACACCAAAAGAGATCATTTTTCATCGCGTCACTGCCTACGCAAAAAAACCAATGTTATTAGCCCCCGATTGGTGCGCTTATCGCTGGGATGGTTTAGTGGCGATTGTGGATAATTTGCAGCGTTTGGGTGGACAAGGGGAGGCATTAGAGGGACGATGATCGCCACAGCATTTGACGACAAATGCGACAGATTGACAGTATTTACTTATTTAAATGGTTGATTATTTGTTAAATAAAAGCATTGTTGGACAACAAATGCCGCTATAAGTTGCACAGACAATTTTAGTGGGTATCATGTCATAAACTCATGTTAAGCATTGGACTACTTAAGGGGGGCCTAGATGGCCACAGTTGAATTAGAAGCAATCCTAGACCTCAATACTCTGGAACAGTACTGTAGTGCTATTGGCGCAGGGACATTACTTAAGAGTGTGGTGTTATTTGAGCAATTAATGCCTGAATATGTGGGGAACCTAGTAAAGGCTAACGATGCTGCAGACAAAGATACCCTCTGCTCCGAAGCCCATAAATTTAAAGGGGCGGCGGGATCCGTTGGTTTAAAACGCATTCAGCAGATTGCTCAATTACTGCAACACGGCGAAGAAGCGCGTTGGAATGCAGAACACGGCTCTTGGGTCGCCCAGATTGTTGAGTTTGCCAGTGCCGATTTACAACAACTCAAGTTATTCCTACAGGCTAAGGCCTAACATTAGCTTGATTTCCATTGGCGCAGTGATTATTTAAATCTTGAGTTAAGCTGCGCCAATTCATCTGTTTCTTTCCCCCTCAACATTGATTATGTTTGCCCTAAGTTGACAGTCTTTGTCTGCAAACTATGGAATATCGATTCTGCTCACAGTCCTGATAACTAATGCCAGCCTATTGTTGCTCATTTGTGCTAGAGTAGATTTAATTTTCTAATCCATAACCTTAGTGGCAATCGATAAAATGAAAAGCTTACCTAGCCTAAAAAATTTATTTTATTTGGTAAATCTCCATCAAGAACAAAATTTTAACCGCGCCGCTAAGGTGTGTTTTGTCAGTCAATCAACCTTATCTAGTGGTATTCAGAATTTAGAAGAGCAGCTTGGGCACCAATTGATTGAACGGGACCATAAGTCCTTTATGTTTACCGCTATTGGTGAGGAGGTTGTGCAGCGCGCCCGTAAAATTCTCACCGATGTGGATGATTTGGTCGAACTGGTTAAAAACCAAGGCGAGCCTATGACCGGGGATATACGTTTAGGCTGTATTCCTACCATAGCCCCGTTTTTATTGAGCCGAGTGGTACGCCAATGCCAGCAGACTTACCCGGCAATGAGTCTATTACTCAAAGAGGATACGACGGAGCGTTTACTGGATGCCTTAGGTAAAGGGGAGTTAGATTTACTTATTCTTGCACTACCTGTTGATACCAGTGGTTACCACAGCATGAAGGTAGGAATCGATCCCTTTAAGATGGTGATCCATAAAGATCTCGCGGGCGGCATTCATCAACCTATTGATTATCAAGCTTTGCCTGACGAGAGCATCTTTCTCTTACAGAGCGAACACTGCATTACAGGCCATGCCATTACCGCTTGCCAACTGGGTGATAGCGCTAAGGTCAATCCCTTTGCGGCGACGAGTTTGCACACCTTAGTACAAATGGTGAACAGTAAACTCGGAACGACTTTCTTACCGCAAATGGCTATAGATGCGGGTATTTTAAATGACACCGATTTGGTGGTGATGACACCACCGGGTGAAGCGCCATATCGTGATATCGGCTTAGTCTGGCGACAAACGACCAGTCGTATTTTAACCTTCCGCACTTTAGGGCTAATGATCCAAAAGCTGCTGGCTAAAGATACGGAATAATGGCTTAAAGGGGGGAAACGCCAAACACTTCAATCGAGTGTTGTTTTCCCTTGAGTTTGACGGGCCCTAAAGGAGACAGGCGATACTCACTATTGGGATTATCTAAGCGTCCTGCGAGTGCACCTGAAATCAACATACGTTGCCCGAGGGGATTACACTGGTCTTGCAGCCTCGCTAAGGTGTTGAGTACGTCACTAAAGAAGCTAATTTCCTGTTTTTGCACCCCAACAACAGCCGCTACCACTTGCCCGCAGTGGGCCGCCGCCTTGAACTTAGGCACAAAACCGTAGTGCTCTTCAAAGTAACGTCTTTGCCAGCTGAGTTGCTGACTAAATTCAAAATAGATATTCATACAGCGGTCGTGCACTACGCCTTCTTCCAATGGCCAATGGATAAGCACTGCATCGCCCATATAACGATAAATTTCGGCTTCGTTATTCGTTACCGTATCCGAAAGTAGGCTAAAACTGTCTTGAATTAAGCGACTAAAGCGATAATCCCCGAGGGATTCTGCGTGTGTGGTTGAAGCAACCATATCTAAATACAGGAATAAACGCTGTTCGTAGCGGGGTTTGTGGTATTTACCTAATCCAATGTTGAGTAAAATACGTGGCCCCACAAGGAGTGCCATTTGTTCGACAAAGGCTAAACTCACACGCACAACGACTAAATAAACAATTAAGGCTTGAAACGAGGGGCTGTACAGAATATGTGCCGTCAGCATCTGTCTTAAGGTCGACATATGGTTTTCAATGGCCCACATATTTAAAAACTGGGTCATGTACGCCAAGGTCGTCGCACCTAATAACAGGAATAATCCTTTGAAAATAACAGAAAATATATAGGGTAGGCGATTGATGGCGCTGAAATCGGCAATCAGGTTTGACATCCAATGCAGGCTACCGAAGATAATCCCCATGTACACGGCAAGTGTGGCGAGATCGGCCGAGCCTACCGCCCATTGGGGCAGCTCGGGTGATTGTGCATATCGAAAAAACACGAAAGCAGCCATGGCAATCGCCCAAGCTAAAATCGCAAAAAGAAGTTTTTTCGCTTGTCTACGTGTTCTCACTACTCGCTTTTTATCCGAATACGGCCATTACTTCAGGATGCCGTAGTTTATAGAAAATCATCACTAAAGTACCAGTGATATTTGTGATCTGGATCAATACAAGTCTATATTGCTACGAAAATTTAACCAAAAACCTTATTTAGTATCATTGCTGTAAAGGCTGTCTTTAAATAGAAACCGCGGGGATTGGTCATTTTGAGGCTGCCGTCCTCGGCAATGCTTTGAGTCAGAGCCTTACTATTGGCCGCTTTAGGGCGCAGTTGTAATACTTCACCGTGGCGGGCGGTGAGCTTCTCAACTTTACCTAGGGCGATAAGCTCCATGATTTCTTCCCAATCCTGTTGCAATAAGTATAACTCCTGCGGATCGGGCTCCCACAGAATGGGTGTCCCAATTCGCCGCTCACCAACGGGGATTTGCCGTTCTCCCTCGACGGGAACCCAAAGTACACGTTGCAGCTTGTGGCACACTAAACTGTTTTGCCAGGTGAGCCCTTCAATGTTGATTAGCGGGGCGACGCATACATAAGTCGTTTCGAGGGGCTTTCCCAGTGTATCGATAGGAATCGTCTTAAGCTCAACACCTAAATGTAAAAAATCCTGTTCCGGCTTTGAACCCGCAGTCGCCCCTAACTCCATTTCAATTAACTGACCGACCCAGCCCTTATCACGTTTAAGATCTTTGGGGACGGGAATGCCTCTCTGAATAGCAATTTGGGCCAAGCTAATGCCCGCCAGCATATGGGCGCGCTCAAGTAACTCGGTAAGATTCTGTGGAGGAATTATGGGTTTCATAGGGGAATTTTACTGAAAAATAAGCGCTTAGCAACAGTGGTTAAAAAGTGAGCTGCAAAGTGGATATCTGTGCCTTAATCGGTGATTGAGTTTAACTATATGATTTAAATGATGATATTGAATTGATTTCTATCAGATGATAAAAGTGTCCAAAGTTACTCTCGGCTTTCCCTTGCGTTCCCCACATAGTTATCCACAGATATTATGGATAACTCCTGAAAACTGTCTCTTTAACCCAATAAAAAATGCAAGTCAATGGCAAAAATCATCCTTAGTCTACCTAATTGTGGGCAAGTTTTTGTATGTTCTGTGTATAACATTGGCACTGATTTAAGAAATGATCATCATAGATGCCGCTGATTAAAAAATGACCTTTAATGGTGTTTTATGTAAAAAACTACAGTAATTTTTATTTATGTGTATGAATTTTAGGTTTTTATATCTTTTTTGGTCAAGGTGTTAAACTAAGCTTAATTGACGTTTTTTGAACGATCTAACAAGTTCACGGGAGTTTCAAACAGAGATATCCACAGAAAATGTGGATATCCCCCATTCATCTGACCTTGCGTTGTTGATAAATATGAATGGGTGGTTTATTTATCCAAAGCTCGGCTTAAAATAGAGGTTTGCTGAGAGACTAGCTTTATGAAACAATCAGTTTATTAAAATTTATCCTTATATGGAGTCCATGTGATTGATAGCGACGGCTTTCGCGCAAATGTGGGCATAATAATTTGTAACAGATACGGCCAAGTTATGTGGGCCAGACGCTTCGGTCAACACTCATGGCAATTCCCTCAGGGTGGTGTCGACGATGGTGAGTCGGCGGAGGAAGCTATGTACCGTGAGTTATACGAAGAGGTCGGCCTAAGACCCGAGCACGTACATATATTAACTTCGACTCGCTCTTGGTTAAGGTATCGTTTGCCAAAGCGTTTAGTGAGGCAAGACAGTAAACCTGTGTGTATTGGGCAAAAGCAAAAGTGGTTTCTGTTACAACTGAAAAGCCAAGATAGTGCGATTAATTTGAGTTCTTCGGGACATCCTGAGTTTGACGATTGGCGTTGGGTAAGTTATTGGTATCCGGTACGGCAAGTCGTTTCATTTAAGCGTGATGTTTATCGTAAGGTAATGAAAGAGTTTGCGGTAACGGCATTGTCATTCCAGACCCATGAGATACCAAGAAAGCGGGGAAGGCAAAAGGCAACAGGCTGATTTTCAAAAGAGGATTGAAAACAGTGTTAAATACGCTCAGGGATATCACCCAGGCTGTGGCATCTGCCCATAGCCTAGAAACCGCATTAGAAGTCTTAGTTTCATCGACAAAAGCAGCGATGGAAACCCAATGCTGCTCAGTTTATATCCTAGAGCAGCAGGAACTTGTGTTATCTGCCACCGATGGCCTTGAAAAAAGTGCCGTTGGTCGAGTGCGTATGCCTCTTAGCCAAGGATTGGTGGGGTTAGCCGCCGAGCGAGAAGAGGCAGTTAATTTAGCCGATGCCCGCTTGCACCCTAGATTTAAGCTCTTTCCTGAAGTGGCCGAAGAGGAATACCGCGCCTTTTTAGCTGTCCCCATTATTTACCAGAAAGCTGTAGTGGGCGTTATTGTTGTTCAACAAGCGAGTGCTCGCCAGTTTAGCGAAGGTGAAGAAGCCTTTTTGATGACGCTTGCGGCTCAGCTAGCTATGGCTGTGCGCGGCTTAAAACAAAAGGCACAGGTGAGTTCACATCACCAACAGATTCTTTTTCAAGGTACTTCAGCCTCTAATGGCATCGCCATTGCCCATGCCTTTGTGCTGGGTGGAGAGATTTCCTTGGAGCAACCCGATATACGTTGCCAAGATATCGCACTGGAGTCTAGCCGATTAGTCGCGGCGATGGCGCGGTGCAAAGAGGCAATAGGCGCACTATCCCAACGATTTGACCGTGAGCAGGATGAAGAAGTTGTCTCTATCTTCAATGCGTTGCAGTTATTGCTCGATGATGCCAGCTTAGGTGGCGAATACGCCCGTGAAGTTCAGCTAGGATGGGAGGCTGAATCCGCCGTCAGTCGTGTGTCCCTTAGGTACATCCAGCAGTTTCTGGCTATGGAGGATCCTTATCTTAAAGAGCGTGCTAGCGATATTCGTGACCTTGGGCAAAAAGTGTTGAGACAACTGATTGAGCCGGAGCGTTTAGAGCTTGAGCCCGATAAGCCCGTTATCTTAGTGACCCGTGAAGCCGATGCGACTATGTTGGCTGAATTCCCAAGGCAAAAGCTGGCGGGGATTGTGACTGAGCTTGGTGGCGTCAATTCCCATGCTGCGATTCTCGCTCGGGCGCTGGGCGTGCCAGCGATAACGGGGGTTGAACAGTTATTGTCCGCCGATATAGATCAAAAACTCTTAGTGGTTAACGCTAGCCGTGGGCAGTTGATGGTGTCCCCATCACCAGCGATTGTCAGTGAATATCGCAGTTTAATTTCGGCGCAAAAAGCCCTGCAGCGTCAATATGCTCAGGAGCTCTCGTTACCTTCAGTGACGACTGATGGCTCTCGTATCCGTTTGTATTTAAATGCCGGTTTGCTTAGTGGTGTTGCCTCTGAAATTGCCGAAGGCGCCGATGGTATTGGACTCTACCGCACTGAGATCCCTTTTATGTTGCAACAACGGTTTCCGAGTGAATCTGAGCAAGTGAAAGTGTATCAGCAGGTGTTATTGGCTGCGTCCGGTCGACCTGTTGTGATGCGTACCTTAGATGTGGGTGGTGATAAACCTTTACCTTATTTTCCGATTAAAGAAGATAACCCTTTCCTCGGGTGGCGGGGGATTCGCTTGTCACTCGATCATCCTGAACTATTTTTAGTGCAGTTAAGAGCTATGCTGCTGGCTGGGGCGCAGGGGCGGCAATTGAGTATTTTACTGCCTATGGTCAGTAATTTGGATGAGATTGATCAGTCCCTTGAATATTTACAGCAGGCGTTTATCGAATTAAAAAATGATGTCAATAGTGCGATTGTTATGCCGCGAATAGGCATAATGCTTGAGGTTCCTGCACTCTTATATCAACTCGATGAAGTGGCTAAACGTGTCGATTTTGTTTCCGTTGGGAGTAACGATCTGACTCAATATCTATTAGCCGTCGACCGTAATAATCCTAGGGTAAGCTCATTATTCGATAGCTATCATCCAGGTATTTTACGGGCTTTACACCAAGCTCTGCTCGATTGCCGCTACCACAAGCTCGATATTAGTATTTGTGGCGAATTAGCGGGTGAGCCTATGGGGTCAATCCTATTGGTGGCTATGGGGTATGATCAGCTGAGCATGAACCAAGGTAGCCTAGCACGCATCAATTACCTGTTGCGCCGAGTGGCTCGCACCGATTTGGACCAATTGCTGGCACAGGCTTTAAGTCTATCTAATGGCTTTCAAGTGCGTGAGCTAGTTAAAGAATATTTGAACTCTCAGGGCCTAGCGACAATTCTTAATTAACTAAAGTTATTTTTTGCTTTAAGCTAAGGCCTCAATTTATCACGCTGCAGGTATTCGTGTGGATAGTTTGTTGTCGGTGTTTTTTATTTGCTTGGCCTTAGGCGCATTTGTCGGTTTTATGGCGGGATTATTAGGTATTGGTGGCGGATTGATTGTCGTGCCTGCACTGCTTTATATTCTGCCATCGGTCGGTGTTACCTCTGCTCAGTTACCCCATATTGCGATTGCCACTTCATTGGCGGCTATTATTCTCACTTCAATTTCGTCGACGCGGGCGCATCACAAGCGTGGCAATATTCCTTGGCATTTATTCAAGCCTATGCTCCCTGGGCTGGTGATCGGGGCGCTTGCTTCAGGCTTTATTGCTGAACAAATTCCCGCTGACACCTTGCAGCAAGGTTTTGCTATCTTCGTCATTTTAATGACCATTCAGATGGCATATCCAGTGAAGACCGAATCGAATCGTCAGTTGCCTAATCCGGCAGTGCTTTTTGTTGTATCGGCCTTTGTTGCGGTTCTGGCTGGTTTGACCGGCATAGGTGGCGGCATACTTATTGTGCCATTTTTGACGTTTTATGGTTTGCAGATGCGTTACGCCGTTGGTTTTTCTGCGGCTATGGGATTCTTGATCTCTATTTCGGGCAGTTTTGGCTACATTATTGCGGGGATGAATGCCACTGAATTACCCTATGGTACCGTCGGATTCATCTATTTACCGGCATTGTTTGGTTTGATCATTACTTCTGTTTTAATGGCGCCTGTGGGGGTGAAAGCCGCGAGCACTTGGCCAACACCTGTACTTAAAAAGATATTTGCACTCTTTTTGCTGTGTGTCGGCCTTAAGTTAATGTTGACTTAGTTTTTATATTTACCTCTGTCTGAGGCTGCTAATGGATGTGTTATGGCGCTGAGTTTTCCCAATATCGACCCCGTGATTGTTAAATTTGGCCCCTTTGATCTTTTTGGACAAACCTTTGAGCCCGCCTTACGTTGGTATGGTTTTACCTATTTAGTGGGTTTTGTCGCCGCTATGTGGCTACTCAATCGCCAAGCCGATAGATCCCAGGGACTGTGGACGCGTGAACAAGTGTCCGATCTGTTATTTTATGGATTCCTAGGGGTGATTTTAGGCGGTAGAGTCGGATATGTGCTCTTTTATCATTTCGATTATTTTATCGCTAGCCCTATGTATTTATTTAAAATCTCAGAGGGCGGTATGTCCTTCCACGGCGGATTGATGGGCGTGATTACGGGCATGATTTATATCGCGTGGAAGCAAAAGCGTACTTTTTTTGCCGTCGCAGATATGGTGGCGCCTGTGGTGCCAATTGGCTTAGGTGCTGGGCGTATTGGTAATTTTATCAATGGAGAGCTTTGGGGACGAGTAACGGATGTACCTTGGGCCATAGTGTTTCCAAGCGGTGGACCTGAGCCACGTCATCCGTCGCAGTTGTACCAGTTTGCGCTCGAAGGTCTTGCTCTATTCTTGCTCTTGTACTGGTTTAGCAAACGTACCAACAAAGTCGGCGCAGTGTCGGGAATGTTCTTACTCGGTTACGGTATTTTCCGTGTGCTGGTGGAAACTGTCAGACAACCCGATGCACAGTTGGGACTCTATTGGGGCTTTATGACAATGGGACAGATCCTATCTGTGCCAATGATTTTATTCGGTTTATATTTAATCTTTCGTCCACAGGGTAAGCAGTAATGCAACAGTATTTAGACTTAATGAAGCACATCTTAGCTGAAGGTGTGGATAAATCCGATCGTACAGGTACAGGCACTCGTTCGGTCTTTGGCTATCAAATGCGTTTCGATTTGAGTAAGGGTTTTCCCCTAGTGACAACCAAGAAATGTCATATGCGCTCTATTATCCATGAGCTACTTTGGTTTCTAAAGGGGGATACCAATATTGCTTACCTTCGTGAAAATAAAGTCAGTATTTGGGATGAATGGGCCGATGAAAATGGCGACTTGGGGCCCGTTTATGGAGCACAGTGGCGCAGCTGGCCAACCCAAAGTGGCGATGCTATCGATCAAATTTCACAGGTGATTGCGCAAATAAAATCCCAACCCGATTCACGCCGTCTTATCGTATCGGCATGGAATGTGGGTGAACTCGATAAAATGGCCCTGGCGCCTTGCCATGCATTTTTCCAGTTTTATGTCGCCGAAGGGAAATTATCCTGTCAGCTATATCAGCGCAGCTGTGATGTGTTCCTTGGATTGCCATTCAATATCGCCAGTTATGCCCTGTTGACTATGATGGTTGCCCAGCAGTGCGATCTCGCTTTAGGGGATTTTGTATGGACTGGCGGTGACACCCATTTGTACTCCAATCATATGGAACAAACGGCGTTGCAATTAACGCGTGCGCCTAAACCTCTGCCGACCATGACAATATTGCGTAAACCTAAGTCAATTTTTGACTATCAGTTTGAAGATTTTGAACTGACTAACTACGAACCTCATCCCCATATCAAAGCCCCCGTTGCCATTTAGTGGACGTTTTTTCGGCTAACACCTCGGAAAAACCGAGGTGTTTTGTCGAAACTTACGATTATATTTGTTGTTACTATTCATCTACACTCAATTCATTATGGTTTTATGGAGTGCAAGATGGAAAAAGCAATTAGAAACTTTCTGAGCCAAGAATCGGCGGGGGGCATCCTACTATTGGTTGCCGTTGCCCTAGCTATGTTGATGGCGAATTCTCCTTTATCAGGGCTTTACCAAGGGTTTTTAGGCACTGATGTTCAGGTTCGTGTAGGCGCACTCAATATCCATAAACCTCTATTGCTCTGGATTAACGATGGCTTAATGGCATTGTTTTTCCTACTGATAGGTTTAGAGGTTAAACGCGAGTTGCTCGAAGGAGCACTGTCGAGCGTTACGCAAGCTTCCTTACCAACCTTTGCTGCAATTGGTGGCATGATCGCCCCTGCGGGGATTTATCTGTTGTTCAACTATGGCGATCCAGTAACGCAGGCGGGGTGGGCTATTCCTGCGGCAACGGATATCGCCTTTGCACTCGGGATTATGGCATTACTGGGAAGCCGTGTTCCCGTGGCGCTAAAAGTCTTCCTATTAGCATTGGCCATTATCGATGACTTAGGCGTTATCGTGATTATTGCGCTGTTTTACAGCAGTGATTTATCGACCATCAGTTTAGTGATAGCCAGTTTGGCGATTGCGGGCCTTGTTGGCTTAAACCGTAAAGGCGTGACCTCACTGACGCCATACGGAATATTCGGCCTTATTCTTTGGGTTGCGGTGCTTAAGTCTGGGGTTCATGCGACGCTGGCAGGGGTCATCATTGCCTTTTGTATACCACTTCGTGCTAAAGATGGCAGCTCGCCTTCTGAGCATTTAGAGCACAGTCTGCATCCATGGAGCACTTTCCTCATTCTGCCAGTATTTGCCTTCGCTAACGCGGGTGTTTCATTGGGAAATATGAGTTTAGATACACTTATCTCGCCGGTGCCAGTGGGAATTGCCTTAGGGTTAATCCTAGGGAAACCGATTGGGGTGATGCTGTTTAGCTTTGTGGCGGTCAAATTGAAGTTGGCGCAATTACCCGACGGTATAGGCTGGAAGCAAATTGCGCCGGTCGCGGCCATGTGCGGTATTGGTTTTACTATGTCGATGTTTATTGCCTCATTAGCCTTCGAGCAAGCGGATCCTATGTACGGTGATTTGGCCCGCTTAGGCACTTTGATGGGGTCAATTTTTGCCGCTGTGATTGGGTATTTCTGGCTATCAAAAGTATTACCTAAAAAAGGAGTATGATTATGATAAAGTTGAAATTAGTAGGAATAACTGCACTCTTAACCTTATCTTCAACTGTGATGGCTTCTCAAATTGATGCCTGCAATAAAGATGTAGCGTCACAGACCTGTCAGAGCTACCTTGAAGGTATAGTCGATGGTGCTTTGATATTTAAATCAGAGGCATTAGGCGCAAGACTCGAAACTAACAGTTATGAGTCTCGAGCGCTTAAATACCGTGGTGGCAAGCGTTTCCAAGAAGCCAACCGAACCTATTGTGCCAGTCGTATTCCTGACCGCGATACGTTAGTCTTGGGGGTCACAGAAGCCGTCAGTACTGGGACCGCTGCGGATCTAGAGCAATTACAGGGCATAGTTGTTAACCTATTGGATTGTCAGCGTTTAAAATAGCCAATAGGGGCCACATAGCTGAGCGTATGGTGAACCTTTGCAATACGGAATAAATGATAGGAAAGGTGAGTGGCTATGTTGCATTTGAATTATAACCATTTGTACTACTTTTGGATGATTAAAAAAAAGGGCTCAGTCGCTATGGCTGCTGAGGCCCTTTGCTTGACGCCGCAGACCATAACTGGGCAGATCCGCGCCTTAGAAGACAGGTTAAATGGCAGTCTATTTAAGCGAGTGGGGCGCACCTTAGAGGCGACTGAATTAGGGGCGTTGGTGTTTCGTTATGCGGATAAAATGTTCAGTCTTAGCTACGAGATGCTCGATCTACTTAACTATCAAAAAGATGATGCGATTCTGTTTGAGGTAGGCATTGCCGATGCCTTATCTAAGGCCTTGGTTAGTCGTGTTTTATTGACCGTTGTCCCGAACGATGGCTCAATGCATTTGGCTTGTTATGAAGCGACACACGAGAGTTTAATGGCACGTCTGCGTGAACATAAGTTAGATATTATCCTCTCAGATTGTGCTGGCGAGTCTTTGAAATACCCTGAAATCCTCTCGAAGAAGTTAGGCGAATGTGGCGTGAGTTTTTTCTCGGCCGAACCCTATAGTACAGATTTTCCTGCTTGTTTAGAACAGGCTCAATTACTGATCCCTGGACGTAGGACTTCCCTTGGCCAGCAGTTATATCGTTGGTTTGATGAGCAAAATCTCAACGTGAGTATTTTAGGTGAGTTTGATGATGCGGCAATGATGAAGGCATTTGGATACCTGAAGCGCGGTATTTTTGTGACGCCATCTATCTATCGTCAGGAGGTGATCTCCCATGGAATGCATTTACTCGGTGAAACCCTCGATGTGAAAGAGGAATACCATGTGATGTTTGCCGAGCGAATGATCCAACATCCGGCGGTAAAACGATTATTAGATACGGATTTCAGTGATTTGTTTGCGGGTCTCGATGCTCAAGTGCAGCAATGCTAATTTGGGCTCTTACACTAGTCCTCAATCGACACCCTAGTGAATGAACTGGTAGACTAAGGCCAAATTTGTTTTGGGAGAAAAACCTTGGAATTAATGAACATTGCACGGGTGCGTTGGGCATGTCGCCGCGGGATGCTGGAGCTAGACGTACTGTTTCAACCCTTCGTAGAACATGTTTATCAAGATTTGTCCGATGAAGATAAAGCCGTGTTTATTCGCTTACTCGAGTGTGAAGATCCGGAATTATTCGCGTGGTTTATGGGCCATGAAACCTGCCCTGACGCTGAGTTAGCTCGTATGGTGGTGAAAGTTCGTGGAAGAGCGGCACCATAGTTTTAGTGTTAAAGCCTCCTTCGACCAACGACTCTCGTTGGTCGTTTTTATGTCTATTTGCCTATCATCTTTGCTCGCTTGGCCCCAAACAGAATCCTTTGGCATTTTTCTATTAAAATTGGCAATTATTTCGCTGATTGTGTGTTTTTTGCTGTATCAACTTTGGCGACTAAAAGATTGGCAATTCAGTTTTGTACTCAATCGCAATGGCGAGGGGCGGCTTGCTACTGGGGAGCATTTTCAGGTGCTGCGGCGAACTTGGGTGACCCCGTTTGTATGTTTGATGTATCTCGATATCGATGCTAAACCGCGGTTATTGCCGCTTTGGGCCGATATGTTTACCGATGCTGATTATCGGCATTTATGTCGTTTGCTGCTCAATGCTAAAACATTGCAGGCTAAATCTCGTACTGAAATTTAGCCTGCAAAATGTAGAAGTGATTTATTTCTCTGGCTGTAAAATGGTTGGCAGTGGTGAGTCTAGTTTGCCTGGATGATCAATATTGTAATGCAATCCACGGCTTTCCTTACGCTCCATCGCGCAGCGAATGATAAGTTCAGCCACTTGCACTAGATTACGCAGTTCGAGCAGGTTATTGCTGACCTTGAAGTTGCTGTAATACTCTTGGATTTCCTGTTGAAGCATTAAACAGCGGCGCAGTGCCCGTTCGAGACGCTTATCCGAGCGCACAATACCGACATAATCCCACATAAATAGCCGCAGTTCGTGCCAGTTATGGGCAATCACAACCTCTTCATCCGAATTTGATACTTTACTCTCATCCCAAGGTGGAATTTGTCCAGGCAGAGTGATTTTATGCAGTTGGCTCTCAATATCCTGTGAGGCGGCGCGGGCAAATACCAGACATTCGAGCAGGGAATTACTCGCCAGACGATTGGCGCCATGAAGGCCGGTATAGGCAACTTCACCAATGGCATAGAGTCCATTGAGATCCGTTTGGCCATGCAAGTCTGTCATTACGCCGCCACAGGTATAGTGGGCTGCGGGGACGACAGGGATAGGACCTTGAGTGATATCTATGCCTAATTCTAAGCAGCGACTGTAAATCGTCGGGAAATGCTTGATGATAAAGTCGCTATCTTTATGGCTAATATCCAAATAAACGCAGTCGGCACCGAGACGCTTCATCTCATAATCGATGGCCCGGGCCACAATATCGCGGGGAGCGAGTTCAGCGCGCTCATCAAAGTCTGGCATAAAACGGCTACCGTCTGGGCGACGTAAATAAGCCCCTTCACCGCGCAGTGCTTCGGTCAGCAAAAAGTTACGCGCATCGGCATGGTACAAACACGTCGGGTGGAATTGGTTGAATTCCATATTGGCGACACGGCAACCTGCGCGCCAGGCCATGGCAATACCATCACCGCTGGCGACATCGGGATTTGAGGTATATTGGTAAACTTTAGAACTACCGCCCGTGGCTAATGCGACAAATTTGGCCTTAACGGTTTCAACGTGTTCTTCGTTGCGATTCCACACGTAAGCGCCTAACACTCGGTTTCCTGGGCGGTTAAGCTTACGGGTGGTAATAAGATCGATGGCGTTATAGCGTTCCAACACTTTAATGTTGGGGTGGGCAAGTGCGCGTTCTTGCAGCGTCGTTTGCACTTCTTTGCCCGTCGCATCTGCGGCATGCAAAATACGTCTATGACTATGGCCACCTTCACGGGTGAGATGATAGGGCGCATCCTTAGCATTGCCATCGTTGGTTTCTTCTTTATCGAAGGCGACGCCACATTCGATAAGCCATTGCATGGCACTTTTTGCGTTTTCTGCGGTAAACGTCACGACTTCTTTATCGCATAAACCCGCTCCCGCGACTAAAGTATCGGCCACATGGGATTCGATAGTGTCACTTTCATCGAAGACGGAGGCTATTCCGCCTTGGGCATAGTACGTGGACCCTTCCGAGAGCGGGCCTTTTGAAAGCAGAATTACGTTTGCTTTTTCAGCAAGATGCAAAGCTAGTGTCAGACCTGCGGCACCGCTACCTATGACTAATATGTCAGATTGGTGTTCAACTACTTGTTTCATCGGGTATCATGATGTGACTGAGAGTGCCATCTATGGTAAACCAACTGACGAAATATGGGTACTTTCCTTTTATCCTTACTTTTTTTGTATAATTTTAAGAACTTTTTCAAAGCACGCTAGTCTACATAAGTGAATATGATTCGAGCGACTGAGAAATCAGCATTTTAGATTTGGGAGAAGTCGGCTCGGATGAGTGGACAAATTAGTGATCAACAATTAGTTGAGCGCGTGCAACGGGGAGATAAAAACGCTTTTAACCTGTTAGTGCTTAAATATCAAAGTAAAGTTATTAGCTTGATTTCGCGCTATGTGCGTAACCAAGCCGACGTTACCGATGTGGCACAGGAAGCGTTTATCAAAGCTTATCGGGCTTTGCCAAACTTTCGCGGAGAAAGTGCGTTTTATACCTGGTTGTACCGTATTGCAGTAAACACTGCGAAGAATTATCTCGTATCACAGGGGCGTAGGGCGCCCGCGAATGATGTTGATGCTGAAGATGCCGAGTATTATGAAGGTAGTGATGCGCTAAAGGAGTTTGCCTCCCCAGAGCGGCTGATGTTATCGGATGAAATCAAAAAAGTGATTTTCGATACCTTAGAAACACTGCCAGAAGAATTACGAATGGCCATCTCCTTGCGTGAGCTCGATGGTATGAGTTACGAAGATATTGCCATAGTGATGGATTGCCCCGTTGGGACCGTGAGATCGCGTATCTTCCGTGCTCGAGAGGCCATCGATAAAAAGCTCCAGCCTTTACTGGAAGCCTAAGTTCTTATACTAAGTTAGTTCTTATATTAAGAAAACTCTTATATTTAGACAGGTGAACAATGGATAAATTAGGTCAAGAATGGGTATCTGCCGCGGTCGATGGAGAGACTGATGCGCAGACCATGGCAGAATTAGTTGCCGATACGCATTCGCATAATAAATGGCATAACTATCATATGATAGGCGATGCCATGCGTGGCGAGTTGCCGCAGAATATTGTGTTAGATCTTTCCGCTAGCATTGCCGCTGCAATTGAACTTGAACCTGCGATTGTCGCCCCACAAGTGACGGCTTCTGAAGTCGATGCTCCAGTAACGACACAAGTCGCTGTTAATGCAGGCACAGTTATTAATGCTGGTAATAGTCGCGTTGTGCCATTGTTTAAACAGTTTGGTCAATACGCTATCGCGGCAACTGTGGCTATGTTTGCGATTGTCGGCGTGCAAAATTACAATCAAACGGCCGATGATGTTGCATCTCCATCGCCAGTATTGGTCACCCGTCCTTTGGTGGGTAGTGCGTCTCCTGTGAGTTTACAAACCGGGGCAGTGCAACAAAACCAAGGTTATACTAATGATCAAATGAACGAGCAACGCCGCCGAATAAATACTTATATTCAAGATCATATGTTGCAACAACGATTGAATACTGGGGCGGTTATAGAAGACAATACCGAGGTTATTCCCGTTCCGTTCAATCAGTAGTAAGGAGTTAGCTTGCGTCTAATCCTGTTGGCTTTATTAGCCTTGGTGTTCCCTGCAATGGCGCAGGAAGATATGCCCGCCAAAGTCTGGCTCGATAAAATGAGTCAGGCGTTAAAAGAGAAAGAGTTTAAAGCATCGATTATTCAACTTCAGGCCGATCATATTCGGCCTTTGGTTTATCTTCACGGCAAAGTAAATGAACAAGAGGTTGCTTTTTTAGAGTACCTCAATGGCCCCCCAAAGAATGCGGTACGTGTGGGGGATCGTGTGACCTTTATTGAACACGACCAACCGGCATACAGCATTATTTCCAATCATATTCAAGGTGTTTGGCCTGCGGCATTTTCCTCTAAAATGAGCGATTTAGAAGTCGGTTATCAATTCGTGCTCGGTGGTCGAACGCGTATTGCTGGCCGCCCTGGGCAAATGATCCGCTTGTTACCAAATGATGAGTATCGTTATGGTTTTCAGATCTGGCTCGATATGGAGACATATTTACCGTTGCGATACGACATGTTGACCCAAGATAAACAACTGCTTGAGCAAATCATGGTCATTGAATTGATTGAACTCCATGAGCCGCCAGCGATTCTACTGGAAGCCTACAAACAAGAATGGCCAGCGGTTATCGATCAAGCCGAGCGGCAAGATGGCCAAAATTGGCAATTCTCTTGGTTACCTGCGGGTTTTACCGTTGTTGTGCGCGATCATCACCGTTTAATCGGTAGCCATGAAGCGGTGGAATATATAGCATTGACCGATGGACTCGCCAATATTTCCGTTTATGTGGCCAGAGCTGGCTCGAGTCCATTGCCGGAGGAGTTAATCACCCGCAATGGTTTATCGCTGGTCTCTGAAAAAGTGGGTAATGCTGAAGTGGTCGCCGTAGGTAAAGTGCCGACAGAAACCCTTTCACGCATTGCAAAAAGCCTCAGACTAGAATAGGGCGCAGCACTATGATGGAAGAAGTGGCAAGGGTGATTGCCTGTGACAATCAGGGCTGGCTCAGGGTTGAAGTTGAGCTTAAGAGCACCTGTAAGAGTTGCAGTAGTAGTGAGTCCTGCGGTACTTCTGCCGTGGCGCAGGCTTTTTCAGCCAAGACCCAACAATTCTCCATTCAAAGCGAGCGTCACTGCGAGCCCGGTGAACTTCTGAAGTTAGGTCTTCCCGAGAGCGTTATTCTAAAAGCGGCCGCCTTGGTCTACCTATTGCCTTTGTTGGGTTTGTTTGTCGGGGCCGTTTTAGGGCAATTTGTCGCTCATCTTATCCAATTGAATCCTGATCTTAGTGCCATGGCTTTTGCCGCCCTTGGCACTTTGTTGGCTTGGTGGTTTGGAAAACAGCGGGCTAAACGGCTCGAAGTGGATGCAAAGCCCGTGATTTTGGCTTATTTAGGTATGGGCGTCAGTTTAGGTAAATTAACCGATTAGTTTCAGTCTATTAGCCGTTTAAGATAGAAAGTTAATTTGCGACTTTCATGCCTTTTGGTGGCATAAATGTAACTAGGAGTGAATCTGATTGGTATTGAAACCGCAATCAGGTACAATTTCGCTCCTTTGAACCGTATCCATTTTCAGTATTAGTCATTGCAGCATAATGAAACACATTAGAAACTTCTCAATTATTGCCCATATCGACCATGGTAAATCGACGCTATCAGATCGTCTTATTCAGGTTTGTGGCGGTTTAACCGACCGTGAAATGGATGCTCAAGTGCTCGATTCTATGGATCTTGAGCGTGAGCGTGGTATCACGATTAAGGCACAAAGTGTCACCCTAGACTACAAGGCTAAAGATGGCCAAGTCTATCAACTCAACTTTATTGATACCCCTGGCCATGTCGACTTTTCCTATGAAGTGTCACGTTCATTAGCGGCCTGCGAAGGCGCATTGCTGGTGGTGGATGCTGGTCAGGGCGTAGAAGCTCAGACTCTGGCAAACTGTTATACCGCACTGGATATGAATCTCGATGTGGTGCCTATTTTAAACAAGATCGACTTACCGCAAGCCGACCCTGAGCGTGTTGCCGCCGAAATCGAAGATATTGTCGGCATAGATGCGATGAATGCCGTGCGTTGTTCCGCTAAAACCGGTGTCGGTGTCGATGATGTGTTAGAAGTGATCGTGGCACAGATCCCGCCACCAGAGGGTAATCCGGATGCGCCGCTGCAAGCCTTAATCATCGATTCTTGGTTTGATAGCTATTTAGGCGTAGTGTCCTTAGTGCGCATTAAACACGGTAGCCTGAAGAAAGGCGATAAGTTTAAGGTGATGTCGACCGGACAAAACCATACCGCCGATCGCGTCGGTATTTTCACGCCAAAGCAAACCGATAAAGCCGAGCTAAAAACCGGTGAGGTAGGTTTTGTGATCGCAGGTATTAAGGAGATCCACGGCGCGCCCGTGGGCGATACTTTGACGCTTGCCAAGAATGGCGCGGATAAGCCTTTACCTGGTTTTAAAAAGGTGAAACCGCAGGTTTACGCGGGTGTATTCCCTATTTCGACCGATGAATATGAAAACTTCCGTGATGCGTTAAACAAACTCAGCCTAAATGATGCTTCATTGTTCTTCGAACCTGAAAGTTCATCGGCCCTTGGCTTTGGTTTCCGTATTGGCTATTTAGGCCTGCTCCATATGGAAATCATTCAAGAACGTTTAGAGCGTGAATACAATCTTGAGCTGATTACAACGGCACCAACGGTAGTCTATGAAGTGGTGATGACTAACGGTGAAGTTGTCTATGTCGATAACCCGTCAGATTTACCCGCGATTAACAATATCGAAGAAATGCGTGAGCCGATTGTTGAGGCCAATATTTTAGTGCCAAAAGAATACTTAGGTAACGTGATTACCCTATGTATTGAAAAACGTGGCACTCAGGTGAACATGGTTTACCACGGTAACCAAGTGGCTGTGACCTATCATCTGCCAATGGCAGAAGTGGTGATGGACTTCTTCGACCGTTTGAAATCAACCAGCCGTGGCTATGCATCACTCGAATATAACTTTATTCGCTTCGATCCCGCTGACATGGTGCGCTTAGACATCTTGATTAACGGCGACCGAGTCGATGCCCTCGCTATGGTTATCCACAGATCAAACATTCGTCACCGTGGTTTGGCGTTAGTTGAAAAGATGAAAGAGCTGATCCCGCGCCAAATGTTTGATATTGCGATTCAAGCAGCCGTTGGTAGCCAGATTATTGCCCGTTCAACCGTAAAAGCCCTGCGTAAAGACGTTACGGCTAAGTGTTACGGCGGCGACGTTTCCCGTAAGAAAAAACTCTTAAATAAACAAAAAGAGGGTAAGAAACGGATGAAGCAAGTGGGTAACGTTGAGGTGCCACAGGAGGCATTCTTGGCGGTACTGAAACTCAACGAGTAATCCTGAGTCACAGCATGACAATTTAGTTCACTATTGCGCCGCAGATTGCGGCGCTTTAGTTAGGTTATCGCATGATTTTGTGGTGTTTATGATGAAATGCGGTAAGTTAACTAAAGCTCGATAGTCGAAATACCATAGTCGCTAGGTTAAGAACCTTTAATTATTTCCAGGCAGGAGTTCAATAAGCAATGGCAGCCTATTTTTCCATTATTTTAGTGCTGGTAACCCTGATTTCAGGGCTTATCTGGTTAGTCGATGTGCTGATGTTTGCCCCTAAGCGCCGCGAGAGTTTAGCGTTGGCAAAGGCATCACAGGCGAATTTAACCGAAGAAGCCGAGTACCAAATCATTCGTGAGTCGACCCTAGTCGAAACTGCGCATTCTATCTTCCCTGTGATTGCCTTTGTGTTGATCCTGCGCTCCTTTATTTATGAGCCATTTCAAATCCCCTCGGGTTCTATGATGCCAACCCTGTTGGTGGGAGATTTTATTCTGGTGGAAAAGTTTAGTTATGGCCTTAAAGATCCCGTATGGCGAACTAAACTGGTTGAAACGGGCAAGCCTGAACGTGGCGATGTGATCGTATTTAAATACCCTGAAAATCCGCAAATTGACTATATCAAGCGCGTTGTCGGATTACCGGGTGACCGAGTGATTTATCGTAATAAGCAGTTGATGATCCAAAAGGCCTGCGATACTCAGCAGACAAATTGTCCAGAAGCGGAAGTGGTAGCACGTACCGAGATTAGCCGTGGCGATTTTAGCCAAGACGGGGTGCCATTATTACGTTATACCGAGCAATTAGGCGAAGTGGCCCACGATATTTTAATCAACCCAAGCCGTCCTGATATGTTGGGTTACTTTAAGCGTGAAGCTAACTTACCCGCAGGCGAGTTCCTCGTGCCAGAAGGGCATTACTTTGCCATGGGAGATAACCGCGATAACAGTACCGACAGTCGTTTCTGGGGCTTTGTCCCCGAAGAAAACTTGGTGGGTAAAGCGGTCGCGATTTGGATAAGTTTTGAATTTGACCGCGCAGCCGCCGATTTCTTGCCAACTTGGGTACCAAGCGGAGTGCGTTTTGAGCGTGTAGGTGGAATAAAATAGCATGGAACCGATTAAAAATTTGCCTCGTTTGTGTCGTACCTTAGGTTATGAATTCAATAATATTGAGTTATTAACCCAGGCTTTGACCCATAGAAGTGCGGCAAATAAACACAACGAGCGTCTAGAGTTTTTAGGTGATTCGATTTTATCTATCGTGATATCCGATGCACTTTATCACCAGTTCCCAAAGGCGACCGAAGGCGATTTAAGCCGGATGCGTGCCACCTTAGTGCGTGGCGACACCCTAACGCTTATCGCCCAAGCATTTAAGCTCGGTGATTATTTATATCTCGGTCCTGGTGAATTAAAAAGTGGTGGATTTCGCCGTGAGTCCATTCTTGCCGATGCGGTAGAAGCCATTATCGGTGCGATTTATCTCGATTCAGATCTAGAGGTCTGCCGCAAGTTGCTGCTGACTTGGTATGCCGAGCGTTTAGCGGAAATTCAACCCGGCGTAAGCCAGAAAGATGCTAAAACCTTGCTGCAAGAATATTTACAAGGGTTAAAAAAGCCACTACCGGATTACCAAGTAATCAATATAGAAGGCGATGCCCACGACCAGACATTCACCGTTGAATGCCGTATTGAAGACTTGAGCCAAAGCGTAATCGGGGTGGCGAGTTCACGCCGCAAAGCCGAACAGATCGCCGCGGCCCAAGTATTGGAGTTACTGAAGAAATGACCAAAAAAACAGACTTGCCAGCTGTCGATGCCGCTAATGCGAGCAATGAACCTAGCTTAGACGAATTGCTGGCAAGGATGAATGCGGCCGCGCCAACGCCGTCGGCCCACTATGATGTGACCTACTGCGGCATGGTGGCCATTATCGGCCGTCCGAATGTGGGTAAATCGACCCTATTGAATCGTTTGCTCGGGCAAAAGGTGAGTATCACCTCTAAAAAACCACAAACGACCCGCCACCGTATCATGGGCATCCATACCGATGGTCCTAAGCAAATCGTGTTTATCGATACGCCGGGGCTACATATTGAAGAACAACGCGCCATCAACCGCTTGATGAACCGTGCCGCAGCCAGTTCACTTGCCGATGTGGCTATGGTGATTTTTGTTGTCGATGGCATGACGTGGACCGCCGATGATGAAATGGTATTGAGTAAACTGCGCCGCGGCGGTGAAGAGCGTAAAACCATTTTAGCTATCAATAAAGTCGATAATATCAAAGACAAAGAAGCCCTTTTCCCCTATTTGGAAGAAGTCGCGAAGAAGTATCCCTTCGATGAAATTCTGCCGATTTCAGCCAGTAAAGGCACTAACGTTAAGCGGATTTTGGAATTAGCGGCTGACTCCCTGCCGGAGAATCCATTCTTCTTCCCCGAAGATTATGTCACCGACCGTTCCCAGCGTTTTATGGCTTCGGAAATTGTCCGTGAAAAACTAATGCGTTTTCTTGGGGACGAGCTGCCCTATGATGCCACGGTTGAAATCGAGCAGTTTAAGATGATGGAAAATGGCGTTTACCAAATTAACGCCCTGATCCTCGTCGAGCGCGAAGGTCAAAAACGTATGGTGATCGGCAGTAAAGGTGAGCGTATTCGTACCATCGCAACCCAAGCGCGCCTCGATATGGAAACGCTGTTTGATAACAAAGTGTTCCTCGAAGTGTGGGTGAAAGTGAAATCCGGCTGGGCCGACGATGAGCGCGCCCTACGTAGCTTAGGTTACGGTGACGATTAATTTTTGTCATTGGAGCATGCTTATCGATGAAGCGGGGTTATGTTCTGCATCACCGTCCATACCGAGAGTCCAGTGCCTTAGTTAACCTGTTGGTTGACGGCATTGGACGCGTCGATGTGGTTGCCAGAATCGGCAGTGGTAAGCGTTCTATCAAGAGTATTCTCCAGCCCTTTCAACCGCTGATCTTTGAATTTAGCGATAAATCTGAATTAAAAACCTTAACACAAATTGAAGCGGCTGCCCCCGCCGTGCCGCTTAGCGGCCACAGTCTATATGCTGGCATGTATATCAATGAGTTGCTGATGCGGACCTTGTCTGTGCAGCACAATGCCGAAGCCTTATTCCTTATTTATCACCGTGCCTTAGTCGGTCTCGCCGCCGATTTTTGTCAATCCCAGCTGCGTTATGTAGAACTTGCACTATTGCAGGAGTTAGGGGCTATGCCTTCTCTGAGTCGCGACACCCAAGGTGAGGCGCTGATCCCCGAAGATTACTACCAACTCATTCCCGAGTTAGGCTTTCAATTTGTGCTTAATTCCCGTGCCCGCAACGCCTATCAAGGGGCCATGTTAATTGCGCTTAATGACAATCAATTGGTGGAAGAGCATTTTTTAAGTGCAAAGCGGTTGATGCGTTCTATGCTACAACCTCTGCTTGGCACTAAACCTTTGCTCAGCCGGCAATTGTTTCAGAGTGCCTTAATGTCAAAGTACGATGGGAATAATTCCCTCGAATAGTTGTTTTTAGTGAGCGTCTCAGTGTTTTTTCATCTGGGTGTCAGTACAATGGGGCGCAATTTCAGTGTTAATTCTAGCCTTACTAAAATAAAGGAGTTCCCGATGAGCCGTATCTTATTGGGCGTAAATATCGACCATATTGCGACCCTACGTCAGGCGCGTGGCACTAATTATCCCGATCCAGTCCATGCGGCTGCCGTTGCAGAACATGCGGGTGCCGACGGTATTACCATCCATTTGCGTGAAGATAGACGCCATATTATCGACCGTGATGTGTATTTATTGGCAAAAACCTTAAAAACCCGCATGAACTTCGAATGTGCCGTCACCGAAGAAATGCTTAACATCGCCTGTGAAGTTAAACCAACCTACGTTTGCTTAGTCCCTGAAAAACGTCAGGAAGTGACCACTGAAGGTGGCTTAGATGTTGCTGGGCAACTTGAGAAAATCACTGCTGCAGTCACTCGTTTAGCCGCTAATGGTATTCAAGTCTCTTTATTTATCGATGCGGATAAGACCCAAATCGATGCCGCGGTCGCATCTGGCGCTCCTGTGATCGAAATTCATACGGGTTGCTATGCCGATGCCAAAACAGAAGCGGATGAAGCCCGTGAATTAGCCAGAATTAGCGAGATGGCAAAATATGCCCATGGCAAAGGGCTTATCGTTAATGCTGGCCATGGTTTGCACTATCACAATGTTAAGCCTATTGCCGCCATTCCCGAGTTATATGAGCTCAATATTGGCCATGCTATCGTTGCCCGTGCTGCGATCGATGGTTTAGCAACCGCCGTTAAAGATATGAAAACCCTAATGCTTGAAGGGCGTCGGGGCGAATAATGGCCATTGTTGGTTTAGGCACAGATATCGTTGAAATTGAACGTATAGCAACCCAGGTTAAACGCGCGGGTGATAGGTTGGCTAAACGAGTGCTCACAGAGGCGGAATTTGCCCTCTATGGCGCCCATAGCCAACCGAGTCGATATCTGGCTAAACGTTTTGCCGCGAAAGAAGCCGCCGCAAAAGCGCTGGGAACGGGCATAGGCCGTGGGGTCTCTTTTCAGCATATTCATATTGGTAATGATGATAACGGTGCACCGACGATAGGCTTTACCGGGGGGGCGCTTACTCGACTAGAGCTGCTTAATGCAAAGGTCGGACATATTTCTATTGCCGATGAAAAATCCTACGCGATAGCGACTGTGATCATCGAGTCCTTATAAGCCGACTGCAATATTGACTCATTAAACAGGGAACCCACGGTTCCCTGTTTCCTTTGGTGTTTGCAACATTTTATTTACTTTCTCTGTTCAGTGGGTGTATTTTGCGTTAGCTTATTGCATCAGCGAACACTTAATTTTAGGTATTGTAATCCTATGTGAGAGTGGAGCTGATTCGCATAATGCAGGGACAATAATAGAGGAGCCCCAGATGAAATCCGCCGTAGAGCAGTTATCAACTTATAAAAGTGTGCATCTAAATCATCGAAATATTCAAACGCACTTTATTGGTATTCCATTAATTATTTGGTCGGCATTTTTGTTATTGGCGACCGTCAGAGTGCCACTTGGAGGCTTGGGAGAGACCAGTTTAGGACTGATCTTAGGTGTCCTTGTGCTGCTGTATTATGTCCGCTTACATTTAAAGTTAGCTATTGGACTAACCCTGTTTTTAATTCCCGTGCTCTATACCACTGAACTGGTATCGCACTCGGCTAATCCAATTTGGCTGGCGTTGGGCATTTTTATTTTGGGTTGGGTTTTTCAGCTTATCGGCCATCGATATGAGAAAGCTAAGCCGGCCTTTGTGGATGACTTAAATCAACTGCTTATCGGACCGTTTTTTTTAATGGCCGAAGTGTATTTTATGCTGGGTTTGGAAAAGTCGCTGAATGAGGAAATCACTCCTTTGGCGATAGCCAAACGTCGTGCCATCGAGGCGCAAAAAAAGACCTAGTTTTCTCGGGGGAGAGCAAAATCGGCTGAACCTATTGGGTTCAGCCGATTTTTTATATGGGGTAACCAGTGGCTTATGAACGTGGCGGGTGATAATGCTGCGGGATCAATCTTACCGTTTTGACCATATTATCAGCCACTTCAATCACCTCTAATGGGTAACCCGCGAGGCGCAAACTGGTGTTTTCCGAGGGGATCTCTTCTAAATATTCTAAAATTAATCCATTAAGCGTCTTAGGGCCGTCCGTTGGAAAATTCCACTTCATTTCTTTATTGAGATCTCGGATGGTGATGCTGGCATCGATCAAGTAGCTACCATCCTGCTGGACGGTAATATCTTCGCTCGGGGTCGCAATCATAGAGGTGGTAAAATCGCCAACAATTTCTTCTAAAATGTCTTCTAAGGTGACTAGCCCCTGAATATCGCCATATTCATCCACCACTAGGCCTATTCGCTCTTTATTATGCTGAAAATTCGCTAATTGCACGTTTAACGGCGTGCCTTCGGGGATAAAATACAGTTCCTTTACGGCGCGTAATAGGGAGGATTTACTGAATTGTTTCTTAGATTGTAGGCGCAGGGCATCCCGTAAATGGATAAAGCCAACCGCATCGTCAATGGTGTCACGGTAGACTAATACTCGGGTATGTGGGCTTTGGATAACCTGGCGGTTAATGACTTTAAATTCATCATTAACGTTGATGGCATAAATATCCGAACGCGTCACCATAATATCTTCAACTGTGACTTTCTCGAGATCTAAAATCGACAGCAACATTTCTTGATGTCGCTGGGGGATCAGGGCGCCCGCTTCATGCACTACGGTGCGAAGTTCTTCTTTGCTTAAGGCATCACTACTGCTGATGGTTTTGATCCCGAATAAACGCAGTATGCCCGTGGTGATGAGGTTTACGCTGGTAACAACGTAGGCAAATATTTTCGATAGTGCAAAAAGTAAGTAGCTTGATGGAAAGGCAATACGTTCTGGATTTAATGCGGCAATGGTTTTTGGGGTGACTTCACCAAAGACTAACACGACTAAAGTAAGCACACCTGTCGCTATCGCGACGCCTAAGTCCCCCCAGAGTCGCATACCAATAATAGTTGCTATGGCAGAGGCTAAAATATTGACTAAGTTATTACCGATAAGGATTAAACCGATTAAGCGGTCAGGACGTTCTAATAGTTTCAATGCCCGTATTGCGCCTTTATGGCCATTGGATGCTAAATGCCTTAGGCGGTAGCGGTTGAGGGTCATCATGGCGGTTTCTGAGCCTGAAAAATAGGCTGAGAACAGAATGAGCACTAGTAAAAAAATGAGGAGTGCGCTTGTCGATATAGCGTCCAAAAAGTCGATCCCGAATTAGCCAGCAAACTTAAGTAAATACCGATATTTCAAAGGAGTGTCAAGCCAGCGAAGCCATTCAGCATATCGCTGGCTTGACATTATTAGCCTAGGATTAACTCTTTAACAATACGCGCGCCAAAATAAGCCAGTGAGAGCAGGGTTGCACCCGATAAAGTGTAAATAACGGCGGTGCGGATTTTGCAGCCGACGGAATATTGCTGCCACAGCATAGTGATGTACACAAACCAAGCCATAATCGACAGAATGGCCTTGTGGCCTTTTCCATCGGCGAACATATCGTCGAGGAAAATAAAGCCAGTGGCGAGTGATAAGCTAAGTAAGATAACCCCAATGATCACAAGGTGGTATAGCTGTTTCTCTACCGTCATCAGTGGCGGAATACTCGGGCTTAACATCAGCTGTTTTTTCTTAAGCTTATTTTGGATCATCGCCAGTTGAATGGCATACAACGCAGCAATCATCAGCGCACTGTAGGCCATAAGCGACAATACAACATGGGCCAACACTTCAGGATAGAGTTCAAAGTGGATAATAAACTTGGGCGGTAATAACCAGAGTAGTGCTACGGATAGCACAGAACAGGCATAAACTACGGGCACAACGACAATCACTTTTAGCCTGAACATCATCACGGTAAAGGTGAAGGCGATAATCCAGTTCACTAATGAAATAACATTGGTTAGGCTGAAGTTTTGTCCGTCGGTGGTAAATATTGCCTGGGATAGCGCTGCAGCATGCAAAATAACGGCAATCGCCGCCACACCCGCAACAGCTCGGCGATTAGGCCCCTCGGGGTGGAACAGTCGGCTTGTCACTAATACCAATGCAATGCAGTAAAAAAACATGGCTGATGCGGAAAAAATGACCATGGATAATTAACCTATTCGTGTTGTTAAAGGTGCCTTGAAAACGGGGCATACAGATCAATATTTTCCTTAGAATAACATGAGCTGTCGATAAATGGGCAGTGACATGAGTTGCAAAATTTAGCAGATTCTTATTGTTAGGTGTAAATAGTTCACGCCTAGCGGTAAAACATGAGCCAGTGCAAGCAAAATGCTTAAGTGCCCGCAAGATGAGTGTGGCAGTAGCATAATGCGCCCGCATCGTTATAATACAGTCCATTAATCGAGATCCTTAAAGGTATAGAGCAGGATAATGTTTGAGAATCTAACCGACAGACTGTCACGCACGCTGAAAAACATCAGTGGCCGTGGTCGCTTAACTGAAGAAAACGTTAAGGAAACCCTGCGCGAAGTGCGTATGGCACTGCTGGAGGCCGATGTTGCCCTGCCTGTAGTGCGTGAGTTCGTTAACAATGTTAAAGAGCGCGCCGTTGGCCAAGAAGTGGCGAAAAGCCTAAGCCCAGGCCAAGCCTTTATTAAGATAGTTCAAAGCGAACTTGAAAAATCCATGGGCGAGGCGAATGAAGCCTTAGATTTGGCGACTCAGCCACCCGCAGTGATTATGATGGCGGGTCTGCAAGGTGCGGGTAAAACCACCAGTGTCGCCAAATTAGGTAAGTTACTGCGTACTCGCCATAAGAAATCCGTATTGGTGGTCAGCGCCGACGTTTATCGTCCAGCGGCAATCAAACAGCTTGAGACCTTAGCGAATGAAGTCGCTGTGGAGTTCTTCCCATCGGATGTGAGCCAAAAACCCATAGATATTGCGAAAGCGGCCATTGCCCACGCAAAACTTAAATTTATCGATGTAGTGATCCTCGATACCGCAGGCCGTCTGCACGTCGATGAAGCCATGATGGATGAAATCAAGGCACTACATGCCGCGGTTAAACCTATCGAAACCCTCTTCGTTGTCGATGCGATGACGGGGCAAGATGCCGCCAATACCGCCAAAGCCTTCAACGAAGCCTTGCCGTTAACCGGTGTCATCTTAACCAAAGTTGACGGTGATGCCCGCGGTGGTGCGGCATTATCCATTCGCCATATCACGGGCAAGCCGATTAAATTCCTCGGTGTGGGTGAAAAGACCGATGCCCTAGAGCCATTCCACCCCGATCGTATCGCCTCACGTATTTTGGGCATGGGCGATGTGTTATCGCTTATCGAAGAAGTTGAGCGCGGCGTCGATAAAGAAAAGGCGATGAAGCTGGCTTCCAAAGTGAAGCAGGGCGGCAGTTTCGATTTAGAAGATTTCCGTGAACAGTTACAGCAAATGAAAAACATGGGCGGCATGATGAACATGCTGGAAAAGCTGCCCGGTGTCGGTCAATTGCCGCCTGAGGCCCTAGCGCAAATTCAAGACGGCAAGATGACGGGCCAAATGGAAGCCATCATCAACTCTATGACGGCCAAAGAGCGTAAAAATCCGGATTTAATCAAAGGCTCACGTAAACGCCGGATCGCAGCGGGTTCTGGTACGCAAATTCAAGATGTAAACCGTTTATTGAAACAGTTTACCCAGATGCAAAAGATGATGAAAAAAATGTCGGCCAAGGGCGGCATGCAAAAAATGATGCGCGGGATGCGTGGCATGATGCCGGGCGGGATGAAATTCCCCGGGCGTTAATTTCAGCAATTTTGACCAAAGTTAATGTTTTATCAGTCGGTTGATTCAGCTTAGACCGACGAGCGCACTAAGGTGGCAGGTTTAATAATCGCCAGATTTGGTTGCATTCGTTGAAAAGTCAGGTAAAATCTTCCGGCTTTCTATCTGGGACTCTTCGCGAACACGGGGTTCCAGTTTTTATTTTTGCTTCAAGCAAATCATTAGAGGATTGAAAACGCATGGTTACCATTCGTTTAGCTCGTGGCGGCGCTAAAAAGCGTCCATTTTACAACATCGTTGTTGCTGACAGCCGTAACGCTCGTGACGGTCGTTTCATTGAGCGTGTTGGTTTCTTCAACCCATTGGCCCGTGGCCAAGAAGAAACTTTACGTTTAGACCTAGCTCGCGTTGAGCACTGGGTTTCTAACGGCGCTGCGACAACTGATCGCGTAGCAAAATTGATCAAAGACGCTCGTAAAGCAGCTGCTTAATAGCGTTAAGGTATAGATTGATGAGCAGTAACCAACAGCCAGTCGTACTGGGGAAATTAGGCTCCTGTCATGGCATTAAAGGTTGGCTGAGAATCACCGCCTATACCGATTCTGTTGAAGGTATCTTTGATTATTCACCTTGGCTTATTAAAGAAAATGGTGAATGGCGTGAAGTAAAGGTCACTCAGTGGCGATACCAAGGCAAGGCTGTAGTTGCCGAGCTTGAAGGTGTCGACACACGGGAGCGAGCGCAAATGCTCACAAATTGTGAGATTGCAATCCTGCCGCAGCAGATGCAAGCATTGCCAGAAGATGAATTCTATTGGCGTGATCTCATCGGTTGTGAAGTGGTCAATACAACGGGTTACAACATGGGCATTGTCGATCAGATCGTGGAAACAGGATCGAACGATGTGCTTTTAGTTAAGGCCAACGCTAAAGATAGTTTCGGCAAAGTGGAACGTATGATCCCCTTTGTCCCTGAGCAGTTCATCAAAACGGTGGATCTGCAAGGTAAACAGATTTTAGTGGATTGGGATCCTGACTTCTAAGTCGAGGTACAACAGATGTGGTTAGGGGTAATAACCCTGTTCCCAGAGATGTTCCGTGCCGTGACAGACTTTGGTGTTACGGGTCGAGCCGTGAAAAACGGCCTGCTTGAGTTGCACACGTGGAATCCCCGTGATTTCACCCATGATAGACACAGTACTGTGGATGACAGGCCTTACGGCGGTGGTCCAGGTATGTTGATGATGGTGCAACCCTTACGCGATGCCATTCATGCGGCGAGAGCTGCAGCGGGTGAAGGTGCGAAGGTGATTTACTTGTCACCTCAAGGACGCAAGCTGGATCAGCAAGGCGTTTCTGAGTTGGCGCAATCATCACGGTTGATTTTGGTCTGTGGTCGATACGAAGGTATTGATGAACGGATTATTCAAACGGAGGTGGATGAGGAGTGGTCAATTGGTGATTACGTGCTTTCGGGCGGTGAATTACCAGCAATGACACTCATAGATGCAGTATCGAGATTGGTTCCTGGCGTGCTAGGAAAACAAGCCTCGGCGGAGCAAGATTCTTTCTCCGACGGCCTACTGGATTGCCCTCATTACACTCGCCCTGAAAGCCTAGATGGACTCGATGTGCCAGCAGTGCTGCTAAGTGGCAACCACGAACAAATTAGACTCTGGCGTTTGCAGCAAAGCCTTGGTAGGACTTTTCTAAGACGACCAGAATTATTTGAAAATCTAGCTCTGACTGACGAACAAACGACTCTTTTAGCGCAGTTCGTTGAAGCAATGGACAAGCATGCTTAGTCGTAGCTCAGTTAATTCTAGAACGGAGTAAGTTATGAACAACATCATTAAAATGCTCAACGATGAGCAAATGAAACAAGACGTACCTGCGTTTGGTGCTGGTGATACAGTAGTAGTTCAGGTTCGTGTTAAAGAAGGTGACAAAGAGCGTTTACAGGCTTTCGAAGGCGTTGTAATTGCTAAACGTAACCGTGGTCTGCACTCTGCATTCACAGTACGTAAAATCTCTAATGGCGAAGGTGTTGAGCGTGCATTCCAAACGCACAGCCCGCTGATCGCTAGCATTGAAGTTAAGCGTCGTGGTCGCGTTCGTCGCGCCAAACTGTACTACTTACGTGATCGTTCAGGTAAATCTGCACGTATCCGTGAGAAGCTGGCTACTAAGTAATAGTACCCGCTACAGAAAACAAGACGTAGTGTTCGCACAGAAAACCGCCCTAGTGGCGGTTTTTTGTTGTTGTTTTTCAAGTAATTTGTCGTCAGTTTCTGCATATTCAGATTACTCAGGTATTATTGTTAACACTTCTCCTTGATCTTCAAACCATTTACAGGCATAGTACGTTTACTTTGTAATGGTGTAACGTTACGAAATTACATTAATAATGTCATCATTTTTACGAATACACTCACACCCAAACCTTTAAAGATGAGCTTTAAAACAGGGTATAACACTCAGCCTCAGGTGGTAAGCATGCAGCAGGATACGATTAATAACGTACACATTAGTTCAGAGAAGATCTTAATCACACCGCAGGAGCTTAAAAACGCACTGCCACTCTCAGAACATGCCTATCGTTATATCCTCAATGCCCGCAAAACCGTCGCCGATATCGTCCATAAACGCGATAATCGTGTACTGATTGTCGCTGGCCCTTGTTCTATCCACGATATCACCGCGGCTAAGGAATACGCCTTAAAGCTTAAAAAGTTGCACGATGAGCTCAGCGATGAGTTTTATATCTTAATGCGAGTGTACTTTGAAAAACCGCGTACAACGGTAGGTTGGAAGGGCATGATCAACGACCCCGATATGGACGAATCCTTCGATGTTGAGAAAGGTTTAAAGATGGCCCGTGAACTGATGATTTGGCTGGCTGAACTCGAACTGCCTGTGGCAACCGAAGCACTCGATCCTATCAGCCCACAGTACATCTCGGAATTAGTGACTTGGTCGGCGATTGGTGCTCGCACCACTGAATCGCAAACCCATAGGGAAATGGCATCGGGTCTGTCTATGCCCGTCGGCTTTAAAAATGGCACAGATGGAAAGCTTGATGTGGCTATCAATGCCCTCAAATCGGCGGCCAGCAGCCATAGATTTATGGGCATAAACCAACAGGGCCAAGTCGCATTATTGCAAACTGCGGGTAATCCCGATGGTCATGTGATTTTACGTGGTGGCGCAACACCAAACTATGATGCCGCCAGCGTGGCCGAGTGTGAAATGCAGCTCCATAAGGCTAAACTCAATGCTCGCCTTATCATCGATTGTAGCCATGGCAACTCCTCTAAGGATTATGCGCGGCAAATTCCAGTGTGTGAGGATGTTTTTACCCAGATCTATCATGGCAATAAGTCCATTATCGGGGTGATGTTAGAGAGCAATTTAAATGAAGGTAATCAAAGCTGTGATAAGCCATTAAGCGAGTTGGCATACGGTGTTTCTGTGACGGATTCCTGTATTAATTGGGAAAAAACCGAAACCGTTTTACGCCAAGGTGCATCGAAGTTATCTTCGATACTCCCTACACGTTTCAATACCTTGAAAGTGGCAAATGCCTAAATGCTTAATGGACTCAAAGTATGAATGAAAAAACAACGGCCGATTTAGAAAACCTTCGTGGACTTATCGATGGTGTCGATCAGCAATTATTGCATTTACTGCGTAAACGGTTGGATTTAGTCGCACAGGTGGGCACGGTAAAACATGCCGCGGGACTGCCCATTTATGCGCCGCAGCGGGAAGCGGCTATGTTGGCTAAACGCCGTGAAGAAGCTAATGCGATGGGCATAGCACCACAGCTCATTGAGGATATTCTACGTCGCTTGATGCGTGAGTCTTATCTCAATGAAAAAGATGTTGGTTTTAAGCAAGTGAAGCAAGATCTCGGCCCAGTGGTGATTGTTGGCGGCAAAGGCCAGCTTGGCGGTCTATTCCAGCAGATGCTAAAGCTGTCGGGCTATCAAGTGAATATTCTTGATAAAGACGACTGGCAGCAGGCGGATAGCTTATTTGCCGAGGCGGGATTGGTACTAGTCACTGTCCCTATTGCCATCACCTGTGAGCTTATTCGTGAAAAGCTGACCCAGTTACCCAAGGATTGTATTTTAGCCGACTTAACGTCCATTAAAACCGAGCCAGTTAACGCTATGCTTGAGGCACATTCTGGCCCTGTGGTGGGATTTCACCCTATGTTTGGCCCTGATGTTGGAAGCTTAGCCAAGCAAGTCGTCGTGGTGTGTCACGGACGTGAGCCTGATAAATATCAATGGTTACTCGAACAGATCGCCATTTGGGGGGCGCGGATTGTCGAAGCTGAGCCCGAGCGCCACGATAGTGCGATGCAGTTAGTGCAGGCGATGCGGCATTTTTCGACTTTTGTGTATGGTTTGAATCTGTGCAAGGAAGAGGCGGATATCGACACTTTACTGCAATTTAGTTCGCCCATTTACCGTTTGGAATTAGCCATGGTCGGGCGCTTATTCGCCCAAAGCCCAGAGCTTTACGCCGATATTATTTTTGCCCAGCAGGATAGCCAGCATGCCATCGGCGATTATTTGGATAACTACCGTGAAGCATTAGAGCTACTAAAGCGTGGCGATAGGGACGAGTTCATTAAGCAGTTTCAAACCGTTGCTAAGTGGTTTGGGGACTTTGCGCCGCAGTTCCAGCGTGAAAGCCGCATTATGTTGCAATCGGTTAATGATATGAAAGCCAATTAATAAACAATTAGTTATATAAAAACGCCCATCATATATGGGCGTTTTTTTATGGATCTTGGCTAGGCTTTTTTATATTTATTAGTATTTGCTTAAGGTGATCTTTCTCTAAAATTTGATATTGAATTTTAGAAATTACTGTCGCTTACACAGGGTTTCGGTAGACTAGTTTTAAACATGCATAAATAAAGCATGAATTTAAATTAGGAGTCTATCCATGTTTTGTATTCAGTGTGAGCAAACCATCCGTACACCCGCTGGCAATGGTTGTAGTTATTCCCAAGGTATGTGTGGCAAGTTGGCGGCAACGTCCGATCTACAGGATTTATTGATTTATATGCTGCAGGGCGTGTCTGTGTATGCGGTCAAAGCTCGCGGGCTGGGCATTATCGATGCCGAAGTGGACAGCTTTGTGCCTAAGGCATTTTTCTCTACGCTGACCAACGTCAATTTTGACGATGAACGTCTGATTGCCTACGCGCAGCAAGCCGCTAAATATCGTGCGAGTTTAAAGCTTGCCTATGAAGCGGCATGTGAGAGAGCTGGTATCGTTGCAGAGCAGGTTCCTGAAGTCGCTCAATTAGTGCTGGGAACGACCAAAGTTGAAATGCTTTCTCAGGCGCCTATCGCGCTATTGAATAAAGACAAACATGAAATCCATGAGGATATCTTAGGTTTAAGACTACTTTGCCTATACGGCCTTAAAGGCGCCGCCGCCTATATGGAGCATGCTCGCGTATTAGGTAAGACGGATGCCAACATCGCCGAACGCTTCCATGAAATTATGGCATTTTTGGGTGAACCCAGTGTCGATGGCGACAAGTTATTCACCACCGCGATGGACATAGGCCAGCTTAATTATCGCATTATGGCTATGCTCGATGCGGGCGAAACCGAAGCCTTCGGTCACCCTGAGCCAACAGTGGTGAATACTAAGTCAGTTAAGGGCAAGGCGATTTTAGTCTCCGGCCATGATATGAAGGACTTAGAGCTTATCCTTGAGCAAACTGCAGGCAAGGGTATCAATGTGTATACCCATGGTGAAATGTTGCCGGCATTAGCGTATCCCGCCTTTAAAAAATATCCTCACCTTGTCGGTAACTACGGCAGCGCTTGGCAGAACCAACAAAAGGAGTTCGCTAACTTCCCCGGTGCTGTAGTGATGACATCAAACTGCATTATCGATCCAAATGTGGGTAATTATAGCGACCGCATTTTCACCCGCAGCATTGTCGGCTGGCCAGGGGTGACACATATTGTGGGAGATGATTTCTCGGCGGTAGTCGATAAGGCCCTTGCTTTAGAAGGCTTCCAATATGATGAAATCCCACACAATATCACCATAGGTTTTGCCCGTAATGCCTTAATGACTGCGGCTCCTGCCGTGGTTGATAATGTGAAAAATGGCTCAATCAAGCACTTCTTCCTCGTTGGGGGCTGTGATGGCGATAAGGCTGAAAGAAGCTATTTTACCGATCTGGCTAAGTCCGCCCCTAAAGACTCAGTGATCCTGACCTTAGGTTGTGGCAAGTATAAGTTCAATAAACTCGACTTTGGTGATATCAACGGTATCCCGCGTTTACTCGATATTGGCCAGTGCAACGATGCTTATTCTGCTATTCAGCTTGCGATTGCTCTTTCAGAGATTTTTGAGTGCGATATTAATGAATTACCTCTTAGCTTAGTGCTTTCATGGTTCGAGCAAAAAGCCATTGTTGTATTGTTGACCTTGCTCTCCCTTGGGGTAAAAAACATTCGTACCGGCCCAACACCACCCGCCTTCCTAACGGCAAATTTAGCCAAAATTTTGGAAGAAAAGTTTGGTCTACGTAATACCACGACTGTCGAGGCCGATTTGAAAACCATGTTAAACGTGGCCTAAATCAACCGAGAACCTTTGTTTAACTGCGGTTTTAAGCGTTTGAGTAAAACCGCAGTGTTTTGTGGAATAAGAATGCTATGAATATGAGTCTGATGTCGAGGGAGGGGACATTATCCTTTTCTCCCCAAAGACAGGAGAGTTTCAATCAATTAGTGTGCGTCGAACGCTGGAACGAAACTGCTGATGTGGTGAGCTTTCGTTTTCAAGCCGGCGAGCCAATGAAGTTTGACTATAAGCCTGGCCAGTTTATGACCTTAGTGCTTGAGATCAACGGTGAACAGGCTTGTCGCAGTTATACCTTATCTTCCACACCCTCGCGGCCCTATTCACTTATGGTGACCATTAAGCGAGTCGAAGGTGGACTGGTCTCCAATTATCTTATTGACCATCTGCAGCCGGGGCAAAGTGTTCGAGTATTACCGCCAACGGGGCAGTTTAATCTGTTTGATATTCCTGCAAAAAAATATCTATTCTTGAGTGCTGGCTGCGGCATTACCCCTATGTACTCTATGTCCCGTTATCTTACCGATAGCCAGATGGACGCCGATATTGCCTTTGTACACAGTGCGCGCTCCGAAGCGGACATCATTTTTAAATCCTCCTTAGCCACTATGGCGCAGCGTCATAGTTGTTTTAAGCTGCGTTATATGTGTGAATCTATCACAACAGAAACGCTATGGCATGGGGATGAGGTTTTACATGAAATCGGGCGTTTAAGTGCCGAAAGTTTACTTAACTTAGTACCTGATTTTGCGGAAAGAACCGTGTTTTTATGTGGCCCAGAGCCCTATATGCAGGCCGTAAAACGTTTACTGGGCGAGCTTAATTTTGATATGGCTCAATTGCACCATGAAAGCTTTGCCACCGCGGTCAAAGATGCGCAGCACAGAGTTAAGCAGGCTGAAATGCAGGGCATAGAGCCCGCCAATTCCAGTTCGTCTTTTATGTTGTCCATCGGCGATAGAAAGCGCGTGTTAACTTCAGAGCAAAGCTTACTCGAAGGCATTGAGGCCGAAGGTTTGCCGATTATTGCGGCCTGCCGCTCTGGCGTCTGTGGTGCCTGCAAGTGCCAAGTACTTGAAGGTGAAACAGAATCCAGCAGCACTATGACATTAACCCCCGCTGAGATTGAAGCTGGCTTTGTGTTAGCTTGTTCAACTAAGCTGAAGTCCGATATCACCTTGTCCTTGTAGTCTGTATGGGCATTGATTTTCGAGCGGAAATATTTTAATTCCTTAGTTGCGATTATTTACCCGAGAACGTAAGGTTAAAGACAAGGGCGTTGATTGTGAGCGCCCAGTCCCATTGTCTGGCTGGAGTCTCTCAATGACAACGACAACCACCTATGCCGCAAAAATTGAAGATCGTAGCCTTGGGCATTTGCTTTATGCTTTGATGTCGGGCTTCCCGCTACTTTTGCTTCCTGTACTCTTGAGTCTGTTTATCAACCTATCCCAACGCCAAACACTGAATAATGGTTTGCTTGCTTCGCATCTGCGTTGGCAGCGCCATTCCAATATTATTTTTATAGGCCTGTTGGCTCTCGGTTATTGGGTGCCTGTCACTTGGCTCAGTCTTTCGATTTATCTCTTTGGTATTATTTGGTTTTGCCATCGGATCCTAAAAGGCTGGTTAAGCTTATTGGATGGTTTAGAAATCTAAATATGTGCTAGAGTCTCTGCATCCTAGCGTTAAAAGAGGCTCCCATGTCCAGCTATCAAATTCTCTGTATTCTCTGTGCGTTAGCCTTAGTCACCTCGGTAATCTCCTCTCGGGTGCATAAATTACAAGAAACTGTTGCTATCACGGCTTTGGCCCTTGGGATGAGTTTATTGCTTCTCCTCGGGGGAAAGGCGCTAGGGGGCGAAGTATATGGCTATTTTGTGGTTGGGCTTAAGAAGCTCGATTTTCAGGCGCTCTTACTGAACGGCATGCTCGGTTTGTAGTGGTCAACTAAATTTGGCCACAACTTTAGAATCTTCCCAAAATCGTCGTTCTGATTCATTTGGGCTCAATCCTGCATTGTAATGATGTGGCCTGACTTCACAGTAATAACCAATGATGTAATCAGTCACATCTTGTTTAGCTTCGCTAAAACTCTTGTAGCCTTGTGTCGGGAGCCATTCCGTTTTTAAACTCCTGAAAAATCGCTCCATTGGCGCATTATCCCAGCAGTTACCGCGACGGCTCATGCTTTGAGTGATTTGATATTTCCACAACCGTTGACGGTATTTCAGGCTGGTATAATGGCAGCCTTGATCTGAATGAAATATCAGGTTTTTAGGCTTCCCCCGTGATTCAAATGCCATTTCTAACGCCTTCACCGTTAACTCGGTATCCGGTGAAAATGACATCGCCCAACCAATGGCTTTTCTCGAAAATAAATCCAGCACAACCGCTAAATAGCACCAACGATTACCCGCCCAAATATACGTCACATCGCCACACCAAACGTTGTTAGGTTCGACAACTGCAAATTGTCGTTTGAGTAAATTAGGGATGGTCACATGCTCATTTTCAGCTTTTTTATAGCTGTGTTTGGGTTGTTGGCAACTCACTAATCCAAGCTTTTTCATTAACCGAGTCGCCCGATAACGACTTAACGTAAAGCCACGTTCAGAAGCGATGGTGGCTATACTTCGCGCACCCGCAGACTCCTTACTTTCAGCATGTATCGCTTTGATTTCACATTCTAAAAGTCGCTGTTCTGGTGTCACCACAAGCTCACTGCTTGCCCAATAACGGTAGCTACTCCGGTTCACGTTGAATACGTGGCATAACACTGAAATAGGGTATTTGTTGCTCTGATTGAGTTTCTCGATTATCGAGAATTGTTCAGCGAGTCCGACATCAATAGAGCTGTAGCCTCGGTGTGCCCCTTGGGTATTTTTAGGATTTCTTTCTCGAGATTAATCCGTTCAATTTCGCGTTTAAGTGCCCTGATTTCAATTTGTTCTGGTGTCATTGGTGAGGCTTTAGGAGCATGCCCTTGGCGCTCAACCTGAAGCTGTGTTACCCACTTACTGACCGTCGATTTACCCACGTTCATGGCTTTTGCAGCCGCTTCTTGTGTATAGCCTTGATCAACGACTAATTGAGCGGTTTCGAGCTTAATGGCAGCGCTATATCGTGCACGTTTACTTTTATTCATATTGTCACCTAAATGGGTTATGAGTGAGATCATAACATTTCTTATTAGGTGGCCAAATTCACTATGCCACTACAGTTTCTTACTTTTCGCTGGTGCCCTGCAGATCCGCTTATCAATATTAAAGCACCAAAAGTGGGAGATCCTCATCCTTGCCTGTGTGAGCACTTTGCTGTCGACCTTTATTATTGGTGGTCTGCTGTTTTGGGTTGCACCCCAGTTGGGATTGCCCCTCGCACTCACACATTGTTTACTCTTTGGCGCCTTAATTTCTCCCACGGATCCCATTGCCGTGCTGGCCATTTTAAAGAAGATGGGGGCCCCGGAGGATATTGCTATTCAAGTGGAGGGAGAGTCTCTATTTAATGATGGAATCGGGTTAGTCATTTTTGTGGTGTTGTCCCAAATGGCGTTTTCGACCGAGCCCATTACGGCTCTGCAGGTATCGGGCTTGTTTGTTCATGAGGCGATAGGTGGCCTGATTTACGGCGCGGTATTAGGTTTCTTATTACATCATTTTTTCCGTTACTGTGAGGAAGAAACCCAACTCATGTTAGTGACTTTGCTTATTCCTACTGCGGGATATGTGATGGCGGAGGTTTTTGGGATTTCCGGACCGCTCGCTATGGTAAGTGCAGGTATTATCATAGGTAATTTCAGTGTGCCTAAATATTTTGTTCGCCAGGAGCGGGTTAAATTACTGACATTTTGGTCACTGATCGAATCCTTCTTCAATGCGCTACTCTTCCTGCTACTTGGCCTATTACTGCTACTTGTGACGTTTAAAGCACCACTGTGGTGGTTTATGTTTTTGGCGATTCCGCTCGTGCTATTGGCGCGCGCTGTCAGTGTGTTATTGCCTTATCGGGGATTTAGAATGGTTAAATCCTACAATCCCTATGCCGAGTCTATTTTGATTTGGGGTGGGCTACGTGGTGGATTAGCACTGGCAATGGCCATGAGCTTACCGCAGGGGATAGTGGTTGATACGAGCAGTGGTGTGGAGCTACGCGAGCTCTTATTAGTGATGACCTATGCGGTGGTGGTGTTTTCTATTTTAGTGCAAGGTTCGACTATGGCAGGACTGATCCGCAGGAGTAATGCTGTGCCAGTCAATGCGAAATAGGTTAGCTGGCCTGCGCCTAAATAAGCTTATCTGTGATAAAAAGCCACAGCTCAGTGCAGTGGCTTTTCTTTTACCTTAAAGGTTAACAATATAATTCACGTACAACTTGGGCCATGAGTTCGAGTCCATCATCTTCGAGTGTGCAGTTAAGTACTAAACCATCGGCCTTAAGTTGTTTAATCCCTTGGGTTTGCAGCACCAGAGCGTCCTGCGCTATGGCATAACAAGGGTTGATCACTATGGGTAAATGACTCGTGGCTTTAATTTGGATCAGGCTCGCGAGATCTAAGGTTGGAAGATTCGCATTATTAAAGGTGCGAACGCCCGAATCGCAGAGGATCAACTGCTGATTGCCTTGGCTTAAGATAATCTCGGTCGCCGCCAAAAATTCCTCATAGCTTGCCATATCATTACGCTCGAGCAATAGTGGCATTGGCAGTGTGCCTGCTTGGCTCAATAGGGCTTGGTTAAACATTTGTTTTCCGTTGATAAACAACATGTCTGCCTGTTGGGTTGCCAGTGCCATATCCGCGCTTTGTTCCACGGCGACAATGCACAGTAAATCGTACTGATGCAGAATTTGACGCAGTTTAGCTAAGGTTAACTCGGGTGAGACTAAGAGGTTTACTGCCTCTAAAATAATGGCTTGAAACCCGATTTCCTTAAGTTGTTTCACCCTATGCTCAAATTGAGATAACGCTAAGGGAGACAGTTCCTTCGTCAGACTCATCTTGGCTATCGCCCCAATGTGGCCTGCGCCGATGCTCAATGGGCCGCTGTTAATTTCACTGTCCTGCGCTTTATAGGCTTTGCTATATCTATAGGGACTTATTTCTGGTGTATTGTCGCTCAGATTCTGAGTCTTAGAGGTGCTAGGCTCAATCAGCAGTTGACTGTTACTCAGCTGTGTTGGTTTGACTGTTTCGCAGGGATAGCAGCCTAAGACTTTAATAAAACGTGTGATCCGCTCTAACTGCTTCAATCCCGCCTGCATAGCTTCGCTGGAAATATTGGCATCGATATCGAGGTAGAACATTTCTTCCCAGGGGGTGCCTGGGATAGGGCGAGACTCTAACTTGCTCATATTCAATTGATGAGCCTTCAGTACCAGCAAAGCCTCGACTAAGGCACCGGCCTTTTGACCCGTTGCCATAATTAAGGTCGTTTTTGCGGGGAGTTGTTCAGGCACAGCCACGGCTTTACGGGCGACAACAATAAAACGGCTTTGGTTGATTTTTTGATTCGCAAGGCCCGCTTCAATGGACTCTAACTGATACAGCGCACCCCCTTCGGCGCTACCAATAGCACCAGCACTATTGTCGGCACTTTGATTGACCTTTTCCATCGCCTCGGCGCTGCTCGAGCAATATTCTAACCTTATGTCTTTGTGTTGACTGAGATAACGGCTGCATTGGCTGATGGGCTGTGGATGGGCGTAAATGGTCTTGATATCACTTAATTTGCTGCCGGGTTTGCCAAGTAAACAATGGCTCACTTCTATAGTGGTCTCGCCAACGATGGAGAGACTGGTATGCTGCAGCACATCGTACACTTCGTTGATCGAACCCGATGAGGTATTTTCAATCGGTAGGAACCCATAATCGGCATGACCCGATTCAACCGCTTGGACAATTTCATCGAAACTTTGGCAGCCTAAATCCAACATATCGACTTGGCGGCGTAGGCAATAACGGGTCGCGGCAAGGTAAGAATAGGAGCCCCTAGCACCAAGGTAGGCGATACAATACTGCTGTTTTTGCGTTTCAGGATTGGCGCGGCCGTGTAAATAAGCCTGCTGATTGAGCACTGAATCTTCAATAATGCTTTGATAAAGGGAGATCACATAGTGGGCATCTAGGCCTTTTTCCCGTCCTTCCTTAACCAGTCTCGTCAGTAATTCCTTTTCCCTTTGGGTGTCCCTAATAGGTCTGATATCGACCTCTTTGCTGCGGGCCACTTCTAAACTTAAGCGGCGGCGCTCGGCGAGTAATGAGAGCAGTTCATTATCGAGTTGAGTGATTTGTTCTCGAGTTTGATTTAAAGGCTGTGGTTTATGCATTCTGACCTCAATTGCCGCCGTGTATTTATCAATCGTTTAAGACAAAAAAGCCTCCCTGTGGGGAGGCTTTGGATTTTTACTTTCGTTTTTACACAGTAAATCCGCCTCCTAGAGTGGGGGGGGTAAAAAAGAAAGTAAAAAAAGGAGTCGTCATCGTTTTCATGGGGTTAAAACTAAAGGGCTGGGGCGTGGCTGTCAATCAAAACTTGCTCAAGATGAGGGATTATCGGGTAACGAAGGAGAATAGATTAATTCTCCTAGGGATGAGGGGAAAAACTCTAGTTTCAAAGAGATAAAAAAGGCGAAGAGGATTATCTTCGCCTTTTGTGAGTATTAACTTATTCGTTAAATTTACTCGCCCAGTTCAACACCTGCACGATTAATTAAGAACTGAGTCAAAATCGGTACTGGGCGACCCGTGGACCCTTTATTGGCGCCGCTATTCCACGCAGTTCCGGCCACATCTAAATGCGCCCAATTGTACTTTTTAGCAAAGCGCGATAGGAAGCAAGCTGCGGTAATTGCACCGGCTGGACGACCACCTAGGTTGGTCATATCCGCAAATGGGCTGTCGAGCATATCTTGGTACTCATCCCATAACGGCATGCGCCATGCGCGGTCACCGCTCTGCTCACCGGCATTTAACAGCTCGTGTGCCAACGGGTTGTGGGATGAGAATAGACCTGAAGCATGCTTACCTAAGGCGATAACGCAGGCACCCGTGAGTGTCGCAGTGTCAATTACCAGTTCTGGATCGAAACGTTCAACATAAGTGAGCACGTCGCACAGCACTAAACGGCCTTCGGCGTCGGTATTAAGCACTTCAACGGTTTGGCCTGACATAGTCGTCAGAATATCACCGGGACGATAGGCATTACCCGAAGGCATGTTTTCACAGCCTGCGAGAATACCGACGACATTGATAGGTAACTTCATCTCACAGATGGCTTTCATGGTGCCAATCACACCGGCAGCTCCACCCATGTCGTATTTCATTTCATCCATAGCTTCGCCTGGTTTTAATGAAATACCGCCAGAGTCGAAGGTTAAACCTTTACCAACCAATACAATAGGCTTCTCTGTGCTGTCGACTGCGCCTTTATATTCCATCACAGTCATGATGGATTCGTTAGCACTGGCACGTCCGACGGCGAGATAAGAGTTCATGCCTAGTTTGGCCATTTGCTCTTCACCTACTGTGGTGACATGCAGGTTTTCATGTATTTCAGCCAGTTGGCGCGCTTGGGACGCGAGATAAGCTGGATTACAGATATTCGGTGGCATATTGGCTACATCGCGGCATAAATGCACTCCCGCAGATACGGCCATACCATGCTCAATGGCGCGTTCACCTAAGGTTAATTCGCGGCGAGTTGGCACGTTAAACACTAGCTTACGCAGCGGACGACGGGTTTCACCTTTGCGGCTTTTTAATGCATCGAAACTGTACAAGCTGTTATTGGTGGTTTCGACGGCTTGACGCACTTTCCAATAGGTATCACGACCTTTAACATGTAACTCGGTTAAGAAGCACACGGCCTCCATCGAACCAGTTTCATTTAAGGTGTTGATCGTCTTAGTAATGATCTGCTTATATTGGCGTTCGTCTAGTTCTCGTTCTTTGCCACAGCCAACTAATAATACACGCTCACTCAATACGTTAGGAACGTGATGCAGCAATAACATCTGGCCAGGCTTGCCTTCCAGATCGCCGCGACGCAATAGATTACTGATATAACCTTCGCTAATCTTGTCTAATTGCTCGGCGATACCCGATAGACGGCGAGGTTCATATACACCCACAACGATACAAGCTGAGCGTTGTTTTTCGGGGCTACCGCTCTTTACGCTAAACTCCATGAGCACTCCTAGATTCTTAAAGACAAATTTTTATATTTATTGGATAATGTCTGCTTGTCCCGGAAAGGGCCTAAGTTATTACTCCAAAGGTGATTTATTCTCGGCATTTGAGTCACGTGTTTGTAAAACACCCGTATACTTAAGTTTGCCAGGAACCCCTGAAGCTGGTCAGAAAACTATCAAAAGTAAACAGTTTACATGAAAGTTAGTCTGTTACCAGCAAAAAGATAAGTTTAGAGACCGGATCCTACCTGTGATTGTATTTAGATACCTTATTCGAGAAGTTTTAAAAGCGCAAATTGCAGTACTTTTTGTACTGTTAACTATTTTTATTAGCCAGCATTTCGTGCGTATACTGGCCGATGCCTCCGATGGTGAATTTCCTGCCTCCCTCATTGCGACATTAATAGGCTTAAACCTCCCCTATTTAGTGGTGCTCGTTTTACCCTTGAGTTTGTTTCTTGGGATCTTGATGGCCCATGGCCGCATGTATGCCGAGAACGAAATGGTGATCCTCCATGGGGTCGGCGTGAGCGAGTGGTATGTGACCCGCGTGACTTTAATTCTTGCCGTCATCAATATGTTGTTTACGGGATATTTATCCCTCTACGTCGCGCCTTGGGCGGAGGAACAACAAAATCAAGTGCTGGAAAAAGCCCAATCTGAAGCTGGACTCGCGGCATTGGTGCAGGGGCGTTTCCAGGCGAGTCCTAACGGTCGCGCCGTGTTATTCGTCGAGCGCATCGGCAAAGATAATGAACTAGACAAAGTGTTTGTGGCCCAGTTACCCGATCCCAGTGATGAAACGGGCTTAACCAATGTGGTGGTGGCGAAAGGCGGCCGGGTATTGGAAGACAATTCCGGTGCCCAGCTGTTGCAGCTAAATGAAGGGGTTCGTTACCAGGGGAGTCCACAGCTGAAAAACTACCAAATGATTGAGTTTGGTGATTACAAAATGCAGATTAAAGAGCAACAAGTCGATGAACGTCGTCGCAAACTATCGGCTCTCCCGCTGAAGGAGCTGCTTAAAGTCGAAGGAGCAGAAGCCGTGGCCGAGTTCCAGTGGCGCCTCGCTATTCCGTTGGCCATTCCGATTATGACGCTAATAGCAGTGCCATTAGCGAGGGTTAACGTGCGCCAAGGTAAATTTGCCAAGATGCTGCCCGCCGTCCTCTTGTATTTAGGCTATTTTGGTCTGATGGTGGCTGGGCGTAAAGCGCTCCAAGATGGGGTGATCCCGCAATATTTAGGTATGTGGTGGATACATTTATCTGCCTTGATTATGGGACTCCTGCTGCTCGGTAAAGACAGGCCTCTGTTCGCGCGTTTATCCACTGCGATGGCCCGTAGAAAGGTGGCCGCATGAAGATCTTAGACCTTTATATCGCTAGGGTATTACTGAGCACTTCGGCGCTGTGTTTACTGGTACTCACCGGCCTTTCTGGCATTATCAAGTGGGTGGACCAATTGCGTTTAGTCGGTCGTGGGACTTATACCATGATGGATGCCGGCATCTATGTCCTATTTTTAGTGCCACGGGATATCGAAATGTTTTTCCCGATGGCCGTTCTGCTCGGTGCTTTAATCGGTATGGGCATGTTGGCGTCTAACTCTGAATTGGTGGTGATGCAGGCATCGGGGATGTCGCGTCTGCAGATCACGCTTTCCGCCATGAAAACGGCGGTGCCTTTAATGCTGATGGTAATGGCACTGGGCGAGTGGGGCGCTCCGATTGCTGAGCAGAAAGCCAATGAGTTGCAAGCAATTAAGTTATCCGGCGGAAGTTTAATTAAATCACACCGAGGCATTTGGGCTAAGGATGGGGACCTATTCGTTAATATTGGCGAAGTTGAAGATATCAATAAACTCAATAACATCACTCTCTATAAATTCAATAATGAGCTTAAACTTACCAATGTTGTACACGCTGATCGCGCCCTATTTGCGAAGGATAGTTGGCGTTTATTTGGGGTTGAGCGCACAGAAGTGACATCCGATCTCGTGAGCTTAGATTACCTCGAAGAAGATGTGTGGAAATCGAGTTTAACGCCGGATAAGCTCAGTGTCGTGTCGATTAAACCAGAGGCGCTTTCTATCCGTGGCCTACTCGGTTATCTCGATTATCTTAAAACCAATAGCCAAGATCCCAGCCGTTATGAGCTCGCCCTGTGGCGTAAATTTATGCAGCCTATTACCGTCGGCGTCATGATGCTGGTGGCGCTCTCCTTCGTATTTGGCCCGCTGCGAACCGTGACTATGGGTGCTAGGGTGTTACTTGGAGTAGTGGCGGGTTTTAGCTTCTATATCAGTAATGAAATCTTTGGCCCTATGAGCATAGTCTACGAGTTGCCCGCCTATGTGGGGGCGGTGGCACCAAGTCTGTTATTTACGGGGATTGCCTTCTACTTTATCCGGCGATGATACGCATTCCGTTATTACGATAGGAGCCCATAAAAAAACGACGCTAAAGCGTCGTTTTTTTATGGGGGATTTGGCTTGGTTTAAGCTTCAAAACCTAAGCTCCGAAATCTAAGCGCCGTGCCAATTACGCATTTGGTTGGCTTCCTTAGAGAGAACAACCACTTCGGAGCGGGTCATCATATCCTGAAGCGCGAGTTTATCGTCGTTAATTAATATCCAAAGATTTCCAATCCCCAGCAATGACCAAACGATGCGAGCATAGGCTGTGATAAGGCTTAGGTTTTGACCGTTAGGATGTTGAATTTTAAGGCGCCAGGCGCGCATTCCTAAGGTTTGGCCGCCTTTACTCCAAAATAATGCGTAGAAAGTCCCCACGCAGAGTGCTAACCAAAGTTGATAAATACCATGGTAAATGGGGGTGCCATTGAGCGCATCGGCAACATGTTCAAAGCCATTCATGCCGATAACTCCAGAGTTGGCTAGGCCAAAGAAGAGACCAAAACCAATGGCGCCAGAAAACATAAATACGGCGATGGCTAACAGCAGATCATAGATGGCTGCGCCTAGACGGCGGAAGAAACTCGCACGGGGAAAGTTGGCATGTTCAGTATTTAACATGGGGGTTCCTAGTCTGAAAATCACAGTATGGAGCTAACATAACGCTTATGCTTCGGGCTCTTCGTCGCGGACAAAGTGGATATTGCTAAAGCCAAAGCGGGCAAACTCGACCTTTCTAAAATCTTTTTCCGCTTTTGCACCTTTGCGGGAGGTCATGGCAATTTGTTGTTCCATGGCGAGAAATTTGGCGAGATCTATCCCTTCCGCTTCGGCAACGGCTTCATATAAATCATGGTGTTTATCGTAGCTAAAGGCGATGGTTTTAGTCTGACCTTTGAAGGTATAAGTGACTTGACGTGCCATGGGGTAAACTCTCCTGAAATTAATTAAATTCACTTCTAAAAATAAAATACACAGCACCTAAGATGCACAGCCCAGCCCATAGATAATCGAGTTTTAAGGGCTCTTTCATATAGAAATAGGCAAAGGGGACGAACAAGCTTAAGGTGATGACTTCCTGTAAGATTTTTAACTGACCGACATTCATTACCGTGTAACCGATACGGTTAGCAGGCACTTGCAGTAAGTATTCAAATAGCGCAATACCCCAGCTCACTAGGGCCGCAATAATCCAAGGTTTTGAGCCTAGCGTCTTCAAATGCCCGTACCAGGCAAAGGTCATAAAAATATTGCTAAGGCAGAGTAAACCGATAGTAGTGAGTGTTGGGTTCATCATATATCTCGACAATTAATACTGTAAATCATATACATAGCATCATGGGTGTAACTGCCAAGACATTTATTGATAGTCTGAGGTTTAAAACCCATTTTAAGCCAATAGCTATCGGCACCTTGCACTGCCACTAGGGATAAGGAATTGAGATTATAGCGGTCTGCCAGTAGTTTTAAGCGCGTGAGCGCCTTAGCTCCAGCACCTAATCCTTGGGCTTTGGCCGAAATCGCAATATCGTGCAGATAGAGGGTATCTGCCTTAGGTAGGTGAGTGATGGGCTCGTAGAGCGCGGGTGGCATGTTGATTGTCCAAGGGTGGGCTAAACAATATCCGACCACGGCATCATTCACCTCAAACACAAAACAGGACTGTGGTGACACCTGCCACTTGCTTTGCAATACATGCAGGGGTTCAGGATCCAGTTGTGAGTAGCATTCCGCTTGGATCTGTAAAATAGCATCCCAATCCTGTGGGGTGATTGCACGCAATAACATGGCCGATATCTATCCCATTCAAAGTGTCTTGATTAAAATAAGCTCGGCATTATATACCCAAATCGTCCTAAAATGCGCTGAAACTCGACATTGACCTAGTTGAGTATCAACTTTGACTTAGCCGAGTATCAAAGTTGAGCATTAGCCTAAATATCGCTGACGGAGATGACGCTCAAGATACTGGCTATTTAACGGTTCGCCCGTCGCTTGGCGCATGAGTTCATCTGTGGTCAGTAATGAGCCCTTAGCCCAAATATTGTCGCTCAGCCATTGAAAAATTGTGGCTAACTTGCCGGCATCGATTAAGGCTTCTATTGGCCCTAAGGTTTGTTCCATCGAGAAGCGACACTGCGCCGCATACATGGCGCCTAAGGTATAGCTGGGGAAATAGCCTAATTCACCCACCGCCCAATGGATATCTTGCATACAGCCATCACGGTAATTGTCATCTGTGTTGATACCCAACAGTTGTTGCATCTGGCTTGACCAAAAATCGGGTAGGTCATCTACGGCTAAACTGCCGTCGATAAAGGCTTTTTCAGCTTCAAAACGCAGCAAAATATGGCAAGGATAGGTGACTTCATCGGCATCGACGCGGATAAGTCCGGGATTAACGCGGGTGTAGTGTCTTGCCAAGTCTTGGGCGCTGAATTCGCAGCCTAAGTGCTGTTTAATCAGTGGTTGCAATTGGCGTAAAAACGCTGGGTTAGCACCGAGCTGCATTTCACAGAATAGACTCTGGCTTTCATGGATACCCATAGAACGTGCGAGCCCGGCGGGCTGGCCACGCCATTGTTTCGGCAAGCCTTGTTCATAACGGGCATGGCCGGTTTCATGGATTATCCCCATGATAGCACTGCTAAAATCGGTTTCATTATAACGGGTAGTGATGCGTACATCGCTCGGAACGCCACCGCAAAATGGGTGACTGCTGATATCGAGTCTGCCGTGATTAAAATCAAACCCCAAAAACGCCATCACCTCACGGCCAAGGGCTTGCTGCGCGCTGATATCGAAGGGGCCATTGAGCACAAGCTTAGGTTCATTTGCTTGGCTAACACTTCTTGGATCAGGGGCGGTAACCAAGTCTTTAATCCTTTAAAGGTTTGTTCCAGCTTTGCCGTGGTCATTCCCGGTTCAAATTTATTGAGTAGGGCATCATAGGGCGGAATATTTAGTGCTTCACCCCGAATTTGCGCTTCCTCCCTCGTGAGGGCGATGACAGCGTTAAGATTTGCTTTAAAGCCCAGCCAGTCATTATTTTTACGTTGCTCGCGCCAGGCATTCTCACATTGATAGGCCATCTTGGTTTTGGCTTGTACTAGGTCGCCGGGCACTAAGTTGGCCTGTTGATACTGGTATAACATTTCCCTGAGGTTAGCCCGTTGCTTATGTGTCAGCTGTTCATCCGCGGCGCGGGTTAAGTTATCGGCTAAGGCGGCTGAGGTTTTGAGGTCGTGTATATGTAGCGCCAGTTCAGCCATAGCATCGCCGCGATCTTGACCGCCACCCATGGGCATCATGGCCGCTTGATCCCAGTCACCCAAAGCACTGAAATGTTCAAAGTGAGAAATTTTCTGGAAATGAGCGGTGAGTTTATCGTAACTTGGCGTTGGTACTTTAGTCTTAGCTGTGCCCATGGGATTTCCCTTCTTGCGCCTAAAACCTGCGCGAATAAATAACAATAACAGGATGATAATACAATGGAGTCAAAATCATATAGCACTAAAACGCTTAAGGCTGCGCTGTGCCTGACCTTCGCCGCTATCGCTTCGACGGCGCAGGCGGGGCCGATAAATTTGTGGCTGGGCCTGCAATTCCTGAGTTTGGTCAGGTAGCCAAAGTCGACTGCATGATGCCCATTCCTAAGGGTATGAAGTTTAAAGTGGCTTTTGATATGAGTAAGGCGGCCGATTAAGATGAATTTTTAGTTTGGAAATGGGGCTTGCCTTGCTATTCTGTGGTCCGTAAGTCGATAATTACAGTGAAATAAATGGAATGTTGTATCGTTCAAGGAGATGACTATGTGGGCGTTTTTAGTTGAACAGCCTAATTTACCTTACACTATCGCCTTTGCTTGCGTGCTAGCCCTTGGTGTATTTGAAGCCTTAGCCCTGTTAATCGGTTTGAGCATGTTAAGTGCCTTAGACCAATGGGTACCAACCGATGTTGATTATGATGCCGATGCGAGTGTCGGTGGGCTCACCGGCATTGCGGGCTGGTTATGTCTTAATCGACTCCCTCTGCTGATTTGGTTTGTGCTCGCACTGACCAGTTTTGCGATAACGGGTTATCTCACTAATTTTATTAGTCTAAGTGTGGCGGGCATGCTATTGCCACAACTCTTCACCTTACCTATTGCTATCGTTGGTAGTGCATTCGCTTGCCGTTATTTAGGGCGAGTGCTCGCCGATCACTTACCCAAAAATGAATCGACGGCAATATCGCTAGACGATCTTAGCGGTTATGTTGGCACTATAACCTTAGGCTGTGCGATGAAAGGCATGCCCTCAGAGGCTGTCGTGCGCGATAAACATCAGCAAAAACATTATGTTTTAGTCGAGCCAGAAATATCGGGGGTCGAGTTTGCCTCAGGCACTCAGGTGGTGCTGCTAAGGCGCGAGGGCAGAGTCTGGTCTGCGACTCGTTTTGATAATTAGTATTTTAAAGCCATTATTTAATTGAAAAGGAAAGCAAATGGATGTGTTAAACGAAGTCACTAATCCGAGTCATTTTGTGCTGTTAGTTGCGGGTATGGTAGTGATAGGCCTGATTGTTATCGGCCTGATTTTTGCCAAGTTATATAAACGTGCGACCAAGGAAATGGCTTTTGTGCGTACGGGGTTTGGCGGCGAAAAAATTATTAAAGACGGCGGAGCTATTGTGTTACCCGTGCTGCATGAAACCATTGCAGTGAATATGTTATGCATCCCTAAAAGTGTAACTGTTAATTGATATTCTAGAATACCTGCATATACTGTTTTTTTATACAGTTAATTAATGCGGGTTTAGAATAGTTATGATTGCACTGAGATCCACACCCGACTTTGAAATAGAAAGCGTCAAATACCCTAATTTCCCATTACTAACTTGGGAAATAGATAATCCAGAATTAGGGATTGAGTCTGGAATGCTTTGTGAAGAGGCTATGCACTTTTTGATATATGAGTGCTTGAAACGAGGTCGGGTGAATAGTGAAAACACTTGGTGGACGTATGCCAATCACTTGTGTCAATTCCTGACGTTTTGTGAGCAGAACAACTTAGACTGGCGAGACATTTATCTAGCGTCAATTATCTTGGCCGGTTTTCCGACAATTATCTTGGCCGGTTGATACCGAATTTTAATCGCCCTTACTCAGGGCCGTTTTACGACGATAACTTTCACCTTCGCAGTGAATAATCGT